>NZ_JBJGYS010000025.1:0-79703 GCF_054050115.1 Geodermatophilus sp. SYSU D00708 | reverse complement strand
CGGCGGATGGGCCGGGGTGGCGCGGGGGGGCCCCCCCCCCCCCCGGCCGGCGCGGGGGGGGGGGGGGGGGCGGGGGGCGGGCCCCCCCCCCCCCCCCCCCCCGGTGCGCGGCCCGGTGGGCCCGGCCACGCTGGGACGTGTCCCCCGACCTGGCCGCGCCGGCCGGCCGTACTCGGCACCATCCCCGCGGACCTGCAGGCGGCGATCGAGGCCGCCGCCGGCCTGGTCGCCGGCGTGACCGCCGCCGTCAGCCCCCCGCCTCCACCGCCGCGGTGACCTCGGCGTCGGACGGGTTGCGCAGCACCCGACCTCCCCGCCACACCACGACCGGCAGGTCCTCCTCGGAGACCCCGAGCTCGGTCAGCAGCGCCGCGCCGTCCCCGGAGCTGTCCAGGTCGACGAAGGTCGCCGACAGCCGCCGGTCGCGGGCGTAGTCCTGGAGCCGGCGGCTGTCGGGGGACCCGGACCGCCCGACGATGCGCAGGTCCGCGGCCAGCTCGAGCAGCATGGACCGGCGGAGCAGGAACGCGCGCAGCACCATCTCCTTGAGTGCGGGGTCGGCGCTGAACGCCGCCTTCAGCCCGTCGTGGTCCAGCCGGACGGTCTCGGCGGGGCGGATCACGAGCGCGGTGAGCGACACCGGCTGGCCGCTGAACAGGTCCAGCTCGCCGAGGAAGCGCCGCGCCCCGTGCACCGAGAGCACCCGCTGGTCGGCCCGGCCGGCGTCCTCCACGATCGCGATCGCGCCGGACACGACGACGTGGAAGTCGTAGCCGGGGTCCCCCTCGCGGAACAGCGTGTCGCCCGCCGGGCACCAGCGCCGGGTGCCGTGGCGTTCCAGCAACGCCAGCTGGGCATCGGTGAGCTCGGGGTAGGCGCCGCCGCGGTCGGGGCTCACGGGCAGGTCGGCCGGGACGGGTTGCACGGCGTCCGGCGACGGGTCCGGCCGGTCGCTGCCCCGACGGGGCCCCAGCACCGGCAGCGCCAGCCCGGCGACACCGTCGTCCACCGGGGGCGAGCCGTCCTCCCCCGCCGCGGCGAGCAGCTCGGCGGCGAGGGTGTCGGCGTCGTACGGGCCGGTGTGCCGCCGTCCGCCGACGAAGAAGGTGGGCGTGCCCCCGACGCCGCTGGCCTCGGCGGACTCGACGTCCTCCTCGACCCGGCGGGCGAACCGGCTGGCCCCCAGGTCGCGGGCGAAGCGCTGCACGTCCAGCCCCACGGCGGCGGCGTGCTCGAGCAGGTCGGGGGCGGTGAGCCGGTCCTGGGCGGCGAAGAGCCGGTCGTGGAACTCCCAGAACCGGCCCTGCGCCGCGGCGGCCTCGGCGGCCTCGGCGGCCAGCTCCGCGTGCGGGTGGACGTCGACCAGCGGGACGTGCCGGAAGACGTAGCGCAGCCGGTCGCCGAACCGCGCGCGCAGCTCCTCGACGGTGCCGGTGGCCCGGCCGCAGAACGGGCACTCGAAGTCGCCGTACTCGACCAGGGTCAGCGGCGCGTCGACCGGCCCGCGCACGTGGTCGCGCTCGGGGTCGACCGGGGGGTCCAGCAGCACCGGGCGGCCGGTGGCCCCGGGGGGACGGCGCCGGTCGGCGAGCCGGAACAGCGCCCACCCGAGCAGCGCCGCCAGCACCGACGCGGCCAGGACGCCGACCCGCGCCTCGTCGGCGAGCAGCTCGTCGTCGAAGGCGAGGTCGACGATGAACAGGGAGATGGTGAACCCGATGCCCGACAGCGCCGCGCCACCGGCCAGCTGCAGGCCGGTCAGCCCCGGCGCGAGCTCGCCCAGCCGGAAGCGGACCGCCAGGCCGGTGCCCAGCAGGATGCCGGCGAGCTTGCCGAGGACCAGGCCGGCGACGACGCCGAGGGTCACCGGCGAGGTCGCGGCCGCGCGCAGGGTCTCGCCGTTCAGCGGGACGCCGGCGTTGGCGAGGGCGAACACCGGGACGATGACGAAGCTGGTCCACGGCTGCCACAGCTGCTCCAGTCGTTCACTGGCCGACACCGACCGGTCGATGGACAGCCGGGCCAGCCGGGCGAACTCGGGGTTGGGCGACTGCTGGTAGGCGCGGGTGCGGCGGGCGGCGTCCTCCACCTCCGCCCGCCGGGCCGGGTAGGCAGGTGTGGCCAGCGCGATGACGACGCCGGCCAGGGTCGGGTGCACGCCGGAGGCGTACATCGCCACCCAGACCGCGACGCCGAGCACCAGGTAGGCCGGTCCGCGCCACACCCGCAGGTAGCGCAGCCCCGCCATCAGCGCCAGGCCGAGCACGGCCAGGAGCAGCGGGCCGACGGCGAGCTCCTCGGTGTAGAACAGCGCGATCACGCTGAGCGCGCCGACGTCGTCGGCGATGGCCAGGGTCAGCAGGAACAGCCGCAGCTGGGCGGGGCAGGCGGGGCCGACCAGCGCCAGCACGCCGAGCAGGAAGGCGGTGTCGGTGGAGATGACCACGCCCCAGGCCGACGCCGCCGGGCTGCCGAGGTTGAACGCGGCGTAGACCACCGCGGGGACGGCCAGCCCGGTGACCGCGGCCAGCGCCGGCACCGCCGCCCGCCGCCGGTCGGTGAGCTCCCCCATCACCAGCTCGCGCTTGATCTCCAGCCCGACGACGAAGAAGAAGAACACCATCAGGCCGTCGTTGACCCAGTGCTGCAGGTCCAGCGCGAGCTCGGCGCCGCCCACCGAGATGGCGAGCTCGGTGTGCCAGAAGGCGTCGTAGCTGTCCCCCACCGGGGAGTTGGCCCACAGCAGCGCGACCACGGTGGCGAGCAGCAGCAGCCCGGCGCTGCCGGCCTCGGTGCGCAGCCGCCGGCGCAGCGGGGCCACGCGGGCGAGCAGGCCGCTCCCGCCGGGGCTGGTCTGGCGTTCGGCGGTAGCGGTCACCGGGTTCCCTCCTCGGTGGCCGGGCACAGCTGCGGCCCGGTCACGCCACAGTGCGGACACTCCGCCAACCGCAGGTCGTCGTGTCGTTCTTCCGCACCGAGCGGACGGCGGATCCCCGCGGCCGACAGCACCGCACCGGCGACGAGCAGCCCGGCGCAGACCAGCGCCGCCGTCCGGAAGCCGGTCGTGAACGCGACCGGGTCGGCGTAGTCCTCGCCGCTGATCCCGGCCACCACCGGGACGACCGCGACCGCCAGCAGGCCGGCGGCCCGGGCGACGGCGTTGTTCACCCCCGAGGCGACGCCGGCGTACCGGTCGGCGGCCGAGTCCAGCACCGTGGCCGTCAGCGGCGCCACCAGGAGGGTGAGCCCGGCGCCGAACACCACGGTGGAGGGCAGCACGTCGGTGAGGTACGAGGCGTCGGGCCCGATGCGCAGCATCAGCAGCACGCCGACGGCGGAGACCAGCGGGCCGGCCGTCATGAGCGCCCGCGGTCCGATCCGCTGGGCCAGCGCCCCGGCGCGCGCGGAGAACAGCAGCATCAGCACGGTCACCGGCAGCAGCGCGGTGCCGGCCAGCAGCGGCGAGAACCCCGCGACCACCTGCAGTTGGAGCACGAGCAGCACCCACAGCGCGCCCAGCGCGGCGTAGACCACCAGGGTGACCCCGTTGGCCGCGGTGAACTGCGCGTTGCGGAAGAGGACCGGCGGCACCAGCGGGTCCGGGGTGCGCGTCTGGACGACGGCGAAGGCGGCGAGGGCCAGGGCCCCGGCGACGCACCAGGCCACCGCCGTCGCCCCGTTGCCCGGCTCCCCCGCCGCGGTCAGCCCGTAGGTGAGGCAGCCCAGGCCGAGGGCGACCAGCGCCGTCCCGGTCCAGTCCAGCCGCGGCGAGGCCTCGGGGTCGCGGGTCTCGGGCACGTGCCGGAGGGCCACGACGACGATCCCCACGGCCAGCGGGAGGTTGACGAGGAAGACCGCGCGCCAGCTCCACTCGACCAGCCAGCCGCCGACGAACGGTCCGACCGCCCCGGCGACCCCGCCCAGCCCGGACCACGCGCCGACCGCCGCGGCCCGGTCGGTCCCGTGGAAGGACGCCGAGATGATCGCCAGGCTGCCCGGGGTGAGCAGCGCGCCGCCGACCCCCTGCAGGGCGCGGGCCGCGATCAGCGTCGCCACGTTCGGCGCCAGCCCGCACAACAGCGAGGCCGCGGCGAACCAGACGACGCCGACCAGGAACACCCGCCGCCGGCCGAACCGGTCCCCGAGGGAGCCGCCCAGCAGGATGAGCGAGGCCAGGGTCAGGGTGTAGGCGTTGACCGTCCACTGCAGGCCCGAGAAGCCTGCGCCGAGGTCGGCGCCGATCCGCTCCAGGGCGACGTTGACGACGGTCGCGTCGAGCAGCGCCAGGCCCGAGCCGAGCACCGTCGCGAGCAGGACCCACCGGCCGCGCGCGGTGCCCATGCGCAGGCCGCCCTCGGGAGCGAGCGGCGCTCGGGCCATCGTGCTGCCTCCCACCGTCGCGTGCGCCGGGCTCCCGGGAGGCCGGCCGGTGCGTGTCCCCGCAGTCTGCCCCGGCTCGCGGCCAGGGTCGATGGTCGGGCGGGGGCGGCGGTCACCCGACGGCGGCGGTGTCGAGGTCGGGGTCGAGGTCGGGCTGGGCGACGGTGGCGTGCGGCAGCCGGACGGTGAACGCCGTCCGGCCCGGCACGCTGTCGACGATGACCGTTCCGCCGTGCCCGGTGACGACGGCGCGGACGATGGCCAGGCCGAGGCCGGTGCTGCCCGCGATCCGCGACCGTGAGGAGTCCCCGCGGGCGAACCGCTCGAAGACCGAGCCGAGCAGGTCCGGCGGGATCCCCGGGCCGTCGTCGACGACCTGCAGCACCGCGGTCCCGCCCTCGGCCCGCAGCCGGGCGACGGCGGTGGTGCCCGGCGGGGTGTGGGTGCGGACGTTGGCCAGCAGGTTGGCCAGCACCTGGTGCAGCCGGCTGTCGTCGCCGGGCACGAGGACGGCGGTGGCGGGCAGGTCGACGCGCCAGCGGTGTGCCGGACCCGCGGCGTGCGCGTCGCTGACGGTGTCCATGACCAGCGCGGTGAGGTCGACCGGCTCGCTGGCCAGTTCCCGGCCGGCGTCCAGCCGGGCCAGCAGGAGCAGGTCGTTGACCAGCCCCGACATCCGCACGGCCTCGGCCTCCACGCGGCGCAGCGCCTGGGCCACGTCGTCCGGCACCTCGCTGCTGCGGCGCACCAGCTCCGCGTAGCCCTGGATGGAGGTGACCGGCGTCCGCAGCTCGTGGCTGGCGTCGGCGACGAACTGCCGGACCTGGGTCTCGGAGGCCTGCCGGGCGGCCAGCGACTCCTCGACGTGGTCCAGCAGCCGGTTGAGGGCCGCACCCACCCGGCCGACCTCGGTGTGCGGGTCGGTGTCGGCGGCGGGCACGCGCTCGGCCAGGCGCACCTCGCCGCTCGAGAGGGGCAGCTCGGCGACCCGGCCGGCGGTGGCGGCGACGCGGTGCAGCGGTCGCAGCGTGCGGCCGATGACCACGAACCCCGCTCCCGCCGCGGCGAGCAGGCCGAGCAGCCCGACGCCGACCTCGACAGCGACCAGCCGGAGCAGCGCGCTGTGCGTCGGCCCGAGGGGCAGCCCGGTGACCAGCACGTCCCCGTCGGCGCCCGCGGTCGCGACCACGCGGTACTCCCCCAGGTCGGCGCCCAGGTCGACGGTGCGCGGCCCGCCGTCGGCGGGCACGTCGGCGAGAACCTCCTGCTGCGGTCCGGTGAGCAGCCGCGCCTCGCCGCTGGCGGTGATCACCGCGGCCTCGGTCACCGCGCCGTCCTCGACCCGGGCCCCCAGCGTGCCGTCGCCCTGCCCCGGCGTGGCCAGGAAGTCCGGTCCGACGTCGTCCCAGCCCCCGGGCGGCCCGCCCGCGTCGGCGTGCGCCGAGCGGTCGACGGCGGCGGCCAGCCGGGTGTCGACCTGGTCGAGCATCTGGTCGTGCAGCACGGTCGTGGCGACGGCGCCGACGACGGCCACCACCACCGCGAGGGGCACGAGGAACACCGCCAGCAGCCGGGCGCGCAGCGACAGCCGACGGGCGGTCGCGGTTGTCATGGGCCCACGGTGAGCTGCGGGTCTGGAGGTGGGCTGGACGCCGGGATGGAGATCGCTGGACCCCGGGACGACGGGGCTCACAGGCCCGTCACAGGTACCCGGGGCAGGCTGCCCGCCTCCTGTGTCGCAGCCCCGAGAGGAGCAGGCCCATGCCACCCCTGACCGGCACGGACGGCTCGGTCCCGCCCGCACCGCCGACGTCGCCCCCGCCCGGGACGCCGCCGGCGATGCGCGCCTCGGACGCCGACCGGTTCGCCACGGTCGGCGTCCTGCAGGACGCCGTCGCCCGCGGGCTGCTGCCCCCGGACGAGGGCAGTGAGCGGATGGCCGCCGCGTTCGGCGCCGTCCACCGGCGGGACCTCGAGCCGCTGACCGCCGACCTCGCGCCCGCGTCCTCCGCACCGGCCGCACCCGGGTGGCGCCCCCTGGCGACCATGGCCGTCGAGCAGCTACGGGCGTCCCTGAACGGCCCGGGCGCCCGGGTGTCCGCGGGGCGGGTGGTGGCGGCGGTTGCGGCCGCCGTCTGTCTGCTCTTCCTGTTCGGCTGGGTGCTGGGCGAGGTGCTGTTCGACGGCGGCGGGCGCGGCGGCTTCGGCCGTGGCTGAAGTCTCCGATCCGCGCTCCGGCAGACGAGGCGACCGCCGAGCGCGCTGCCGCGCAGCCCCCATCTGCGTGCGCAGGTTCGCCACGGTGGTCGCCGCCGTCCTCCGGGCCGGCCGCCGACGGCGGGTGGAGTGGGCTGCTGGTGGGGGCGTTCTGCTTCAGCAAGCGGCTCGACCCGCCGGTGTCAAGGCCTCACCGGCATCTGTGGACGGCGCCCTGACCTGGGGATTCGACCTGCGGCGGGGTGCTCGCGGCGGTAGACTTCGAACGCTTGATCGAACCGTTGGGGAGGTGTCGTGGACGAGCTGCCGGAGGTGCTGCGGGCGCTGGCCGACGACCTCGACGCCCTGGCCGCCGAGGAGCTGGCGCCGCTGTTCGGGCCGGCGCTGCTGGGGCGGCTGCGCGGACTGCTGGCCGCGCAGAACCGGCTGGCCGCCGAGGTGGCGCGCACGGTGGCCGAGTGTGAGGGCACCGGCGCGGCGGAGTTCGACGGGCTCAAGAGCATGGCGTCGTGGCTGCGCGGGCACGGGCACCTGTCGGCGGCCGAGGCGGGCCGGGTGGTGCGCGCCGGGCGGGCGCTGGAACACCTGCCCGCCGTCGGGGCGGCGTTCGCCGCCGGCGCGGTGACCGAGGGCCAGGTCGCGCTCATCGAGCCGGTCACCCGCCCGGAGGCACAGGCCGCCGCGGCCGCCGCCGGAGTCGATGTGGCCGACGTCGACGAGCTGCTGGCCCAGGTCGCGGCGCAGCGGCCGCACGACGAGCTGCGGCAGGTGGTGCACCACTACCTGGCCCGCCTCGATCCCGACGGGCCCGAGCCGGATCCGACCGCGGGGCGGCGGCTGGCCATCGCCAAACATGCGGACGGGTCGCTCACCGGCCGGGTCGACCTCGACGCGGTCGGCGGGGAGAAGCTGGCCGCCGCGCTGGAAGCGATCGTGCAGGCCGGCCGCTGCGCCGCCGACGACCGCTCCCGCGGCCAGCAGTTGGCCGACGCGCTGGTGCAGCTGTGCGACAACCAGTTGGCCGCCGGCGGCCTGCCGCAGCTGCGCGGGCACAAGCCACAGGTGCTGGTGCAGATCGGCATCGAGGACCTGGTGGACCCGGCCACCGCCCCCGGTGCCGGCACGCTCGCGTCCGGGGCGGTGATCTCCGCGGCGCGCGCCCGGTGGCTGGCCTGCGACGGACAGCTCACCCGGATCGTGCTCGGCCCCGACGGGGTCCCGCTGGGCTACGGCCGCACCCTCCGCCTCGTCCCGCCCCACCTGCGGCGGGCGGTGGAGGTGCGCGACGGCGGCTGCGTGTTCGCCGGCTGCGGCGCCCCCACCTGGTGGTGCGACGTGCACCACGTGCTGGAGTGGATCAACGGCGGCCACACCAGCCTGGACAACTCCGCGCTGCTGTGCGAGCGGCACCACACCAAGGTCCACCACGGCTTCCGCGTCGAACGACAACCCGACGGCCGATGGCACACCTGGCGCCCCGACGGCACCCCGATCCACACCGGCCCGCTGCTCCCCGCCGCCGCCTGACCCGCCCACGGGCCCGCCGCGGCCTGACTGCAGCACACCCCTGGTCGATCCACGGGGCCCACACGCGACCGGCGCCGCCTCCGCAGGGAGGCGGCGCCGGTCGGCGTGCGGCCGGTGGGTCAGGTGCCCGTCGCGTTGCTGCTGTCGGTCGTGGGCACGCGGTGCTGACTCCGCGCCGCGGTCGGCTCCTCCCTGGTTCCTCGCGCTGCGATGCCTCGGCTGTCGTCAGGCGTACCGCGCGACGAAGTTGGCCAGGATCCGGCCCGGCTCGTTCACCACCGCCAGCGAGAGGCGGGCGATGAGCTCGTCCATCTCCGACGGCGGGAAGTAGCCCGCGTGCTGGTAGACCCGCACCCGGGTGACGATGCCGGCGACGTCGAGCTCGGGGTGGAACTGGGTCGCGTAGACGTTGTTCTTCACCCGGAACATCTGCACCGGGCACGTCGCCGAGGTGGCCAGCAGCACCGCGGACGGCGGCAGCACACGGCAGGCCTCCTTGTGCCCGACCAGCGCGTCGAAGACGTCCGGCACCCCGGCCAGGAGCGGGTCGGCGCGCCCGGCGGGGGTCAGCTCGATTGGCACGCAGGAGATCGGCTCGCCGTAGGTCCGGTCGACCACGCCGCCCTGGTGCACGCCGAGCGTCCCGACGCCGTAGCAGGCGCCGAGGAAGGGCAGGTCCCGGGCGACGACCTGGTCGAGCAGCGCGGCGAGCTCGGCCTCGACCCGGCGCTGGACGTCGGACTTTCCCTCGGCCGGGTCGCTGGAGTTGAACGGCCCGCCGCCGAGGACGATCCCGGCGTAGTCGTCGAGGTCGAGCTCCGGCAGCGGACCGGCCTCCACGCGGATGCGCCGCAGCTGCCCCTCGGAGAGCCCCGTCAGGCGCAGCACCGCCGCGTACTCCTCGTCCGCGGCGACGTCCTCGGCCCGTGAGGCCAGCAGCAGGAAGGGCCTCACGGGCAGGGATGCTATGCCGAACACCCCGCCCCAGCAGCCCGCCGTCCTTCCGCACCCCCTGCGCCGGGAGTAGAAACGGCCCCATCCCGGCGCGACGGGCACCGTCCCCGCCGGCCCCGCGGAGGGGGTGCCCCACCCATGACGACCGACTCCGACCGGCGGTCACCGCCCTGTGCACTGGTCATCTTCGGCGCCTCGGGCGACCTGACCGCGCGCAAGCTCCTGCCGGCGGTCGAACAGCTCGCCCGGTACGGCGCCCTCCCGGCGGAGGTGTCCCTGGTCGGCGTCGCCCGGACGCCGATGGACGACGAGCAGTTCCGGGCGTACTGCCGTGAGCGGGCCCCCGGGGAGGGCAACGCCCGCTGGGCCGCGCTTACGGCCGGCGCCCGGTACGTCGCCGGCGACTACGACGACCCCGCGACCCACGCCCGGCTGGCGGAGGTGCTCGGCTCGTGCGACCGCGACAGCGGCACCGCGGGCAACCGGGTGTACTACTTCGCCACTCCCCCGCGGCTGTTCGGCCCGATCGCGACCAGCCTCGGCAAGGCGGGGCTGAGCCGGCCCGCGGACGGCGACTTCGTCCGCGCGGTGATCGAGAAGCCGTTCGGCTGGGACGAGGACAGCGCCCGGGCGCTGTACGCGGACCTGACGTCGGCGTTCGACGAGGAGCAGATCTTCCGCATCGACCACTACCTGGCCAAGGAGACGGTGCAGAACCTGCTCGCGCTGCGGTTCGCCAACTCCGTGTTCGAGCCGATCTGGAACCGGACCTGGGTGGACGACGTGCAGATCACCGTCGCCGAGACGATCGGCGTCGGCAGCCGCGGCGGCTTCTACGAGACGGCCGGGGCGATGCGCGACATCGTCCAGAACCACGTCCTGCAGGTCCTCTCCCTGTTCCTCATGGAGCCCCCGACCTCCTTCCGCGCGGAGGCGATCCGGGACGAGAAGGTGAAACTGCTGCGCGCCATCCGGCCGCTGGAGGACCCGGCCGACATCGCCGCCAACGCGGTGCGCGGCCAGTACACCCGCGGGGGCACCCGCGAGGACCTGATGCCCGGGTACCGGGACGAGCCGGGCGTGGACCCGCTGAGCTCGACGGAGACCTTCGTCGCGCTGCGGCTGGACATCGACAACTGGCGGTGGACGGGCGTGCCGGTCTTCGTGCGGACCGGCAAGCGGCTGCCCGCACGGGTCACCGAGGTCGCCATCGAGTTCCGCCGGCCCCCGCAGCTGCCGCTGTTCCCGGGGACCGCCGCGCATCTGGAGCCCGACGCGCTCGTCGTCCGCGTGCAGCCCGACGAGGGGCTCAGCCTCCGGTTCGGGGCGAAGGTGCCCGGGCACGCGTTCCGGGTGCAGAAGGCGTCCATGGACTTCTCCTACGAGAGCTTCGAGGAGCAGTCCCCGGACGCCTACGAGCGGGTCATCCTCGATGCCCTGATCGGCGACCCGACCCTGTTCACCCGCGCCGACGAGGTGGGCCGGTCGTGGCGGATCGTCGACCCGGTGCTGCGGTACTGGGAGGCCGACCCGCAACCCATCCCGCTCTACCAGGCGGCCACGTGGGGCCCGCCCGAGGCGGCCGCGCTCATCGCCCGGCACGGCCGCACCTGGCGGCGGCTGGGCTGAGCACCAGCACCGACGACGGACGCCGACAAAGCCCTTCCCCCGGCAGCGCGTCCGTGGTCGACTGCGCTCCACCGCCGCGCCGGCGGGCCACCAGCACCTGGAGGCAGCGATGTCCCTGGAGCAGCTCGAGGTCGGGGAGCCGATCGAGGTCGGGGAGCGCAGGCGCACCGCCGCGCGGGCGGGCGCCGGGTCGGACCACACGGCGCCGTGACCGCCACCGCGCCCCGCGGCACCGGGTCGGTGAGCCCGGGGAACGGCAACGGCGGACCGGCTCCGCGCCGCGCGTCGATCGCGGCCCGGACGCTGCGCACCGACCGCTGGTGGGTGCAACCGGCGATCACCGTCGTCGCGCTGCTGCTGTTCTTCGTCTACTCGACCTTCCGCGCCTTCCAGAACGCGTACTACTTCAGCGAGCCCTACATCTCGCCCTTCTACTCGCCGTGCATCACCACCGGCTGCGAGGGCGACACGTTCCCCGAGCTGTTCACCGGGCCGTCGTGGATCTCGCCGGCGATCTACATCCTCGTCGTCCCGCTGGGCTTCCGGCTGACCTGCTACTACTACCGGAAGGCCTACTACCGCTCGTTCTGGCTCTCCCCGCCGGCCTGCGCGGTCGCCGAGCCGCACCGGCGCTACACCGGCGAGACCCGCTTCCCGCTGGTCGCGCAGAACGTGCACCGGTACTTCTTCTACCTGGGCCTGCTGTTCAACGTCGTCCTCACCTACGACGCCGTCCTGGCCTTCCGGGACGAGACCGGCGCCTGGGGGCACATGGGCCTGGGCACGCTGGTGCTGCTGGCCAACGCCGCCCTGCTGTGGCTGTACTCGCTGTCCTGCCACTCCTGCCGGCACGTCGTGGGCGGCCGGCTCAACTCCTTCTCCCGGCACCCGCTGCGGTACCGCGCCTGGACGCTCGTCTCGCGGCTCAACGGCAACCACATGAAGTACGCGTGGATCTCGCTGTTCGGCGTCGCCTTCGCCGACTTCTACGTCTTCCTCCTCGCCACCGGCACGATCTCGGATCTGAGGTTCTTCTGATGGAGCTCGAGAGGCACGACTACGACGTCGTCGTCGTGGGCGCCGGCGGGGCCGGGCTGCGGGCCGCCATCGCCGCCCACGAGGAGGGCGCGCGGACCGCCGTGGTCTGCAAGTCCCTGCTGGGCAAGGCGCACACGGTGATGGCCGAGGGCGGGATCGCTGCGGCCATGGGCAATGCCTGGCCCGACGACAACTGGCGGGTGCACTTCCGGGACACCATGCGCGGCGGGAAGATGCTCAACCACTGGCGCATGGCCCAGTTGCACGCGCAGGAGGCGCCCGACCGGGTGCACGAGCTCGAGGACTGGGGCGCGCTGTTCGACCGCACCCCCGACGGACTGATCAGCCAGCGCGACTTCGGCGGTCACCGGTACGCCCGCCTGGCCCACGTCGGCGACCGCACGGGGCTCGAGTTGATCCGCACGCTGCAGCAGCGCACCGTCGCGCTCGGCATCGACGTCTACATGGAGTGCACGGTCACCCGGCTGCTCACCGACCCCGACGGCGTCACCGGCGCGTTCGGCTACTGGCGGGAGTCCGGCCGCTTCGTCGCCTGGCAGGCGCCCTCGGTGGTGCTGGCCACCGGCGGGATCGGCAAGGCGTACAAGGTCACCTCGAACTCCTGGGAGTACACCGGCGACGGCCACTCCCTGGCACTGCAGGCCGGCGCCTCGCTGGTCAACATGGAGTTCGTCCAGTTCCACCCGACCGGCATGGTCTGGCCGCCGTCGGTGCGCGGGATCCTGGTGACCGAGAGCGTCCGCGGCGACGGCGGCGTGCTGAAGAACAGCTCGGGCAACCGCTTCATGTTCGACTACATCCCCGACTTCTTCCGCAAGGAGACCGCCGAGACCGAGGACGAGGCGGACCGCTGGTACGAGGACAAGAAGAACAACCGCCGACCGCCGGAGCTGCTGCCCCGCGACGAGGTGGCCCGCGCGATCAACAGCGAGGTCAAGGCCGGCCGCGGGTCCCCGCACGGCGGCGTCTTCCTCGACATCGCCTCGCGCCGCTCGGCCGACTACATCCGCCGGCGGCTGCCGTCGATGTACCACCAGTTCAAGGAGCTGGCCGACGTCGACATCACCGCCGAGGCGATGGAGGTCGGACCCACCTGCCACTACGTGATGGGCGGGGTGGAGGTCGACCCCGACACCGCGGCCGCCCGGGTCCCGGGCCTGTTCGCGGCCGGCGAGGTCGCCGGCGGCATGCACGGCTCGAACCGGCTGGGCGGGAACTCGCTGTCGGACCTGCTGGTGTTCGGCCGGCGCGCCGGGGTGGCCGCCGCCGAGCACGCGCACAAGCGGGCCGGCCTGGTGCAACTGGCCGACGCGGCGCTGGCCGACGCGGCCACCGCGGCGCTCGCGCCCTTCGAGCGGGAGGGCGGGGAGAACGCCTACACGGTGCAGCAGGAGCTGCAGCAGACGATGCACGACCTGGTCGGGATCATCCGCACCGCGCCGGAGATGGAGCAGGCGCTGGAGCGGATCGCGGCGCTGAAACAGCGGGTCGCCGCGCTCTCCGTGGAGGGCCACCGCCAGTACAACCCGGGCTGGCACATCGCCCTGGACCTGCCGCACATGCTGGTGGTCAGCGAGTGCATCGCGCGGGCGGCGCTGGCGCGCGAGGAGAGCCGCGGCGGGCACACCCGCGACGACTTCCCCGCCGCCGACGCCGAGTGGGCGCGGACCAACCTCGTGTGCACCCGGACGCCGGACGGCGGGGTGACCGTGACCCGGCAGGCGCTGCCGGAGATGCCGCCCGAGCTCGCCGAGATCTTCGAGGAGCAGCCGTGACGGAGACGGCCGAGCCCAGCGTCCGCGCGATCGACGAGGGCGGGCAGCAGAGCAGCGGCGGCTACGACGCCACCTTCCGGGTCTGGCGCGGCGACGCCTCCGGCGGGGAGCTGCAGACCTTCACCGTGCCGGTCAACGAGGGCGAGGTGGTCCTCGACGTCATCCACCGGCTGCAGGCGACCCAGGCCGGGGACCTCGCCGTCCGGTGGAACTGCAAGGCCGGCAAGTGCGGGTCGTGCAGCGCCGAGGTCAACGGCCGCCCGCGGCTGATGTGCCTGACCCGGATGAGCACCTTCGCCGAGGACGAGACGGTCACCGTCACCCCGCTGCGGACCTTCCCGGTGATCCGCGACCTGGTCACCGACGTGTCCTACAACTACGAGAAGGCCGCGCAGATCCCGGCGTTCACCCCTCGGCCCCGCGACCCCGACGGCAACCACCGCATGCAGCAGGTGGACGTCGAGCGCCCGCAGGAGTTCCGCAAGTGCATCGAGTGCTGGCTGTGCCAGGACACCTGCCACGTCATCCGCGACCACGAGGAGAACAAGCGCGCCTTCGCCGGGCCGCGGTTCCTCATCCGGCTGGCCGAGCTGGACATGCACCCGCTGGACGTGCGCGACCGCCGCAACGCCGCGCAGGAGGAGTTCGGCCTGGGCTACTGCAACATCACCAAGTGCTGCAGCGAGGTCTGCCCCGAGGGCATCCACCTCACCGACAACGGGATCATCCCGCTCAAGGAGCGCGTGGTGGACCGCAAGTACGACCCGCTGACCTGGCTCGGATCGAGGATCCGGCGGCGCCCCCGCGACTAGGCGGCGCCCGCGAGTAGTCAGTCCTGCCCCGCGGCCGCCCGCCGCTCGGCGCCGCTCTCACCGGCGTCCCCGGGGTCGTCGCCGCCCGCGACGCGGCCGACGAAGCCGCCGGCCGCACCCGTGCCCGTCGTGCTGCCGGCGTCCGGGGCGTCGCTGTCCCCACCGCCCTGCGCCCTCGTCAGCGCCTCGGCGTCGTCGCGGTCGACGTCCTCTTCACCGGGTCGGGGATCGGGTTCCATCGCGCGTCCTCCGTCGGGTGCGTGCCTCGCGGGCCGCCCGGTGTTTACCCCGCTCCGAACCGGATGATCCCCCTGGTCACAGCCGTCACAGCCGACCTGGGCGGTTGGCGACACCTGCCAGCGGAGCCTCACCACTTCGTGGGACCTGACGCACAGTTCCCGGGGGGCGGAAGCCGATAGTGCGGTCATGGCACGCCGCCTCTCCCTCGCGCGGACCGCACCCCAGCCCCGGGTCGCCCCCGCATCGGCCCCCGCCCCGTGGTGGCGGGACGCGGTCGTCTACCAGGTGTACCTGCGCTCCTTCGCCGACAGCGACGGCGACGGGATCGGCGACCTGCGGGGCCTGCGCCAGCGACTGCCCTACCTGGCCTGGCTCGGCGTGGACGCGGTCTGGATCAACCCGCACTACCCCTCCGGGGGTGCCGACGGCGGCTACGACGTCGTCGACTACCGGGCGGTGGACCCCGACTACGGCGACGTGTCCGACCTCGAGGCCGTGGTGGCCGACGCCCGCCGGCTGGGCCTGCGGGTCGTGCTCGACGTCGTCCCCAACCACACCTCCGACCGGCACCGGTGGTTCCAGGCGGCGCTCGCCGACCCGGACTGCCCCGAGGCCGGCCGCTACCACTTCGCGCCGCCGTCGGAGGAGCCGCCGAACAACTGGCAGTCGCTCTTCGGCGGGCCGGCCTGGTCGCGCACCCCGGACGGGCGCTGGTACCTGCACCTGTTCGCCCCCGAGCAGCCCGACCTCAACTGGCGCGACCCGGCCGTCGCCGCCGACTTCGAGGAGACGCTGCGGTTCTGGCTGGACCGCGGGGTCAGCGGCTTCCGGGTGGACGTGGCCTACGGGCTGTTCAAGGACGCGCAGCTGCGGGACAACCCCGGGGCCTACTCCCCCACGCTGTTCGGCCACGGCCCCGAGCAGGCCATGACCTGGAACCAGCCCGAGGTGCACGACGTGTGGCGGCGCTGGCGGGCCATCTGCGACGAGTACCCGGAGACCATGCTGGTCGGCGAGGTCTGCCTGGCCGACCTCGAGCAGGTCGCGCTGTACTCGCGGCCCGACGAGATGCACCAGTCGCTGTCCTTCCGGCTGCTCAAGTCGCCGTGGGACACCGGGTCGTTCGCCGAGGCGATCACCTCCGCGCTCGACGCGTTCGGCGGGGTCGGCGCGCCGGTCTCCTGGGTCCTGGGCAACCACGACAAGGACCGCCAGGTCACCCGTTTCGGCGGCGGGACGATCGGCCGCACCCGCGCCCGCGCCGCGGCCCTGCTGCTGCTGGCCCTGCCCGGGTCGGCCTACCTCTACGCCGGGGACGAGCTGGGCCTGCCGCAGGCGGTCGTCCCGGACGAGGCCAAGCGCGACCCGATCTTCTTCCGCAGCGGCGGCGCCCGGGCCGGGCGGGACGGCTGCCGCGTCCCGATGCCGTGGAACACCACCCCCGGGGTCGGGTTCTCCGCCGGGGGCGCCGCCGAGCCGTGGCTGCCCATCCCCCGGGACTGGCGCCGGCACGCGGTGTCACTGCAGGCCGGCCAGGGCGGATCGGCGCTCACACTGCACCGGCGGGCGCTGGCCCTGCGCAAGGCCCACCCCGCGTTCGGCTCCGGCGAGGCGACGGTCACCACGCAGGGCGACGTCCTGACCGTGCGCAGCACCGGGTCCGGCGAGACCGTGCGGTGCGTGGTCAACATGGGTGCCGAGTCGGCGCTCACGGCCTGCCCGGGCAGCGTGCTGCTGGCCTCGACGACCGGCGTCCGGCAGTCGGGCGACAGCGTCGTGCTGCCGCCGAACAGCGCCGTCTGGGTCCTGGAGGACTGATCCGGCGCCTGTGGACTCGCCCACAGGCGCCGGCGTTTTCGTGCACGGTGTGCAAAGCTGCACGGCGTGCAGGATGAGGGCGGGCTGCGGGAGCGCAAGAAGGCCGACACCCGGCGCCGGCTGACCGAGGCGGCCCGGGAGCTGGTGCTCACCCACGGCCTGGACGGCGTGACGGTCGAGCAGGTCTGCGGCCGCGCCGGCGTCTCCCTGCGGACCTTCTTCAACTACTTCGAGTCGAAGGAGCAGGCGGTCCTCGGCCCCCAGCCGCAGGTCGGGACGCCGGAGGGCCGGGCCGCCTTCGTCGCCGGCGGCCCCACCGGGGACCTGCTGGCCGACCTCCTGGACCTGCTCGACCCGACGCCGCAGTTCGACGAGGTGGGCCGCGCCGGCCTGCAGACCGTCATCGCCCTCGCCGAGCGGGAGCCGCGGCTGCTGGCCGCCCACATCGCGCGGGAGGTCTCCTCCGAGCGGGAGATCGCCGGCCTGCTGGCCCGCCGGCGCGGGCTGGCCGCGCCCGACACCGGCTGCACGGCGACGGCGGCGGCCGCGCAGGCCCTCGTGCGGACGGCGGCCCGCGCCTGGTTCGACGCCGACGACGGCACCCCGCTGCACGACGCACTCCAGGCGACGAGGACCGCCTTCCTCGCCGCCCTGCACACCGCGCCGACGGACTCGGCACCAGCACCGGAGCAGGGAGCACGTTGACCACCCCGACCACCGACTCGGCGCCGATCGTCCTGACCCGGCGCCGGATCAACCTCATCTTCTCGGCCCTCGTCGCCGGCATGCTCGTCTCGAGCCTCGACCAGACGATCGTCTCCACGGCGATGCCCACGATCGTCGGCGACCTCGGCGGCGTCTCGCACATGGCCTGGGTGACCACCGCCTACCTGCTGGCCAGCACGCTGGTCATGCCGATCTACGGCAAGTTCGGCGACCTGTGGGGCCGCCGGACCCTCTTCCTGCTCGCCATCGGCCTGTTCACCGTGGCCAGCGCGGGGGCGGCGCTGTCGCCGGACTTCACCTGGTTCGTGATCTGGCGCGGGGTCCAGGGCCTCGGCGGCGGCGGGATGATGATCCTGTCGCAGGCGATCATTGCCGACGTCGTCCCCGCCCGGGAGCGCGGCAAGTACATGGGCCCGCTGGGCGCCGTCTTCGGCCTCTCCGCCGTCGCCGGGCCTCTGGTCGGCGGCTGGCTGACCGACTCGCCGAGCCTGGGCTGGCAGTGGTGCTTCTGGATCAACGTGCCGGTCGGCGTCGCCGCGCTGCTCATCGGCTGGTTCGCGCTGAGCCTGCCGCGGAAGCGGAACACCGAGCCGGTCGACTACGCCGGCATCGTCACCCTGTCGGCCGCGACGACCTCGCTGATCTTCTTCACCGACTTCGGCGGCGACTGGGGCTGGACCGACCCGTGGACGCTGGCGCTCATGGCGGCGTTCGTCGTCTCGGCGTTCCTCTTCGTGCTGGTCGAGCACCGGGCGGTGCAGCCGATCATCCCGATGTCGCTGTTCCGCAACGGCACCTTCGTCGTCACCACGGCCCTCGGCGCCGCCGTCGGCCTGGGCATGTTCTCTGCGATCGCCTTCATGCCGACGTTCCTGCAGATGGCCTCGGGCACCTCGGCGGCCAACTCCGGCCTGCTGATGCTGCCGATGATGGGCGGTCTGTTCATCACGGTGATCGGCTCGGGCATCGCGACGACGAAGACCGGCCGGTACAAGGCCTTCCCGATCGCCGGCGTGCTCATCGTGGCCGCCGCGATGGTGTGGATGACCAGCCTCTCCGGGCAGACCTCGCTGTTCACCATCTGCGCGATGCTGTTCGTCATCGGCCTGGGGCTCGGCCTGATCATGCAGATCGTGGTGCTGGTGGCGCAGAACGCCGTCCCGCCGTCGGACCTCGGCTCGGCCACCGCCACCAACAACTACTTCCGCGAGGTCGGCGCGACCCTCGGCGTGGCGATCTTCGGGACGATCTTCACCAGCCGCCTCGCCGAGAACCTCGGCGGCGCGCTGCAGGCCAACGCCGAGCAGGCGGTGGCGGCGGGGATCACCTCGCCCGACAGCCTGGTGCCGCAGGCGGTGAAGGCTGCCGGCGAGCCGCTGCGCACCGCGATCGTCGACTCCTACGCCGACGCGCTCGCGCCGGTGTTCGCCTACCTGCTGCCGGCCTTCGCGATCGCGCTGGTGCTGGCGTTCCTGCTCAAGGAGATCCCGTTGTCCGACGTCGCCGGGATGGTGGCCCGCGGGGAGGCCGTCGAGGACCCGTCGCTGCGCGGGTCCGCCCGTGCCGACGACGAGCCGGTGGCCGGCGTTCCCGCCCGGCGCGCGGCCGACGAGGAGGAGTCCTCCGCGGTCCCGAGCTGACCGCCGGCTCCGGCGCCGGGGGGGTCCCCGGCGCCGGAGCCGTCCCCGGTGCCGGAGCCGTCCCCGGTCAGGACGGCGGCACCAGCGCGACGGCGTCCAGGGCGGTCAGCGCCCCCAGCTCGTCGGCGACCATGACGACCTCGGTGATCCGCCCGCCGTCCACGGTGAGGACGTCGACCACCCGCAGCACGAGCTCGCGGCCGGTCGGCTCGAGCACCCCCGCGGTCGTCGTCCACGGCCCGACCTGCCGGCCGGACATCCGGAAGGCGACGGCGACCTGCGCCCCGCCGTCCACCACCGCCAGCACGTCGGCGTGCAGCCGGTCGAAGGTGCCCTGCACGGCGCGGGCCCGGGTCACCAGGTCCTCGACGGCCACCGGCACTCCGTTGACCCGCACCGGGTCGGCGTAGAGCTCCCGGAACGCGGCCGCGGGGTCGTCCGGCAGCGGGTCGCTCCACAGCCGCAGCAGCCGCTGCACGTCGAAGGCCACGGGGTCAGGGTGGGCGCCCACCCGGCCGGTCACCAGGGTCCTGCGTCAGCCGGGATCGGGCTGCAGCGTCGCGGTGCGACCGAGGACGACGGAGAGGACCAGCGCGGCCACGGTCAGCCCGCCGGCGAGCAGCACCACCGCCGGCCAGCGGCCGCCGTCCCAGGCCAGGCCGGCCAGCGTGCCGCCCAGCGACGAGCCGACGTAGTACCAGAACGAGTACAGCGAGGCGGCCTGACCGACCGCCCGGCCGCCCGACGCCGCCCGCAGCGCCACCCAGCCGCTGGCCACGCCGTGAGCGGCGAAGAAGCCGACGGTGAGCACACACAGGCCCACGACGAACCACGCCAGCGGCGCGGCCAGGGTCAGTGCCACCCCGCCGGCCATCACGGCCACCGCCACCGGGACCACCGGCCGGCGCCCGAACCGCCCGGCGAGCTCGCCGCCGACCGCGGAGCTGGCCGACCCGAGCAGGTAGGCGAGGAAGACCAGGCCGGCGAGGGCGGGGGCCAGCCCGTACGGCGGGGACTCCAGCCGGAACGTGGCGGCGTTGTAGACGGCCACGAACGAGCCCATGAGCAGCGCGGCGAGGCCGTAGAGGCCCAGCAGCACCGGGTCGGTGAAGCCGGCGAGCAGCTGGCGCACCACCGGGACCGAGCGCGGCACCCGCACGAACCGGCGGGACGGCGGCAGCAGCAGCCGGACGGCCACCGCGCAGCCCACCCCGAGCGCCGCGATGCCGCCGGCCGCCGTCCGCCAGCCGCCGAGGTCGACCAGCAGCCCGCCGAGCAGCCGGCCGGTCAGCCCGCCGATCGCGTTGCCGCTGACGAACAGGCCGATCGCCCGCGCGCTGACCGAGGCGTGCAGCTCCTCCCGCAGGTAGGCCGCCGCGACCGCGGGCAGCCCGGCCAGCGCGAAGCCCTGCAGTGCGCGCAGCGCCAGCAGCACCGGCCAGGACGGCGCGAGTGCGACCAGCGCCGCCAGGAGCGCCGAGGCCGCCAGGCTGCCCTGCAGCAGCGTCGTCCGCCCGCGCCGGTCCGACAGCGGACCGAGCACCAGCAGCCCGGCGGCGAGGCCGGCGGTGGCGACCGAGACGGCGAGGGTCGAGGCCGCCGGCGAGATGCCGAAGGACCGCGTGAGCTCGGGCAGCAGGACCTGCGGCAGGTAGAGCATCGCGAAGACCGCGATCCCCGCCAGGAAGATCGCCAGGGAGGCGCGGCGGAACCCCCGCTCGCCGGCCCGGTGCCCCTGCTGGTCAGGCGGTCGCGGGTCCACGGCCCGACTGTGCGCCTGTGACGGGGCCCACCGCGCGGCGGCCCCGGGGCGGGCTCGGCGCCCCGGACCGGGACGTGGCCCCTCAGGCCGGTATCGGCACCGGCGACCGGTCGCGGGCGCCCAGCACGTGGTGGTCCAGCCGGAGCCGCGTCAGCGCCGCGTGCAACGCCGGGGACGTCCCGAGGATCGTCAGCCGGCGGCCGTGCCGGATCGCCCGGCGGTAGGCGGCGCCGATCGCCCGCAGGGCCGCGTGGTCGGCCGCGGTCAGCCCGGAGGCGTCCACGACCCACTCGGGGCAGCCGCCGGCGAGCAGTGCCGACACGGCGTCGCCGAGCAGGGAGGCGGTCCGGCGGTCGAGCCGGCCGGACAGCACGGCCCGGCCGGCCGCGGGGTCCACCTCGATGCGGAACGGCGCCCCGGGGCCGGCCGGGGAAGGAGGCTCGCTGGACATCATCACCTCGACGGCGAGGGAGGCCAGCCGTCGACCGGGCCGGCGCGTCCGCTCGCGAGGAGCCACGGGCCGCCGTCTCGACCCGATGGGAACTGTATCGGAACGGCTTCGTCTCGGCCAGGGACGTAGGGCTCTGCCCCTGGTGAGAGCGGCGTAACCGGCCGCCCGGGTCAGGTCCGCGGCACCTCCGGCGAGGGCGCAGGGGCGCGGCGCTCCTGGGGCGGGACGACGTCGGTCACGTCGATCCTGCCGGTGCCGCCGGGGACCTCGTCGGCCGCGGTCCGCCCGACGTGCCGCAGCGTGAAGGCCAGCATGATCGACGAGATGCCGCGGAACAGCGCCATGACGCCGACCCAGAACAGGATGAGGAAGGTGCGGCGCGCGAGGGTGTCCGACGGGTCGTCGGTGGACACCCACAGCGCGAGCAGCAGCAGCGCCACCCCGCTGACCAGGCCGGTCCACCAGTACGGGGTCTCCCCCCGGGAGGCGACGCCGCGGACGATGTCGAACGTCCCGGCGAACAGCAGCACCAGGCCGAGCACCGAGGCCAGCGCGAAGAACGTGTTGACCGGGCGGATGAACGCCCACAGCCCGGCCAGGACGAAGAGGAACCCCAGCACGTAGTGCAGGACCTTCCAGCCGCCGGTCACCAGGCTCGCCAGCGCGGCCTCGTTCACCCCGGCCGCCACGAAGACGATGCCCAGCAGCACCCCGACCGCCGCCAGGGACCCGACGTCGGCCCGGAGCACGACCCACGCGACGAGCAGCCAGCCCACCCCGACGACCAGCATCACCCACCAGTAGCGGGCCGTGCCCCGCAGCAGCATCCGGGCCGGCTCGTCCAGGCCCGTGCGTCCTCCGGCGTCCATGGCTCCTCCCACTCCTCGCCCGGCGCACCGGCGGCGTGCCGGTGGTGTCCGCCGGGGCGAGCGTGGCCCCGCGCCGGGCGGGCGGACCACGGCCAGAGGTCACCCGTGCGGGAACTGCTCGCGCACCGCGGCCATGTCGAGGTCCCGGACGGTGGCGATGAGCAGGTCCACCGAGTCGCCGGGCAGCGAGCCGGGCTCGGCGTACACCAGGACGCCGTCGCGGAACACCATGAGCGTGGGCACCGACCGCACGCCCACCGCCGCGGTCAGCTCACGCTCGGTCTCGGTGTCGACGGTGGCGAACACCAGGTCGGGGTGTCGCTCGGCGGCCGCGGCGAACACCGGCGCGAAGGAGCGGCTGGGGCGGTACCACGAGGCGCGGAAGTCGACCAGCACGATGCCCTCGGCGGTGACGGCGTCGGCGAAGTCGGCGGCGGAGAGGCTGAGCGTGGCCATCGTCCCTCCCGGGTGCGGCGGAGCCCGCCGCCCCGGTACCCGGGGCGGCGGGCGGCGAGTCCTCGCGACCCGCCGGGTCAGCTGGGCGGGGAGCCGCCGGGGCCGCCGGACGGCGGCGCGCCACCCGGCGCACCCGACGGCGGCGCGCCACCCGGGGCGCCGGACGGGGCGCCGTCCGCGCCGAGCTGCCCGCCGGTGGGGGCCGTGCCGGTGTCCACGCCGACGGCGAGGGTGACCGTGTACCCGGCGGTCACGTCGCCGGTGACCGTGCCGAGCTGGCTCGCTCCCCCGTCGTCGCCGAACACGTTGTCGCTGGTCAGGCTGACCCGGGCGAGGTTGCCCACCGAGGCCTCGTAGCCGGGCTGGGCGTACACCGTGTCGCAGACCTCCTGCGGCAGGGCGACCTGGGAGGTGGCCAGCGCCGTGGTGGAGTCGGTGATCGAGGCCTGGTCGGGGTAGACCTCGAAGTGGACGTGCGGCCACCGCCCGCTGTAGCAGGCCGGGAAGATGCTGGTGAAGCGGACCTTCCCGTCGGCGTCGGCGACCTGCACGCCCCGCAGGAAGTTCTGGTCCTCGACGCCGGACGAGTACATCGAGTAGCCGCCCTCGCGGGTGCAGTGCCAGACGTAGACGGCCACCCCCTCGAACGGGACGCCGCCGTTGGCGAGGTCGGTGACGGTCAGCTCCAGGGTCATCGGCACGCCCTCGGCGGTCCCGGTGGCCTCCCCGAAGCTGGAGCGGATGTCGCTGCGGACGATGCCGCTCTGCTCGAGCACGTCCGGCCCGTTGGAGCCGTCGCCCGGGTAGGGGCCGGCCGTCTCGTCGGGGATCTCCCCCGCCGACACCGTCCCGCCCGCCGACGCCGAGCTCGATGCCGACGCGGCCGCCGCCGTCCGCGCCGCACGCGGCCAGTCCCGCGCCCGCCGCGCCGAGGCCGAGCAGCGCCAGCAGCCGGCGCCGGCTCAGCAGCGTGCCGACGTCGAAGCCGAGCCCCTGGTCGACCAGTTCCTCCCGCGGTCGCGGCAGGGGCCGCCCCTCGTACGTCGCTGCCCGGTCGGGTGCCATGCGTTCTCCGTCCTCTCGCGGTGGGAGGACCGATGCTGGGCGCCCGACCGGGGCCGGGCCTGGGACTCCCCTGGGGATCGCCTGGGAGTCCCGGACCCGGGAGCCGTGCCCCCCCCCCTCAGCCGAGGACGATGAGCAGGTCGCCGCCCTCCACCTGCTGCACCTCGCTGATCGCCACGCGGGAGACGGTGCCGGCCTGAGGAGCGGTGATGGCCGCCTCCATCTTCATCGCCTCGATGGTGGCGATGCCCTGGCCGGCCTCGACGGTGTCGCCCTCCTTGACCGACAGGGTGACGACGCCGGCGAACGGCGCGGCGACCTGGCGGGGGTCGCTGCGGTCGGCCTTCTCGGCGGCCTTCACCGCGGCCTCGATCGACCGGTCGCGCACGCTCACCGGGCGCAGCTGCCCGTTGAGGGTGCACATGACGGTGCGCAGGCCGCGCTCGTCGGCGTCGGAGACCGCCTCGACGCCCATCAGCAGGGTGACGCCCGGCTCGAGGTCGACCGCGTGCTCGGTGCCGGTGCGCAGGCCGTAGAGGAACTCCTTGGTGGGCAGCACCGACACGTCGCCGTACTGCTCGGAGTGCGCCAGATACTCCTTCGTCGGGCCGGGGAACAGCAGCCGGTTGAGCGTCGCCCGGGGCTCCTTCGCCAGCCCCTCGCGGTCGTCGTCGGTCAGCTCGGCGGGCGGCTGGGCCTCCCGGCGGCCCTCCAGGGCGCGGCTGCGGAACGGCTCGGGCCAGCCGCCGGGCGGGTCGCCGAGCTCGCCGCGGAGGAAGCCGATCACCGAGTCGGGCAGGTCGTACTTGCCCGGGTCGGAGGCGAAGTCGTCCACGGTGACACCCGAGCCCACCAGCTGCAGCGCCAGGTCGCCGACCACCTTGGAGCTCGGGGTGACCTTGACCAGCCGGCCGAGCAGCCGGTCGGCGGCGGCGTAGGCGTCCTCGACCTCCTCGAAGCGCTGCCCGAGGCCCAGGGCGATGGCCTGCTGGCGCAGGTTGGACAGCTGCCCGCCGGGGATCTCGTGGGTGTACACGCGGCCGGTCGGCGAGGGCAGGCCGGACTCGAACGGCGCGTAGATCCGGCGCACCGCCTCCCAGTAGGGCTCCAGGTCGTTGACGGCCGTCAGGTCCAGGCCGGTGGCCCGCTCGGTGGCGTCGGTCGCGGCCACGATGGCCGACAGGGGCGGCTGGCTGGTGGTACCGGCCATGGAGGCGACCGCGCCGTCGACGGCGTCCACCCCGGCCTGCCACGCGGCCAGGAGCGTGGCCAGCTGGCCGCCGGCGGTGTCGTGGGTGTGCAGGTGCACCGGCAGGTCGAACCGCTCACGCAGCGCGGTCACCAGCGTCGCGGCGGCCGGCGGGCGGAGCAGGCCGGCCATGTCCTTGATCGCGAGGACGTGCGCGCCGGCGTCGACGATCTGCTCGGCCAGCCGCAAGTAGTAGTCGAGCGTGTAGAGGTCCTCGCCCGGGTCGGAGAGGTCGCCGGTGTAGCACAGCGCGACCTCCGCGACCGCCGTCCCGGTCTCCCGGACCGCGTCGATGGCCGGGCGCATCTGGGCGACGTCGTTGAGCGCGTCGAACACGCGGAACACGTCGATGCCCGTCTTCGCCGCCTCGGCCACGAAGGCGTCGGTGACGGCCTCCGGGTAGGGGGTGTAGCCGACGGTGTTGCGGCCGCGCAGCAGCATCTGCAGGCAGATGTTGGGCACCGCCTCGCGCAGCGCGGCCAGCCGGTCCCACGGGTCCTCGTGCAGGAAGCGCAGCGCGACGTCGTAGGTGGCCCCGCCCCAGCACTCCAGGCTGACCAGCTGCGGCGCGGTGCGGGCCACGTGCCCGGCGACGGCCAGCAGGTCCTTGGTGCGCACCCGGGTGGCCAGCAGCGACTGGTGCGCGTCCCGGAAGGTGGTGTCGGTGACCGCGAGCGCCGTCTGCGCCCGCAGCTCGGCGGCGAACCCCTCCGGGCCCAGCGCCACCAGCCGCTGCCGGGACCCGTCCGGCGGGGTGGCGCGCAGGTCGACCGGCGGCAGCTTCTCCAGTGGGTCGACCAGGTGCGGCCGCTCGCCGTGCGGCCGGTTGACCGTGACGTCGGCCAGGTAGGTCAGCAGCTTGGTGCCGCGGTCGGCGGAGCTGCGGGCCGTCAGCAGCTCGGGCCGCTGCTCGATGAACGACGTCGTCACGCGCCCGGCGCGGAAGTCCTCGTCGTCGAGCACCGCCTGCAGGAACGGGATGTTGGTGGCCACGCCGCGGATGCGGAACTCCGCCACGGCGCGCCGGGCGCGGGCCACCGCGATGCCGAAGTCCCGGCCGCGGCAGGTCAGCTTCACCAACATCGAGTCGAAGTGCGCGCCGACCTCCGCGCCCAGCGAGGAACCGCCGTCCAGCCGGATGCCGGCGCCGCCGGGTGAGCGGTAGGCGGTGATCCGGCCGGTGTCCGGGCGGAAGCCGTTGGCCGGGTCCTCGGTGGTGATCCGGCACTGCAGGGCCGCGCCGCGCAGCCGGATGGTGTCCTGGGACAGGCCCAGGTCGGTGAGGGTCTCCCCCGCCGCGATGCGCAGCTGGGACTGCACCAGGTCGACGTCGGTGACCTCCTCGGTGACCGTGTGCTCGACCTGGATGCGCGGGTTCATCTCGATGAACACGTGCCGGCCCTCGCGGTCGAGGAGGAACTCCACCGTGCCGGCGTTGACGTACCCGATGTGGCGGGCGAAGGCGACCGCGTCGGCGCAGATGCGCTCCCGCAGCGCGGGGTCGAGGTTGGGCGCCGGGGCCAGCTCGATGACCTTCTGGTGGCGGCGCTGCACCGAGCAGTCCCGCTCGAAGAGGTGGACGACGTTGCCCTCGCCGTCGGCGAGGACCTGCACCTCGATGTGCCGCGGGTCGACCACGGCCTGCTCGAGGAAGACCGTCGGGTCGCCGAACGCCGACTCGGCCTCGCGCATGGCCGCCTGCACCGCCGCGGAGAGCTCCGCGGGATCCTCCACCCGGCGCATGCCGCGCCCGCCGCCGCCGGCCACGGCCTTGACGAACACCGGGAACGGCAGCTGGTCAGCAGCGGCCAGCAGGGTGTCGAGGTCGGCGCTGGGCTCGGTGGAGGCCAGCACCGGCAGCCCGGCCTCCCGGGCGGCGGCGATCGCCCGCGCCTTGTTGCCGGTCAGGGTCAGCACGTCCGCCGGCGGGCCGACGAAGGTGATTCCCGCCGCCGCGCAGGCCTCGGCGAGATCGGGGTTCTCGGACAGGAACCCGTAGCCGGGATAGACCGCGTCCACCCCGGCCCGCCGGGCGGCCCCGACGACCTCGTCGACCGACAGGTAGGCGCGCACCGGGTGGCCCACCTCGCCGATCTGGTAGCTCTCGTCGGCCTTGAGCCGGTGTACCGAGTTGCGGTCCTCCCAGGGGAAGACGGCGACCGTGCCGATGCCCAGCTCGTAGGCGGCGCGGAACGCCCGGACGGCGATCTCACCACGGTTGGCGACCAGGACCTTGCCGAACATCTCGTTCCTCACAGCCTGTCGTCGGGTCGGGGGTCCCCGGGTGCGACACCGCGGGACACCGGAGTACGTACTCGACCACGTCCGGACGGCGGTGTCACCCGTGTGCGTCCGCGGGGACACCGCCGCCGGTCGCCGGCCGTCGGCCTCCCTGCAGGGTCCCGCCGCGAGCGTGCGAGTGGCGGGGGCAGGGAGGCCCTTCCTCAGTGGATGTGCGAGCCGCCGTTGACGTCGTAGGTGGCCCCGGTGACGTAGCCGGTCTCCTCCCGGCACAGGTAGGTGATCAGGTCGGCGACGTCGGCGACCCGGCCGTTGCGGCCCACCGGGATCCCGGCGACCAGCTGCTGCTTGCGCTCGCCCTCCAGCGCCCCGCCGGTGATGTCGGTGTCGATCAGCCCGGGGGCGACGGCGTTGACCGTGATCCCCGAGGGGCCGAGCTCGCGGGCCAGCGCCCGGGTGAAGCCGAGCTCGGCGGCCTTGGCGGCGGAGTAGGCCACCCCGCCGAAGACGCCGCCGCCCCGCTCCGCCGACACCGAGGAGAGGAACACGATCCGGCCGAAGCCGCGCTCGGCCATCCCGGGTGCCAGGCGCCGGGTGACGTTGAAGGCACCGCGCACGTTCACGGCGAAGATGCGGTCCCACTCGCCGCCGGTGACCTCGAGGAACGGCGTGGGCGAGGTGATGCCGGCGTTGTTGACCAGGGCGCCGACCGGGGGCAGCGCGCCGTCGAGGACGGCCAGCGCGTTGTCCACCGACGTCTCGTCGGTGATGTCGCAGCCGATCCCGACGGCCTGCACGCCGTTGCGCTCGGCGACCTCGTGGGCGGCGTCCTTGGCGCTGGCCTCGTCCAGGTCGAGGACGGCGACGTTCCAGCCGGCGGCGGCGAGGGCGTGGGCGGTGGCGCGGCCGATGCCGCGCTTGGAGCCGGCGCCGGTGATGACGGCGGTCTTGTCGGTGACGGTCATGGGGGTCCTCCGGGGGATCTCAGGGATGTGGGGGTGTCAGGCGGTGGCCGGGGCGGGGTCGGCGGCCCAGGGGGCGTGCGCGCGGCCGCCGAGCTCGGCCTTGACCCGGGCGACGACGGCGTCGGTGGACAGGCCGTAGCGGTCGTGCAGGGTGGGCAGGGCGCCGGCGGCGAGGAACTCGTCGGGCAGGGCGATCGGCACGACGCGGGTGCCCACGCCGGCGAACGCCAGCGTCGAGGCGACCGACTCGGCCAGCCCACCGACGACGGTGTGGTTCTCCAGGGTGACCACGAGCCGGTCGGTGCGCGCCGCCCGCAGGATCGCCTCGGTGTCCAGCGGCTTGATGGTCGGGACGTGCAGCACGGCGACGTCGACGGAGTCGGCCTCGAGGCGGGCCGCCGCCTGCAGCGCCCGCATGGTCATCAGGCCGGTGGAGATGAGGACGACGTCCCGACCGGTGCGCAGCTCGGCGGCCTTGCCCAGCTCGAAGCGGTAGTCGTACTCGTCGAGCACCGTGGGCACCGCGCCGCGGAGCAGCCGCAGGTAGGTGGGGCCCGGGGCCGCCGCCAGGGCCGGCACGGCCTGCTCGATGTCCACCGAGTCGCAGGGGTCGACGATCGTCAGGTTGGGGCAGCCGCGGAGGATCGCGAGGTCCTCGGTGGCCTGGTGGCTCGGGCCGTACCCGGTGGTGAGGCCGGGCAGCGCGCCGACGACGTTGACGTTCAGGTTGGGCTCGGCGATGTCCAGGCAGAGGAAGTCGTAGGCCCGGCGGGTCGCGAACACCGAGTAGGTGGAGGCGAAGGGCACCAGCCCGACCTCCGCCAACCCGGCCGCCGTCCCGAGCAGCGACTGCTCGGCCATCCCCATCTGGAAGAACCGGTCCGGGTGGGCGTCGCGGAACACGTGCATGTCGGTGTACTTGGCCAGGTCGGCCGACAGCCCGACGATCTCGGGCCGCTCCTCGGCCAGCCGGTTCAGCGCGTGCCCGAACGGGGCGCTGGTGGTGCGCTGACCCGGGTCGGCGAACGACGCGATCATCGCCGAGGTGGTCAGCTTCTTCCGGGGGGTCGTGCTGGTCATCGGTCCTGTCCTTCCTGCAACTGGTCACGGGCGATCTGCCACTCGTGCTCCTCGACCCGCATGAAGTGGGCCTTCTCCCGGTTCTCGAGCAGCGGCACCCCGCGCCCGATGCGGGTGTCGCAGATGAGCACCGAGGGCGAGCCGCGGTGCTCCCGGATCTCGTCGAGGGCGTCGACGAGCGCGCCGACGTCGTTGCCGTCCACGCGCAGGGCGTGCCAACCGAACGCCTGCCACTTCTCGGTGACCGGCTCGGTCCGCAGGACGCCGACCGTGGGGCCGTCGGCCTGCAGGGCGTTGACGTCGACGATCGCGGTGACGTTGTCGAGGCCGTGGTGGGCGCAGGCCATGGCGGCCTCCCAGGTCGAGCCCTCGTCCAGCTCGCCGTCGGAGAGCAGGTTGAACACCCGGGCGGGGTTGCCGAGGTGCCGCAGCCCCAGGGCCATCCCGGTGGCGACCGCCAGGCCGTGGCCGAGGGAGCCGCCGGAGATCTCCATGCCGGGGGTGTAGGAGGCCATCCCCGACATCGGCAGCCGGGAGTCGTCCGAGCCGTAGGTCTCCAGCTCCTCCAGCGGGATGGTCCCGGCCTCGGCCAGCGCCGCGTAGAGGGCGATGGCGTAGTGGCCGATGGAGAGCAGGAAGCGGTCGCGGTCGGCCCAGTGCGGGTCCTCGGGCCGGTACCGCAGCTGGTCGGTGTAGACGGCGGCGAGGACGTCGGCGACGCCGAGCGCCTGCCCGATGTAGCCCTGGCCCTGCACCTCCCCCATGTCCAGGGCGTTGCGGCGGATCCGGTACGCGGCCTGGCGGATGCGGGCGATCCGCTCGGTGCGGTCGACCGAGGTCCCGGCCGGTCGTGGGGTGGTCAGCGAGGTCATGACGTGTTCCTCCTCGTCGTCGGGTCAGTCGGTGGCCGAGTCGGCCGTCGGCCGGGTGGCCTCCACCCGGGTGCGGGGCGCGGGGACCCCGCCCGGAGCCGGCGTCCGGAGGCTGCGCTCGAGGGCGGCGACCTCGTCGCGCTCGGTCCGCCCCCAGGTCTCGCGGGTCAGCAGCGCGGCGACCAGGCCGAGCAGGCCGTAGCCGCTGAACAGCAGCGCCGGGCCGATCCAGCCGTAGCCGGCGTAGAGCGCGGTGGTGATGAGCGGGGTGAACCCGGACACGACAGCCGACATCTGGTAGGCCAGCGACGCGCCGGTGGTCCGGGTCTTGGTCGCGAACAGCTCCGAGAACCAGGCGCCCTGCACCCCGGCCAGGCAGTTCTGCAGGACCGCGTAGCTGATGACGAACGCGATCACGATCGCCACGGCCGCGCCGGTGTTGACCACGAGGAACAGCGGGATGCCCCACAGCAGGTGGAGCGCGGTGCCCAGCAGGTACACCGGGCGCCGCCCGACGCGGTCGGTGAGCGCGCCCCAGTACGTGGTCGCGAAGATGCCGATGCCGGCGGCGATCATCGTCGCGGTGAGGGTGACCGAGCGGTCGGCCAGTCCCTCTGCGGCGACGTAGGACAGCATGAACGTGACCGACACCGCGTAGCCGGCGGTCTCGGTGATCCGCAGGCAGAAGGCGCGCAGGATGTTGCGCCAGTCGTCGCGCAGCACCTCGAGGAGCGGGTTCTTCGAGATCTCGCCCTCTTCCTTGAGCTCCTCGAACTCGGGCGACTCCTCGACCTTCAGCCGGATCACGATGCCCACGACGATCAGGACGGCGCTGAGCAGGAACGGCACCCGCCAGGCCCACGACCCGCCCAGCGGGACGCTGGCCAGGAAGGCGAGGTTGGCCAGCAGCAGCCCGACCGGGAAGCCGGCCTGTGTGACGCCGGTGTAGAGGCCCTTCTTGCGCCACGGGGCGTGTTCGAAGCACATGAGGATGGCCCCGCCCCACTCCGCGCCGAACGCGAGGCCCTGCACGACCCGGACGACGACCAGCAGGACCCCGGCCCAGACGCCGACCTGCTGGTAGGTGGGCAGGCAACCGATGAGCACCGTCGCGATCCCCATGAGCAGCAGGGAGCCGACGAGGACCGGCTTGCGGCCGATGCGGTCGCCGAGGTAGCCGCCGATGATCCCGCCGAGGGGGCGCACCGCGAAGCCGATGCCCAGGGTGGCGAAGGAGAGCAGCGTGCCCGACAGCGGGTCGTCCGCGGGGAAGAAGGCGGTGTTGAAGTAGAGCGCGGCCGCGATGCCGAAGCCGATGAAGTCGTAGGTCTCGATCGTCGCCCCGACGGAGCAGCCGACCGCGACCCTCTTCTTGGTCGGGGTGCCCTCGATCGGGTGCCAGGCGGCGACCTCCTCGAGGTGCGGGTCGCGGACGGGTGGGTGCCGTTCGGTCATGGTGGTCTCCGGGTGAGCGATGGGCCGTGATCCCCGTTTACGTTGACTGTTAACAGTCAACTCCCGACCGAGTGTGGGTGGCGTGTGTCACGGTGTCAAGAGTCACTTCTGGGCCCTGGCGAGCAGCGCCTGCCGGCCCGGCGTGAGCGGAGAAGGAGCCGCGGCGGAAGGCTCCGGAGCCGCGCGGCCCTCGACGGCGGGGCCGGTCGCGCGCGGGCCGGGCAGCCGGTGCGGCCGTCGGGCCGGTCAGCCCGGTGCGGCCGTCGCCGGTGGAGACGTCGGGGGCCGGTCAGCCCGGCGCGGTCGTCGCCGGTGGGGAGGGCCAGGCGGACGTTGCCCGCCTGCGCGGGGAGGTCAGGCGGACGTGGCCTGGGCGAAGTGCTCCGCGGCCGCGGCCATGTGCTCGTCGACCACCTCGACGGCCGCGTCGACGTCGCCGCGCTCGATGGCGTCGACGATCGGGGCGTGCCGGTCGCGCGCCATCATGGGCGCTTGCCAGGACGCGCCGTTGAGGATGGCGACCCGCATGCGGCCCTCCAGCCGCTGCCACGCCTCCACCAGCATGGAGTTGCCCGACAGCCGGCACAGCAGCAGGTGGAAGGCCAGGTCGGCGGCCATCCGCGCGGCCGGGTCCTCCTCGTCGGACAGGTGCTCGAGGGCCGCCCGGAGCGCGGTGACGGCGTCCTCCCGCCGGGGCGAGCCGATGATGTCCCGCACCGCCAGCCCCTCCAGCGCCGCACGGACCTGGAAGAGCTCGCGGACCTCCGTGGGGGTGAGGCTGTTGACCCGCAGCATCCCCCGGTTGCCGGCGGTCACCAGGCCCTCCTGCTGGAGGTGGCGCAGGGCCTCGCGCACGGTGCCGCGACTGACCCCGAGCGACGACGCGAGCTCGACCTCGCCGAGGTGGTCGCCGGGGCGGTAGCGGCCGGAGAGGACGGCCGACCGGAGAACCTCCAGGGCGCGCTCCCGCAGCGTGCTGCGGTCCAGGCTGGCCAGGGGCTCGACGTCCACCGTGCACCTCCTCGTCCGCCGCATGGTATCCGGGGGGTGTCGACATCGAGGTGGCGACAGTCGACAACCACCCCTGGGAGCAGGTCGCTCGGTCGCGGTGCGGCGGCGCCCCGTCGGCGTACCCGTCGCGCACGCCGACGGACCCGCTGGTCAGCGTGCTGCGCCCCGCGGGGAGAGGATGGCCGCATGACCCGGATGGACCTGCGCGTGCGGCTGCTGGGCCGACTGGCCGGCCTCGTGTCGGTGTCCTCGATGGACGACGACCGGCTGCGGCGGGCACAGCAGCAGCACATGGGCCACAACCCGGTCACCGACCTGCTGTTCGGTGCCGTCGCCGGCGGGGTGTCCCTCGAGGACGGGACGGCGAAGGGTGAGGTCGGGCCGGTGCCGATCCGGGTCTACCGCCCCACTCGCGCCGCCGACCGACGACTGCCGCTCGTCGTCAACTTCCACGGCGGAGGCTGGACGATCGGCTCGCTCGACATGGCGGACTGGCTGTGCAGCCACGTGTCGGTGACCACCGGCGCCGTGGTCGTCTCGGTGGACTACCGGCTGGCGCCCGGGCACCGCTGGCCGGCGGCGGCCGAGGACTGCTACGGCGCCCTCGTCGACGTGGTGGACCGGGCGGCGGAGCTCGGCGCCGACGCCGGCCGTGTCGCGGTGATGGGTGACAGCGCTGGGGGCAACCTCGCGGCCGTGGTCAGCCTGATGGCCCGCGACCGCTCCGGTCCGCGGATCGCCCACCAGGGGCTGGTCTACCCGGCGGTCGACCTCACCATGAGCAGCCCCTCGATCGAGGAGAACGCGCACGCGCCGATCCTCACGAAGGCCGACTGCCTGTCGTTCCGCGACCACTACCTCGGCGGCCAGGACCCGACCCACCCCTACGCCTCGCCGCTGTTCGCCGACGACCTCTCCGGCCTGCCGCCGGCCCTGGTCCAGGTGGCCGAGCACGACCCGATCCGCGACGACGGCCTGCGCTACGCCGCCGCGCTGCGCCGGGCCGGCGTCCCGGTGCGCCTGACCGGGTACGTCGCGATGCCGCACGGTTACCTGAGCTTCCCGCGGATCTGTCGCTCCGCGCCGCAGGCCCTGTCCGAGCTCTGCGCGGAACAGTCGGCCGCCCTGGCCCGGCACACCTGAGACCCGCGTCGGGCAGGGTGGGCCTCCGGACGCCGAGACGAGGAGTACGGGGATGGGACAGGGCATGCGGTACGAGGAGGCACGGGCGGCCGCGGAGGCCGCGCTGGCGCGCGCGGCCGAGATCGGGGTGCGGGTGAGCGTCGCCGTGGTCGACCTCGCCGGCCACGAGGTCGTCGTCGCGCGCGGCGACGGCACCCCCGGGTTCACGCCGGGGATCGCCCGGTCCAAGGCGGCCACGGCCGCCGCGTTCCGCCGTCCCTCCTGGGAGCTGGCCGAGGTGGCCGAGCGCCGCCCGGAGGTGCTGCTCGCCGCCGGGGAGCACCTGGGGTTCCGTCCGACCACGCTGGGCGGCGGCCTGCCGGTCCTGCGCGACGGCGAGGTCGTCGGCGGCGTCGGCGTGAGCGGCGCGACGCCGCAGGAGGACACCACCTGCGCCGAGGCCGCCGTGGCCGTGCTCGCCCGGGCCTGACGGGGGCCGGGCCCGGGCGAGCACAGGGGCAGGGCGGCCTCCCTGCAGGGGCCCGCCGCGAGCCTGCGAGCGGTGGGGGGCAGGGAGGTCCTTTCTCAGGGGACGAGGATCGCCCGGCCCCGGACCTTCCCGGCGTCGAGGTCGCGGAGGGCGTCCACGGCCCGGTCGAGCGGGTACTGCTGGGTGTGCAGGGTGACCTTGCCGGCCTGCGCGAGCACCATCAGCTCGGCCAGGTCGGTGTAGGTCCCGACGATGTTGCCGACGATGTTCTTCTCGCCGGCGACGAAGTCCAGCGTCGGGATGCGCAGCTCGCCGCCGTAGCCGATGACGAAGTACGAGCCGGCCGGGCCGGTCATGTGCCAGCCGTCCATCTCCGCCCCCTGCTCGGCGACGAAGTCGAGGACGACGTTCGCGCCCCCGCCGGTCAGGTCCTGGACGGCCTGCACCTGATTGCCGTCGGCGACCACGGTCTCGTCCGCGCCGATCTGCCGGGCGAGCTCCAGGGCGTCGGGGTTGCGGTCGACGACGATGATCCGGGTGCCCGACAGGGCGGCCAGGCACTGGACGCCGATGTGGCCGAGACCGCCCGCGCCCTGCACGACCGCCGTCGTGCCCGGGTGCAGCAGCGGCAGGGCCTTGCGCACGGCGTGGTAGGCGGTGATGCCGGCGTCGGCGAGTGCGGCGACGTCGGCGGGGTTGGTGGACGGGTCGAGCTTCACGCAGGCCCGGGCGGTGGTGCGCAGGTACTCGGCCATGCCGCCGTCGTTGTTCGACAACCCGGGGAAGAAGGCGTTGTCGCACTGCATGTCCCGGCCGGCGCGGCAGGCGGTGCACAGGCCGCAGCTGGGCTGCGGGTGCAGGATCACCGTGTCGCCGACGGCGACGTTGGTGACCCCCTCCCCGACCGCGTGCACCCACCCGGCGTTCTCGTGCCCGATCACGTAGGGCAGGTCCGGGTTCTGCAGATCGGCCCACTGGCCCTCGAGGATGTGCAGGTCGGTCCGGCAGACCCCGGCGCCGCCGATCTTGACGATGACGTCGAGCGGGCCCTGGATCTGCGGTTCGGGGATGTCGTCGATCGTGGGGTCGGCGTGGTACTCGTGCACGCGGACGGCCTTCACGGGCGGGTTCCCTTCGAGACGGTGAGCGGGAGCAGGGGGCGGTCCTCGGGACGGGGCACCTGGTCGGCCTCCGCGCCGGGGTAGCGGGTGGCCAGCAGGCCGCGGCAGAAGTGCGCGTTGCCGTCGACGGAGATGCGCACCGACCGCGCCCGGCGCAGGACCAGGGGCGCCTGCGCGGGGTCCGGGCGGCTGCCGTCCTCGCCGACCAGCACCGGCGCGTCGCCGTCCACCGGCAGCCCGAGGGCGGCGCGGCGGCGCAGCAGCGCCGCGGTGGTGGGGGCGTCGGCGGGCAGGTCGGCGAGGATGACGCCGGCGACGTCGGCCTCGGAGCGCGACGGGTCGGCGCGCAGCAGGGCGGTGAGCGCCCGCTCCATCGCCGCGGTGTGCGCCTTGCGGGTGAAGGTGGCCCGCAGCTCGTCGAGGGACTCCTCCGCCTCGTGGGCGAAGGTGGTCCGGTAGTCGGCGCCCGCCGCCAGCCCCCGGTTGATGAGGTCGGAGTCGGAGTGGTCGTCGAGGGCCACCACGACCCGCGCCACCCCGGGGACGGCGGCGACCGCCTCCCGGGCGTCGGAGACCATCAGCCAGGCGAAGTTGGGCGCGCAGAACGACGTCGGCAGGCGCAGGTGCACCTCGACGTCGGACCCGTCCACCGACACCGAGCGGACGAAGCCGAGGTCGGTGATCGGCTCGTCCAGCTCGGGGTCGACGACGGCGCCGAGCGCACTGCGGACCTCAGCGGCGAGGTCGGGCAGGACCGCGGTCATCGCGCCGCCCTCAGGCCATCGCCAGGTCGGCGGCACCGGGCTCGCGCGGGCCGGTCGCGGGCTCCCCCGCCTCGGGCAGCTGCAGCTCCTGCGGCACCGGCAGGTCGTAGAGCCGCGCCGCGTTGAGGCCGAGCACCTTCTTCTTCACCGCGGTGGTCAGCGGCGCGTACTCGGTCATGTCCTCGGGGATCTGGAAGTCCACGAAGCGCTCGACCAGCCACTTCGGCGTCCACAGCGCGTAGTCGCTGGAGAAGAGGATGCGGTCCTCGCCGATCCAGTAGACGAGCTCGCCGATGATCTGCGCGAAGTACCGCGGCCGGGTGTGGATGAACGGCATCGCGACGGCCAGGCCCGCGTGCACGTTGGGCTCCTGGGTGGCGATCCAGCAGAAGTCCTCCAGCCGCGGCAGGCCGCAGTGCTCCACGACGAAGGTCAGGTCGGGGAAGTCGCTGGCCACGTGGTCGACGTCGGCCACGTCGAAGGCATCGCGGTCCAGCGGCCGGATCGTCGGGCCCTTGTGGATGTGGATGTTGGTGATCCCGAGCTCGCGGCACAGCTCGAAGTACCGGTAGGCCATCGGGTCGTCGAGCTTCCAGCCGCGGGACTCCCCGTGCCAGTCGGCGGTGTAGAGCTTCACGCCCTTGAGGCCGAATCGCTCGGCGTCGGCCCGCAGTTGCTCCAGGCCGTTCTCGCCGTCGCGGGAGTCCCAGTAGTGGTTGTAGGTCAGCTTGTCCGGGTGGGCCTGGGTCAGGGCGAACGCCTCGTCGGTCTGGCCGAAGCCCCGGTGGTAGAACTCGGCCAGCCGGGCCGGCTGGAAGATCGCGTGGTCGACGATCCCGTCGACGAACACGTCCCGCATCAGCCGCTCGCCGCCCTGGTAGAGGTACTCCTCGTACCCCCAGACCTCCGACTCGGGGCTGAGGTTGCGGTGGTAGTCGTAGAAGCAGTCGATGAACTGCTTGCCGTGGATGTTGCGCTGGTTCTCCGGGCGCCCGTCCCACAGCGCGATGTGGGCGTCGACCACGTAGTACTTCTCGCCGTCCTTCGTGTACATCTCCGGTCCTCTCTGTGGCGCCGGTCACGCTGGTGCCAGCGACGCTAGGCAGGGCCGGACGGCGGCAGAAGCCGGTCGGTGTCTCACTTTGGAACGCCCCCCGGACGGCGTCCTGCGGGGTTACATTGCTGTGGCGCGGGCCACAACGACCGGTTCTCGTCCCGCCCAGGAGGTGTCCCGTGGACGTGCCCCGGGCCGCCCCCGGTCCCCTCGCCGACCCCGCGCTGGCCGCCCGGCCGGCGCCGTCCCGGCTGCGGGCCTCGTGGCGCCGCAGCCAGGGCTACGGGGTCACCCCCGACGAGGTCGTCCCGGTCTTCACCGGCTCCCTGGACACCGGCTCGCTGCTGTACGAGTGCGCGCACCGGGTGCTCACCGACCTGCATGCGACCATCCCGAACGAGCCGGTCAGCCTCATGGTCGCCGACGCCGACGGGCTGGTGCTCGCCAGGCTGTGCAGCGACGCCGGCATCCTGCGGTCGCTGGACCGGGTGCACCTCGCGCCGGGGTTCTCCTACGCCGAGCGCAACGCCGGCACCAACGGGCTGGGCCTGTCCCTCGCCGACCGTGCCCCCTCGCTGGTCCGTGCCGAGGACCACTGGTGCGCCGAGCTGCGCGGGTTCACCTGCGCCGCGGTGCCGGTCGTGGACCCGGTCAGCGGGGACCTCGCTGGCAGCATCAACCTGACCACCTGGTCGGACTCCTCCTCCGAGCTGCTGCTCGGCCTGGCGCAGGCGGCGGCGAGCGCGACCAGCGCGCTGATGCTGGTCCGCGCCGGCGGGCGGACGGTGCGACCGGCCCCGCGCGGCGAGGTCTTCCACGTCGTCGGCGGGCACCGCGCCGCCGAGACCGGCGACCCGTGCGTGTCGGCCGGCTGGCGGACGGCGCTCGCCGACGCCGCCGCGGCGGCCGACCGGGTCACCGCGGTCGTCGGCGAGCCCGGTGCAGGCAAGGCGGCGCTGGCCGCCCTGGCCCGCCGGCGGGTCGCGCCCCGGCAGCGGGTGCTGCACGCCCGGGCGCCGGAGGGCGGGGACGTCGCGGCCTGGCTGGAGCTGTGGACGCCGGAGCTGCGCGACCCCGACACCCTCGTCGTCGTCTCCGGGCTGCCGCACCTGCCCGCCTGGGCCGCCGACGAGCTGGGGCAGATCCTGGGCGCGGTCCGCCGCACCGGCCGGCCGCAGCCGTACGTGCTCACCGCGGCCGACTTCACCGCGGTGCCCGGTCAGCTGGCCACGCTGGTCGACACCGTCGTCGAGGTGCCCGCGCTGCGGCACCGCACCGACGACGTGGTGCCGCTGGCCCGCTGGTTCGCCGAGCAGGAGCGGCACCGCGCCGTCGGCTTCACCGACCGCGCCGAGCGCGCGCTGACCGCCTGCTCCTGGCCCGGCAACGTGCGCCAGCTGCGGCGAGTGGTCCGGGACGCGGCGGCCCGCGCCGACCTCGTCGACGTCCACCACCTGCCGCCGGAGGTGCTCGACGCCGGCGGCCGATCGCTCACCCGGCTCGAGCGGCTCGAGCGCGACGAGATCGTCCGCTGCCTGACCGAACCCGGGACGACGATCACCCGGGCCGCCGAGGAGCTCGGCATCGGCCGCGCCACCCTCTACCGCAAGATGGCGCAGTACAAGATCACCCTGCCGCGCTGACCGTACGGTCGGCGGCCCACGTCGGCGCCGGGCCCATCCCCAGCCGCCAGCGCGCCGCCTCCTCCGAGGGGCTGCGCGGCCCGAGCAGCACCTGCAGCGCCCGCAGCTGCGCGCGGGTCACCGGCAGCCGCACGACGCCGCTCCCCCGCCCCGGCACCCCGGCGAACGGCGCGAGCGCCGGCGACACGACCAGGCCCGCGGCGGAGGCGAGCCCCTGGTAGAACACCTGCTCGGCCGGGCCCAGCCCGGGCGGCGCGGTGAGGAACGTCCGCAGCTCGGCCGGCACCGGCTCCAGTCCCGGCCGGAGGGCCGCCAGCGCCTCGGCCAGCTCCGCCTCGGTCTCCGGCAGGTCGCCGGCGCCCAGGGCCTGCGCGCTGGCGGCCCACTCGTGCACGTAGGTGTCGGGCCAGCGGCGGCCGAAGCGCGCCTCCGGCGGTCGGCCGACGGCCCGCTGCGCGGCGAGGAAGGCGTCGGTGAACGCCAGGTGCACCCAGCGCAGCAGCTCCGGGTCCCCGGCGGAGTAGGCCCGGCCGTCCTCGGCCCGGCCCCGCACCCGCGCGTGCAGGCCGCGGACCCGGGCGGCCTCCAGCTCGGCCAGCTCCGCCGACCCGAACGTCGTGACCACCAGCCAGCGGGCGGTGCCGGCCAGCCGCGCCCACGGGTCGGCCAGGTAGGCCGAGTGGCGGCGCACCCCGGCCAGGGCCAGCGGGTGCGCGGCCTGCCCGAGCAGCGCCGCGATCCCGCCGACGAGGGTGGAGAGGTCGCCGTGGACCCACCAGACGACGCCGCCGGGCTCGAACCAGCCGGGCCCCTCCCCCACCCGCCCGATGTCGCGGACCCAGCCGGGCACGCCGGTGGGGTCGCCGGAGACCCGTGCCCGGAACCGGGTCCGCACGGCCTCGGGCAGGCCGGTCAGCGGGGTCACGCCTCCACGGTGCCAGGCCGCCGGGGCGGCGGCACCCCGCGGCCGGGCAGCGGGCTCACCCCCGCACGGCCCGCGCGAGTCGGCGCAGCCCGGCCCAGGCGCCGAGCCCGGCGAGGACCCACGGTGCGGCGACGACGACGGGGTCCATGAGGTGGTGCCGCGCGGTAGGGCCCCCGGTACACCATCGCCCGCATCGGGCCTCCCCCTCGCCGAGCCGTCCGGACGGCCGGGGTCTGCCCCGGACGGGCAGGGGCGGAAACCCCGCGTCCGCCCGGAGACCCCGCGTCCGCTGCGGAGGACCGGGGACCCGGCGTCAGGAGGCGCCGGACCGCACGGCCGGCGCCCGCCCGGCCTCGCCGCCGCGGCGCTCGGAGTGCTGGAAGAGCCAGTACAGGTAGACCAGCGCCGGCAGGAGGACCAGCGAGCCCGCGACCAGCGCGACGAGCATCGCGACCAGCGTCGCCCGGCCGGTGGCGGCCTGTTCGATGGTGAGGTCCGGGACCAGGACGTAGGGGTACTGGGCGACCGCCCAGCCGCACATGATCGCCGCCACGGCGACTCCCGAGGCCGCCCGCGCGGGCACGTACCGCCGCGTCCAGAGCAACAGCAGCGCGGCCAGGCCGGCGACCACCGACAGCAGCACCACGGGCAGCGCCCGACCGATGAGGCCCTCGAACAGCTGCGGCGCGTCGGCGCGGAGGACGAACAGGCCGGCGATGCCGACGGCGCCGGTGACCGCCGCCGTCCCCAGGGCACGGGTGCGGAACTGGGCGACCAGGTCGTCGGCGCCCTCCCGCCGGGCGTCCGCGCAGAGGAACACCGCGGCGAGGTACGCGCAGACCAGCACGGCGAGGACCCCGCCGAGCACGGACGTCGGGTTCAGCCAGCTGGTGACCACGTTCCCGGCCGCGATGCCGGGCGGGACCCGGCCGGAGGCGACCCCACCCACCACGGCACCCAGGAAGAACGGGGTGAGCAGCGACGACAGCGCGAACCCGGCACCGAGGAACCGGCGCATGCCCAGGGTGCTGATGCTCTTGCGGAAGGCGAACGCCGCCCCCCGGGCGATCATCCCGAAGGCGGCGAGGGTGAGCGGGACGTAGAGGGTGGTCACCACGGCGGCGAACGCCCCGGAGAACGCCGTCCACAGGACGACGAGGACGAAGATCAGCCAGACGTGGTTGGCCTCCCACACCGGGGCGATCGACCGCTCGATGAGCTCGCGCTGGCGGGCGCCGTGGCGGGTCCCGCCGGCCAGCAGGTCCCAGATGCCGGCGCCGAAGTCCGCGCCGCCGAAGAGCCCGTAGGCGACCAGCCCGACGAACATGACGCTGAGCACCACGTCGGCCAGGGTCATCGGACCGCCACCTCGCCGCTGTGCGGATCGGGTGGCCGGGCACCCACCTCCTGCGGCGCGGGGGTGTCGGCGCTGAGCGCCAACCGCCGCAGCACGTACACGGTGAGGGCGGTCAGCGCGAGGTAGACGACCACCACCGCGTAGAAGCCGAGGTACAGCCCGGGGGCTGGGCTGACCGCGTCGGCGGTGCGCAGGATGCCGTAGACGACCCACGGCTGGCGGCCCACCTCGGTGGTGACCCATCCCGCCTCCAGCGCGACGACCGCCGCGACGCCGGAGACCGCGACCGCCCGCAGGAACCACGGGGTGTCCGGGATCCGGCGGCGCCGCCACCACACCCAGCCGAACCAGAGGGCCAGCAGCAGCAGCGCGGACCCGAGGCCGACCATCGTGTCGAAGGCCAGGTGCACGACGTTGACCGGCGGCCGCTCGTCGGGCGGGAACTCCGCCAGGCCGGGAACGACCCCGTCGGGGTCGCGGTGCACCAGCAGCGACAGACCGTTCGGGATCTCCAGGCCCCAGCGCATCCGGTCGTCGGAGAACCAGCCGCCGATGGTGAGCGGGGCGCCGGCGGTGGTCTCGTAGAGCCCCTCCATGGCGGCGAGCTTGGCGGGCTGGTTCTCGGCCACGGTCGCGGCGATCCAGTCACCGACGACGAGCTGCACGGGAGCGGCCACGGCGCCCATCGCCAGCGGTACGAGCAGCCCCAGCCGGTGCCGCCGGTCGCAGCGGCCGCGGAGCATGCCCACGGCGTAGACCGACGCCACGGTGAAGCCGGTGACCATGTACGCGGCCAGCAGCATGTGCACGACCTGCGGCCAGGTCGAGGGGCCGAACATGGCCGCCCAGGGCTCGGCGTCGATCACCCGCCCCTGCGCGTCGAGCCGGAACCCGGTCGGGTTGTTCATCCAGGCGTTCGCCGCGACGACGAAGAACGCCCCGGCCATGCCCGAGACGATCATCGGCAGCGCGCTGAGCATGTGCGCCCGCGGGGACAGCCGGTTCCAGCCGAACAGGTAGACGCCGACGAAGATGGCCTCGATGAAGAAGGCGAACCCCTCGAGCACGAAGGGGAAGCCGTAGACCTCCCCGAAGCGGTCCATCAGGCCGGGCCAGAGGATGCCCATCTCGAAGGAGAGCAGCGTCCCGGACACCGCCCCCGCGGCGAACAGCACGCCCATCGCCTTCGACCAGGTGTGCGCCAGGCCGAGCAGCACCTCGTCGCGGCGCCGGTGGCCGCGCCACTCCACGAACACCGTGAGCAGCGGGAAGGCGATCCCGAAGCAGGAGAAGATGATGTGCCAGCCCAGTGACAGCGCCATCTGCATCCGCGCGGGGTAGAGGTTCTCCACCGCGTCGGCGAGCACGTCGACAGCGTCCACGCGGGTCTCCGCTCGAGCCGGGTGGCAGCAGCATGGGCCGGGCCGCGAGCGCCCGCAACGGCGCGCGGCGCGACCGCGCTGGGCCGACCGCGCTGGGCCGACCGCGCTGGGCCGACCGCGCTGGGCCGACCGCGCTATGCCGACCGCGCGTCCGGGCGCGCCCGGGCGGACCGGCGGACGTCGGCGCGGAGCACGTCGGCGCTGAGCACGTCGAGGGCGCCGGGCACCGCGTCCACGACGACCGCGTCGACGCCGGCCGCCACGAGTGCGCGCGCCGGCGCGACCGCCGGGCACCAGACCATGAGCCGGCGCCGGGCCCCGTGCACGTACTCCACCGCGCGCTCCACCGCGGTGGGGTCGACCGCACCGCCGCCCGGGTCCCCGCCCAGGGACCCCACGTGCAGCCCCAGGACGTCGACGTCCATGTGCGCGCACCCGGCGACCGCCGGCCCGAGCGGGAACGAGCGCCAGGTCAGCCAGGCCAGTGGGACCCGCGGTGCCACCGCGCGCAGCCGGGCCAGGGCGGCGGGGTCGAACGAGGAGACGACGAGGCTGCGCCGGTCGGCCGCGGCGGCCACGACCGGCCCGAGCAGCCCCGCGGTGGTGCGGGCCGGCTCCCGGAGGCCGTCCTCGATGCAGGACTTGAGGTCCAGGTCCAGCCCCACCCCCGCGGGCAGCCCGTCCAGCAGCGCCTGCAGCCGCAGGGTCCCGCGCCGGTCGGCCTCGGCCGCCGGGACGTCGGCCAGCCGGGTGCCGTCCGGGTAGGCCTCGTCGTGCTCGACGACGAGGACGTCGTCCCGGGTACGGCGGACGTCGGCCTCCACCCAGGCCATCCCGAGCGCGGCCGCGGACGCGAACGACGCCAGCGTGTTCTCGCGGAGCCCCGACACGACGCCGCACCCGAGGCCCCGGTGGCCGATGACGACCGGGCCGTCGGAGAACACCGCGCTCCGGCCCGGCGGCCATCCCCACGGCGGCCGGCCCGCGCGTGCGGGGCCTCCTGGTCCTCGGTTCGACGGACGCGTCATGAGCGTCGCCTCCGCTCGTCGCCCCTCCAGTCTGGTCGACGAACGGCGCCGATGGCAGGGACCGCGACACGCCACCGGGACTCGGTCCGCTCGTCAGGCGGAACGCCGGTCCGGCACGTACGGTGTGGCCGCCGCCACACTCCGTTCACCGGAGGTGCCGGCGCGCACCCACCGGCAACGACGCCCGAGGAGCCCTCTCGATGACCCCGTGCGACCACGGCAACCACACCTTCTGCACCGGCGAGTGCGGCTGCAACTGTCACGACGGCGACTGCGACTGAGGAAGGACCCCGTCCTCCTCACCACTCGCACGCTCGGGGCGAGCGTGGAGACGCAGAGGGGCGGCGCCGGGCACTCGCCCGGCGCCGCCCCTCTCGTCCGGCGGGACGTGCCGCTCAGGGGAGCAACTGGTCCAGGTCGGGCTCCTTCGAGAGGGTCCCGTACTCGGTCGCCTTCTGCCCGAGCAGCGCCATCGCCTCCTCGCTGAACTCCGTGCGGAAGGTCGGGATGACGATCCGCTCGAGCACGGCGGGGTCGATCTCGGTGTAGGTGCCGGTGATCCGGCGGACCTCGTCCGGGTTCTGCTGCGAGAACTCCAGCGACTTGTCCATGGCCCGCTGGAAGGCCGCGACCAGCTCCGGGTCCTCCTGCATCAGCTGCTGCGAGGTGAACACGCAGGAGATGTCGAGCTCCGGGTGGAAGTCGGAGAAGTTGTAGGAGAGCACCCGGGCACCGGCGTCCACCGCCTCGGTGAGGAACGGGTCGAGGATCCAGGCGGCGTCGACCTGGCCGCTCTGCAGCGCGGCCGGGGCGTCGGGGAACGGGATCTCGACGAACTGGACCGCCTGCGGGTCACCGCCGGCGTCCTCGACGACGGCCCGGATGGTCGTGTCGCCGATGTTGTTCAGCGTGTTCACCGAGACCGTCGTGCCGCCCAGGTCGGCCATCGACTGGATCGGCGAGTCCGCCGGGACCACCACGGCGCCGAAGTCGGGGTTGCCGGCGGTGGAGTTCGCGTTCGTGATGCAGGTGAGGGGCAGGCCCTGGTCGACGGCGATCATCGTCGAGAGCACGTTGCCGCGGCCGAACTGGTAGTCACCGGAGACCACGCTGGGGACGACGACCGCCCCGCCCGAGGCGCTCTCGATGGTCAGGTCGATCCCCTCCTCCTCGAAGAACCCCTGGTCGACGCCGAGGTAGAGCGGCGCTGAGTCGACGATCGGCTGGGTGCCGATGGTGACGGGGGTCAGGCCGCCGTCGGCTCCCCCTCCCCCGCCGCCGGCGTCGTCGGAGCCGCCACAGGCGGCGAGGGTGAGCAGTGCGGCGGCACCGGCGGCGACGGCGCGCGCCCTGGCTGCGATCACGGTCGAACTCCTTCGTGCGACGGGGGACGGGGGTGCGGCGAGGTCACCGGACGCGGTCGCGCCAGAAGCCCCAGGCGCGGGCGATCTGCGGGGTGATGGTGGCCACGGTGGCGGCGGCCTCCTCGTCGGTGAGGTACGTCGGCTCCCCCAGGCGCAGGGCCTCGGCCTGGACGCCGGCGTTCACTTCGGTGTAGACGGCCCGGTAGACGGCCTCCGGCAGCGTCGCGCCCACCGCGGTGGACCCGTGGCCGCGCATGAGCACCACCGAGGCCGGCCCCAGGGACGCCGCCAGGGTGGCACCGGACCCGGCGTCGCGGATCAGGAGGTCCGACGCCGGCCCGAGGGTGTCCCGGGCCTCGAAGACGGGGACCTCCGGCGCGAGGAAGCCGGCCATGTGCAGGACCGGCCGCAGCGGCGTCGTGGACACCCCGAACGGGATGACCGCCGGCGAGTGGCTGTGCACGACGGCGGAGACGTCGGGGCGGGCCCGGTAGATCTCGGCGTGGATCCACAGCTCGAGGTAGGAGGGCCGCGGGTCGTCCGTCGTCCCGTCGAGGGTGATCCGCTGGACGTCGTCGGGCTGCACCAGCCCCGGGGCGAGGTTGCGCGACAGCAGGAACGCGCCGGGGTCGTCGGCGCACCGGACGCTGACGTGCCCGAAGCCGTCGAGGATGCGCTGGTCGACGAGGATCTGGTTCGCCTCGGCCAGTGCCCTCCGCTGGTCCTCGGCCTGCTCGCCCTGATCCGGCACGTGCCCTCCCTGCTCCTCGTCGCGGTACCGAGCGGATCGTGACCCACGGCACGTCGTTTTCCGCAGCGGATTCTGCAGGCCAGAATGCGGCCGCCGGGCGCCGCCCTCGACGAGCCGACCGGCGGCCCGACCCCGGGCTCAGACCAGGAATCGGTAGGCGGTCGTCCCCGGGGCGACGTGCTGGATGCGCAGCGGGCTGGCCTCGATCCGGCGCAGCAGGGCGGGGAAGTCCGCGGCGCTGCCCAGCTCGATGCCGGTCAGCGCCGCGCCGGTCTCCCGGTTGTCCCGCTTGACGTACTCGAACAGCACGATGTCGTCGTCCGGGCCGAGGACCTCGTCGAGGAACCGCCGCAGCGCCCCCGGCTCCTGCGGGAACTCGATGAGGAAGTAGTGCTTGAGCCCGCGGTGCACCAGCGACCGCTCGACGACCTCCGCGTAGCGGCTCACGTCGTTGTTGCCGCCGGAGAGCAGGCAGACCACCGTCTGCCCCGGCTCGACCGTCACCAGCCCGCCGGCCAGCGCGGCCGTGGCCAGCGCACCGGCGGGCTCGGCGATGACGCCGTCGACCTGGTAGAGGTCGAGCATCTCGGTGCAGATCTGCCCCTCGGCCACCGCCACCAGCTCCGTGCCGGAGTCGCGGACCAGCGGGAAGGTCACGTCGCCGACCCGGCGGACGGCGGCACCGTCGACGAAGGTGTCCATGTCCGCCAGCTCGACCGGTTGGCCCGCGGCCAGCGCGGCGGCCATGCTCGCCGCACCGGCCGGCTCGACACCCACCACCCGGGTGGCAGGGTGGTGCGCCCGCAGCCAGGTCGCGCAACCGGCCAGCAGTCCCCCACCGCCGACCGGGAGGACGACGACGTCCGGCGGCTGCGGCAACTGCTCGAGGACCTCCGCCGCCACCGTCGCCTGCCCCACGACGGTCGGCAGCGCGTCGAACGCCGGCACCAGGGTGGCCCCGCCCGCGCGGGCGGCGGCGAGCGCGGCGGCGGCCGCCTCGTCGTAGGAGTCGCCGGTCACGACCAGCTCCACCACGTCCCCGCCGAGTGCGGTGATGCGGTCCCGCTTCTGCCGCGGCGTCGTGCCGGGGACGAACACCTTGCCGCGCACCCCCAGGGCCCGGCAGGCGTACGCCACCCCCTGCCCGTGGTTGCCGGCGCTGGCGCAGACCACGCCGGCCGCCCGCGCGGCCTCGTCGAGCTGGCTGATCGTGTTGTACGCGCCGCGGACCTTGTAGGAGCGGCCGACCTGCAGGTCCTCGCGCTTGAGCCACACGTCGGCGCCGGTCGCGGCCGACAGCCGGGCGTTGCGCTGCAGCGGGGTGCGCTCGGCCACGCCCACCAGCCGCCGCGCGGCCGCCCGGACCTCGGCGGGGAAGCCGTCGGCGGGGACCGCCGGGGACGTCGGCGGAGCATCGACGCGGAGTGCCGGACCGGGGGTCGCAGAGGTCACGGGACCATCCTGACGAGCGCTGCGCGCCGCCCTAGCCTCGGGAGGGCAGGGCCGTGCCACCGGGCACCGCCCCCTGACCTGGAGGCGCGATGACGACGATCGTCGGACTGGCAGGCGGGCCCGAGACCGGAGGCCGGACCAGCACCGCGATCGCGGCCGTCCTCGCCGGGGCGGAGGAGTCCGGCGCCCGGGTGTCCGCCCTCGAGCTCAGCGCCGTGACGCAGGACGAGGTGGTCGCCGCGGTCGAGGCCGCCGACGCCGTCGTCGTCGGCAGCCCGGTGTACCGGGCCACCTACAGCGCCCTGCTGAAGGGCGTCCTCGAGCGCCTCGAGCGCGGCAAGTGGGGCGAGACGACCGCGCCGCTGCAGGGCAAGGCCGCCGCGGTCGTGCTCACCGGCGCCAGCGGCTCCCACTTCCTCGCCGTCAACGACCTGCGCGACGTGCTCGCCGGCTTCTTCGCCGTCCAGGTGCTGGCGCCGGGGCTGTACCTCGACCACGGCGGGTACGTCGACCGCACCACGCTCACCGAGGACAGCGCCGCGCTGGCGGCCGCGCACGGGGCGGCGCTGCACGACCTCACCGTCGCCGTCCGGTCCTCGCCGGCGCTCGGCGCGCTGCGGCCGCAGGTCTGACCGCCGCCGCGGGCCGGTGACCCGCGGGACCGGGTCAGGTCAGGTCAGGTCAGGGCGAGGTCGCGGGCCACCGCCGCGGCGGTCGAGGCCAGCGCGGAGCTCCAGACCGGCAGCCGGTCGCGGGAGTAGCGGGCCGTCGGCACGGCCAGGGACAGCGCGGCGCGGGCGGCACCGGCGGGGTCGGGCACCGCGACACCGATCGCCGTCAGCCCGGTCTCGGTCTCCTGGTCGTTGACCGCGAAGCCGCGCCGCCGGATCGTGCGCAGCTCCCGCTCCAGCCGCGCGGACGACGCCTCGTCGAGCCCGGCCACGGCGGCGGCGAGCTGCTCGCGGCCGAGGGTGGCCAGCGCCGCCTTGCCCCCGGAGCTCTGGTGCGCCGGGAGCGTGCGACCGGTGCGGTCGCCGACCCGCAGGACCTGGTCGCACTCCACGGTCGCGACGAAGCGCACCTCCGTGCCGGCCAGGACCATCACGTTGGCCGTCTCCCCCAGCGCGTCGACCAGCCGCCGCAGGTGCGGCACCGCGACCTCGCGCAGCCGGGCGGCGGGCTCCTGCGGCACGGGACCGCTGCGCAGCACGGGCCCGGCCCCGTACCGGCGGTCGGGCAGCTGCTCGGCGAAGTCGCGGTAGACGAGCATCCCGAGCAGCCGGTGCGCCGTCGACACCGAGACCCCCAGGCGCTCGGCGGCGTCGGTCACCCGCATCGCTCCCTCCTGCTGCAGGAGGGTGGCCAGGAGCAGGGCCGAGTCGACCGACGCGATCGCGTACGCAGGGCGGTTCTTCACAACAGAAAACGGTATCCCCTGCTGCGGAAAATCGGGACGCTTGGAGCACGCGGACCACCGGGGAGGGCGACGTCCCCCCGACTCGACCACCGCCGCACGGGAGGTACCCCTGTCATGACGCAGCAACTCGCCTCGCCGGTCTCGCTGACCGCCGTCGACTCCCCCGACCAGCCGACGCCGACGCCGGAGCTGGAGGAGCTGTACCGCGGCTTCGAGCAGGAGCTGCTCGTCCCGCTGTGGACCGAGATCGGCGACCTCATGCCGGTGCACCCGCGGTCGCGGGCCGTGCCGCACGTGTGGCGGTGGCAGAACCTGCTGCAGCTGGCCGACCGCGCCGGCTCGCTGGTCCCGGTCGGGCGCGGCGGCGAGCGGCGGGCCATCGCCCTGGCCAACCCGGCGCTGGGCGGCAAGCCCTACGCCACCCCGACGCTGTGGGCGGCCATCCAGTACCTCATGCCCGGCGAGGACGCCCCCGAGCACCGGCACACCCAGCACGCGTTCCGCTTCGTCGTCGAGGGCGAGGGCGTGTGGACCGTGGTCGGCCGCGACCCGGTGCCGATGAACCGCGGCGACTTCCTGCCGCAGGCCGGCTGGAACTGGCACGCCCACCACAACGCCGCGAGCCGGCCGATGGCCTGGATCGACGGGCTGGACATCCCCTTCCAGTACAACTCCGAGTCGCAGTTCTTCGAGTTCGGCCGCGACCGGATCAGCGACGAGGAGAAGACGACGCCGGAGCGGTCGCGGTCGCAGCGGCTGTGGGGACACCCCGGCCTGCGCCCGGTGTCCGCGCCCGGCGCCACGCCCGGCACGCCGCTGCTCAACTACCGGTGGGCCGACACCGACGCGGCGCTCACCGACCAGCTCGAGCTGGAGGCCGAGGGCGCGCCCGGCGTGGTCGAGCCCGGCCACGCCGCGGTCCGCTACACCAACCCGACCACCGGCGGCGACGTGCTGCCGACCATCCGCGCCGAGGTGCACCGCGTCCGCAGCGGCACCGAGACCGCGCCCCGGCGCGAGGCCGGCTCCTCGGTGTTCCAGGTCTTCGACGGCACGGGCACGGTGACCGTGGGCGAGGCCTCCTGGCGGGTGGAGCGCGGCGACCTGGTCGTCGTCCCCTCGTGGCAGCCGCTGTCGGTGCGCTCCGAGGCCGGCCCGAGCGACTCCGACTCCGGCGCGCTGGACCTGTTCCGGTTCAGCGACACCCCGATCTTCGAGGCCCTGCACCTCGACCGCGTCCACGTGGAGGACACGACCCGATGAAGCTGGCCACCATCCGCACCCTCGACGGCGCGACCCGCGCGGTCCGGGTGGACGACGACCGCCTCGTCGACCTCGGGGCCGACGACCTGGGCGCGTTCCTCGCCGACCCGGGCTGGGCGGAGCGGGCCGCCGCCGCGTCCGGGGAGGTGTCCCACTCCCGGGGCGCGGCCTTCGCGCCGGTCGTCCCGCGGCCGGGCAAGGTCGTCTGCGTCGGGCTCAACTACCGCAGCCACATCCTCGAGATGGGCCGGGACCTGCCCGAGTACCCGACGCTGTTCTCCAAGTTCGCCGACACCCTCGTCGGGGCCAACGACGACATCGTCAAGCCGCCGGAGACCACCGAGTTCGACTGGGAGTGCGAGCTGGCCGTGGTCATCGGCGCGCCGGTCCGCCGGGCCACCGGAGCGCAGGCCGAGGCGGCGATCGCCGGGTTCACGGTGCTCAACGACGTGACCTGCCGCGACTGGCAGTTCCGCACCCGCGAGTGGCTGCAGGGCAAGAACTGGGAGGCGACCACCCCGCTGGGCCCCTACCTGGTCACGCCGGACGAGCTGCCCGGCGGCGTCCGCCCGAAGCTGGAGATCAGCACGCGGATCGACGGCGAGACGGTCCAGGAGGACACCACCGGCGACCTGCTGTTCGACCCGGTCGCGCTGGTCGAGTACGTGTCCACGATCGCCACCCTGCGGCCGGGCGACGTCATCGCCACCGGGACACCCGGCGGCGTCGGCCACGCGCGCAAGCCGGCCCGCTACCTGGAGGTCGGGCAGCGCCTGACCACGGAGATCAGCGGCCTGGGGCGGTGCGAGAACACGATCGTCGCCGACCCGGTGGCCCTCGAGGGGATCTGATGAGCACCACTCCCGACGTCCTGGTCGTCGGCGGCGGCATCGGCGGGCTGGCCAACGCCCTGGCGCTGTCCCGCAGGGGGCTGCGGGTGCGCGTCCTCGAGCGCGCGTCGGAGTTCGGCGAGGTCGGCGCCGGCCTGCAGATCGCCCCCAACTGCACCCGCATCCTCGAGTCCTGGGGGCTGCTCGACGAGGTGCTCTCCCTCGGCGTGCAGCCGGAGAACCTGGTCATGAGGGACGCCGTCGACGGCTCGGTGCTCACCCGCCTCGACCTGGCCGACGCCCGGCAGCGGTACGGCTCCCCGTACGTCGTCATCCACCGCAGCGACCTGCACGGCACGCTGCTGCGGGCCTGCCGCGCCGCCGGCGTGGACCTGGTCAACGACGTGCAGGTGACCGGCTACGAGCACGTGGACGGCGGCGTCACGGTGGTCTCCGCCGGCGGCCGGGAGACCGCGCCCGTCGTCCTCGCCGCCGACGGCCTGTACTCCGTGGCCCGCAGGCTGATCAGCGACGACCAGCCGGTCAGCTCCGCCTACGTCGCCTACCGCGGCGCGATCCCCGCCGAGCAGGTCGCGGAGGCCGACGTCTCGATGAGCGACGTCGTGCTCTACGTCGGCCCGCACTGCCACTTCGTGCAGTACCCGCTGCGCCGGGGCGAGATGTTCAACCAGGTGGCGGTGTTCCGGTCGCCGAAGGCGCTGGCCGGCGAGGAGGACTGGGGCACCCCCGACGAGCTGGACGCCGCCTTCGCCGGCGCCTGCGACCAGGTGCGGGCCGGCCTGCCGCTGATGTGGCGCGACCGGTGGTGGCGGATGTACGACCGCGACCCGATCCCGCATTGGGTCCAGGGCCGGCTGGCGCTGACCGGGGACGCCGCCCACCCGCCGCTGCAGTACCTCGCGCAGGGTGCGGTGATGGCGATCGAGGACGCCTGGGTGCTGTCCGAGCACGTCGGCGCGCAGCTGGCGGAGGGGCGGCTGGACTGGGACGTCGCGCTCGCCGCCTACGACGCGGTGCGGCCCGAGCACTGCCGGCGGGTGCTGACCACCGCCCGCGCCTGGGGCGAGCTGTGGCACCTCACCGGTGCGGAGCGGGAGGACCGCAACCACCTCCTGCGGGAGCGCGACGTCCACGACTACGGCTTCGTGGACTGGCTCTACGGGCCCACGGCGCTGACCCCCGAACAGGAGCCGCCGATGTTCACCCCGCAGCCGCTGTCCGCGCCGGTCGGCGCCTGACCGCACGGCACGAGGCCCCTGCCCGGCACACCCGCCGGGCAGGGGCCTCGCGCCGTTTCCGGACCGGCGTGCGCCGGGACCCGCCCGCACCCCCCGGTGCGGGTGCACCCTGGGCCCCTCTCCACGTCGCGCCACCGGGAGGAGCAGCCATGCCACCCCTGATCGACCTGGACACCGCGGCCCAGGCCCCGCCGCGGATGCGCGCCTCGGACGCCGACCGCCTGGCCACCGTCACGCAGCTGCAGGACGCCGTGGCCCGCGGCCTGCTGACGCCCGACGAGGGCAGCGAGCGGATGGCCGACGCGTTCGCCGCCGTCCACCGGGACGACCTCGGCCCGCTCACCGAGGACCTCCCGCCGGCGCCCGCCCCCCGCACGGCGCCGGGCTGGCGGTCGCTCGGGACGCTCGCCGGGGAGCAGGTGCGGGCCTCGCTGACCTCCTCGGTCACCGGCCGGCTGCGGGCGGCGCGGGTGGCGGTGGTGCTCGTCGTCGCCGCCCTGTTCCTCCTCTTCGTCGGGGCCCTGAGTGGGGCCGCGATGTCGGACGACGGCAGCGGCGGGGGCGGCGGCTGGAGCGAGGACTGGGGCCACCACGGCGGCTGGGACGACGAGGACGACGACTGGGACGACGACTGACCCCACGCCTGCCAGACTCGCCGACCGGTGTCCCGAGCGTTCCCGGAGGTGTCGGCGGTGGGCCGGAGGGTGTGCGTGGTGACGGGGGGCGGCCGTGGCATCGGCGCGGCCACGAGCCTGCGGCTGGCCCGCGACGGCTGGGACGTGTGCCTGTCCTGGACCAGCCGCGAGGAGCCGGCCGAGGAGGTGGCCGCGGCCTGCCGGGCGGCCGGCGGGCAGGCCGTCGCCGTCCGGGCCGACGTGTCCCGGGAGCCCGACGTGCTCGGCCTGTTCGCGACCGCGGCCACGCTCGGCCCGGTGCGGGGGCTGGTGAACAACGCGGGGGCGCTCGGCCTGCAGTCGCGGGTCGAGGACCTCGACGCGGCCCGCATCGAGCGCACGCTGGCGGTCAACACGCTCGGGGCGTTCCTGTGCGCCCGCGAGGCGGTCCGCGCGATGTCCACCCGGCACGGCGGGGACGGCGGCGGGATCGTCAACGTCTCCTCGCGGGCCGCCGTCCTGGGCGGCGCGGAGGAGTACGTGGACTACGCGGCCGCGAAGGCCGCCGTCGACGCGCTCACGGTCGGGCTGGCCAAGGAGGTCGCGGCCGACGGGATCCGCGTGAACTCGGTGCGGCCCGGGCTCATCCGCACCGACATCCACGCGTCGGGCGGGGAGCCGGGGAGGGTGGACCGGCTGGCGCCGACGGTGCCGATGCGCCGCGGCGGGGACCCCGAGGAGGTGGCCGCCGTCGTCGCCTGGCTGCTGTCCCCGGAGGCCTCCTACGTGACGGCGACCGTCGTCGACGTGGCCGGCGGCCGCTGAGCCGAGGAGGTCAGGAGCCGCCGAGCGCGCGGTCGAGGTTCACCGCGGCGCTGATCAGCGCCAGGTGGGTGAACGCCTGCGGGAAGTTGCCCAGCGCCTCCCCGGAGGGGCCGATCTCCTCGGCGTAGAGGCCGACGTGGTTGGCGTAGGTGAGCATCTTCTCGAAGACCATGCGGGCCTCCTTGACCCGGCCGGCCCGGGTCAGCGCCTCCACGTACCAGAACGAGCAGAGGTTGAAGGTCCCCTCGCTGCCGGTCAGCCCGTCGTGGCCGGTCATGGCGTACCGGTGCACGAGGCTGTCGGAGACGAGCTGCTCGCCGATCCGGTCGAGGGTGGAGAGGAAGCGCGGATCGGTGGGGCCGGCGAACTTCACCAGCGGCATGCACAGCAGCGACGCGTCCAGGGCGGTGCTGCCCGGGTGCATGACGTAGGCGCCGATCCGCGGGTCCCAGCACTCGTCCTGCACGAAGCGGTAGGCGGCGCCGGCCAGCTTGCGCCACCTCGACACCGGCGCCGGCAGGCCGCGGTCGCGGGCCAGCCGGCCGGCCCGCTCGAAGGCCACCCAGGTCATCAGCGCCGAGTAGGTGAACCGCTGCCGCGGCCCCCGGACCTCCCACACCCCCTCGTCGGGCTCCTCCCAGTGGTCGGCCAGCCAGTCGAGGCGCTTGGAGAGCCCGGTCCACAGGTCGTAGGAGATCGGGACCTCGCGGTTGTAGAGCCAGACCGAGTCCATCAGCTCGCCGTACACGTCGATCTGCCGCTGGCCGACGGCGTTGTTGCCGATCCGCACCGGCGCCGACCCGCGGTAGCCCTCGAGGTGGTCGAGCACCGTCTCGGGCAGGTGCTCGCTGCCGTCGACCGCGTACATGATCATGACGTCGCGCTCCGGCGTCGCGGCCTCGCAGCGCTGCTGGATCCACTCCATGAAGGCCGCGGCCTCCTCCAGGAAGCCGAGCGTCATCAGCGCGTAGGTGGTGAAGGCGGCGTCGCGCAGCCAGGCGTAGCGGTAGTCCCAGTTGCGGCTGCCGCCGAGTTCCTCCGGCAGCGAGGTCGTCGGCGCGGCGACCAGGGCGCCGGTGGGGTGGTAGACGAGCAGCTTGAGGGTGAGCGCGGACCGCTGCACCATCTCCCGCCAGCGGCCGCGGTAGCGGGACTGCGCCAGCCAGCGCTGCCAGAACTGCGAGGTCTCCTCGAAGTGCCGGTCGGTCTCTCCCGGCTGCAGCGGCCGCACCTCGCCGCGCCACTCGAGCTCGAAGTCGACCGTCTCGCCCGCGTCGAGGGTGAAGGTCGCGCCCACTCCCCCGCCGTCCTCGACCTTGAGCGGCACCGGCGTGCGCAGCACGCAGGTGCCGGCGGCCGACCGGAACACCGCACCGACGCCCTCCACGACGTCGACGGTGTGCGTGGCCCGGCCGTAGTCGAAGGCCGGGGTGCAGGACAGCTCGAAGGTGGCCCGCCCGCGGACGGCGCGCGCCTGCCGGACCAGCAGGTCGCGCGGCGCGGCACTGCTGCTGGTCTCGGGGACCATGAAGTCGACGACCTCGCCCACCGCGTCGGCGGCGAGGAACCGGGTCATGAGGATGTTGGTGTCGGGCAGGTAGAGCTGCTTGGGCCGCGCCGCCGTCCGGCAGGACAGCGCGAACGAGCCGCCGCGCTCGGCGTCCAGCAGCGCCGCGAACAGCGACGGCGCGTCGAAGCGGCCCGGGCAGTACCAGTCGATGGTGCCGTCGGTGCCCACCAGCGCGGTGGTGCGCAGGTCGCCGATGACCGCGTGCTCCTCGATGGGCAGGTAGCCGCGCGTCACGCCGTCGTCCCCCGCCCGGTGGTGCCCACCTCCTCACGGTCCCCCGGCGACGTGTCGCCCCTGTTGAGCCGCTGTTACGGAGTCCGCGCGCCCAGGACCTCGGCGAGGCTCGTCCGGCCGGCCCGCTCCCGGTCGAGGCGGCGCACCTCCCCCGGGCCCGGGTCCTGCAGCAGCCGCGCCCAGCGGGCGGCGTGCCGACGCATCCGGCGGACCGGGATCCGCCGTCCCCGGGCGGCCTGCCCGCTCTCGGCCAGCTCCCGGGGCACGTCGAGGAGCACCAGGCGCACCGACCGGCCGGCCCGCCCGGCGGCCCACAGCACGGCGGCGCGCCAGGTCCGGCTGGTCCACGGGTCGGTGAGGACGACGACCGGCGCCGGCCCGCCGACGCCGCGCAGGACCCGCACCCGGTGCCGGAGGTGGACCCACGGGCGCAGCAGGCGGTAGGGCAGGCGCAGCGGGTTGCGGAGCCGGGCGGCAACCTGCTCGGAGTCGTAGGCCGCCACCCCGGGGACGCCGGGGCCCAGCAGCCGCCGCAGCAGCGTCGTCTTGCCGCTGCCGGGCAGGCCGGCGACGACGACCAGGACGCGGGCGTCGCCGGCCACGGGCCGCGCCGGCGCGGTCGGGGCGGGTGCGGTGGGCATGGGCGCCTCCTCGGTCGAGGACGACGGTGCACGCCCCTCCTCGACGGATCCGGTGCGGCGGCTGGGCGGTCGCTGTGAACACGTCGGGGCGCTGCCGCCCGTTCCCCGGGCGCCGGACCCGTGACGTCGTCGCCTTCCGCGCGCCGTGCGGCGAGGGCGGCGGCCCTCCCGCGGGATCCGCTCCCGAAGCCCCTCGACGGATGACGGTAACGATGTATCGTTACCGTCATCCGATACGACAGGAGGACAGCATGAGACCCATGCGAGACCACGACGGCCGGCACCCCGGCCTGCGCCACCACCACCCCCGGCACGGCGCCTTCGGGCCGCCCGACGGCCCCCCGCGGCCGCACCGCCGCGGCGGCCGGGGACGCGCCCCGCGCGGCGACGTCCGCACCGCGGTCCTGCTGCTGCTGGCCCAGGAGCCCATGCACGGCTACCAGCTGATGCAGGCCATCGCCGAGCGCAGCGGCGGGCGGTGGAGCCCGAGCCCGGGGGCCATCTACCCGACCATCGCCCAGCTCGAGGACGAGGGCCTGGTGACGGTCACCGCCGAGGCCGGCCGCAAGCTCGTGACGCTCACCGACGCCGGCCGCGAGCACCTGGAGACCCGGCAGCAGACCTGGCCCGACCCGTTCGCCGGCCGCGGCGAGGCGGGCCCGGGCGACGACCTGCCCGGCCTGGTGCAGCAGCTGCACGGCGCCGTCCGCGAGGTCGCCCGCACCGGCACCGACGCCCAGCGCGCCGCGGCGGCGCGGGTCCTGGCCGACGCCCGCCGGTCGATCTACCTGCTGCTCGCCGAGGGACCCGGGACGCCCGAGACCCCCGGGGCGCCCGAGACGCCCGGCTCGTGACCGGCCGGCAACGCCCGCAACGGCATCGACGCCCCTCCCGCGGCTGCGGGAGGGGCGTCGGTGCGGAGGGGGTGCCGGGCGGTCAGTGCCCCGGGGTGTCGACCGGCGGGGTGCCGTGGGTGTGGAAGGTCTCGATCGTCTTGAGCCCCCACGCCTGACCCTTGGCCCGCTCGGCCTCGGTCCAGTCGACCGGCTGCCAGTCGGGGGCCAGCATCACCCGCGCCCCGGCGTTGCACAGCTCGATCCGGTTGCCGCCGGGCTCCCAGACGTAGAGGAAGAACGTCTGCTGGATGGCGTGCTTGTGCGGCCCGGTCTCGATGTGCACGCCCTGCTCGAGGGCGATGTCGGCGGCGCGCAGGATGCCGTCGCGGGTGTCGACGGCGAAGGCGATGTGGTGCAGCCGGCCGGGGGTCTGCGTCCAGTCGCGGGTGTACACCGCGTCGTAGGTCTTGTTGGTGAAGGTGGTCCAGCTGCCGGCGACGGTGCCGTCGTCCATCACGATCTGCTCGGTGACCAGCGCACCGAGGGTGTCGCGCAGGAAGTCCCGGTTCACCACCGGCTCCACGCCGAGGTAGTTGATGTGGTCCAGCCGGCGCACGGCGACCCCGGAGGAGGGGTAGGCCTGGGCCTGGTTCTTCAGCGCCGGCCTGAGGTCGGCCGGCGGGGTGTACCACTCCGACTCGTAGTACAGCCCCAGCTCGTGGCCGTCGGGGTCGGTGAACACGTAGGTCGGCCCGTACCCCGGGTCGCCGTCCTGCCAGCCGATCCCCCGCCCGGTCGCCTCGATCTCCTCGACCCGCCGCTGGAGCGCCTCGGGGCTGGCCGCGCGCAGGTTCGTCCGGCCGACGCCGGAGGTGCGGTGCGCGGTGAGCTTGATGGTGGCCTGCTCGTAGTCGTCCCACGCCCGGAGGTAGACCGAGTCGCCCGACGACCCGTTCTCCGTCATCCCGAGGTACCGGGTGAAGAACTCGACGCTCTCCTCCAGCACCGGGGTGCGCAGCTCGACGTGGGCCAGGTGGGCGATCTCGTGCAGCGGGGGCATGACCTCTCCAGTCGACGATCCGGGGTGCGGGGGCGGACGGGCCGAGGGCGTGGCTCGCGTCACGCCCCGAGTCTGCGAGAGGCCCAGCGATCAGTCCAACGCCATGGTGTGGCCGCAGCGATCGCGGGGCGCGATCGGCCGCGGCCGCGACGACCGCACCGGGGTGGGGGCCCCCCCCCCCCCCCCCCCCCCCCCCCCCCCCCCCCCCCCCCCCGCCCCACCCGCCCCCCCACGCCGCCCCCGCCGCCGACAACGGTGGCGGCCACCGCCCCCCCCCCCCCCCCCCCCCCCCCCTCCGCTCAGCGGCCGCGGGCCTCCAGGGCGGCGTCGAGCCGGGGGTACACCCGGCGGACGTTGCCCTCGAAGACCTTCGTGCGGTCCTCCGGCGTCAGGTCGAGCGCCTCGACGTAGCGCCGGGTGTCGTCGAAGTACTGCCCGGTGCGCGGGTCGATCCCCCGGACGGCGCCGACCATCTCCGAGCCGAACAGGATGTTGTCGATGTCGATGACGTCGAAGAGCAGGTCGATGCCCGGCTGGTGGTAGACGCACGTGTCGAAGAAGACGTTGCCCATCACCGCCTCCTCGACGGCGGGCCGGTCGAGCATGTCGGCCAGCCCGCGGAAGCGGCCCCAGTGGTAGGGCACGGCCCCGCCGCCGTGCGGGATGACGAACCGCAGGTCGGGGAAGTCCTTGAACAGGTCGGCCTGGACGAACTGCATGAACGCCGTCGTGTCGGCGTTGAGGTAGTGCGACCCGGTGGCGTGGAAGTTCCGGTTGGTCACCGCGGACACGTGGACCATGGCCGGGACGTCGAGCTCGACCATGGCCTCGTAGAACGGGTACCAGCTGCGGTCGGTCAGCGGCGCCGACGTCCAGGAGCCGCCGCTGGGGTCGGGGTTGAGGTTGCACCCGACGAAACCGAGCTCCTCGACGCACCGGCGCAGCTCGGCCACCGAGTTGCCGATCGGGACGCCGGGCGACTGCGGCAGCTGGCAGACCCCGATGAAGTTGTCCGGGTAGAGCTCCACGACCCGGGCGATGAGGTCGTTGTTGACCTGGGCCCAGTGGGTGCTCACCGCCTCGTCCCCCAGGTGGTGGCCCATCGCCGAGGCGCGCGGCGAGAAGACGGTGAGGTCGATGCCCCGCTCGCTCATCAGCCGCAGCTGGCTGCCCTCGATCGTCTCGCGGATCTCGTCGTCGGAGATCTGCGGGTAGGCGGGCGGCTCCGCGCCGGCGGCGAACGCCTGCTCCTGCTCCGTGCGCCAGGCGGTGTGCGGCGCCGGCGCGGTCGTGTAGTGGCCGTGGCAGTCGATGATCATGCGGTCTCTCCTCGCGTGGGGGTGGGGGGCGCCGTGCCGCTCAGCCGTCCTGCCGGTCGCGCAGCTCTCCGAGCAGGTCGCGGGCGGCCGCGGCGATCCGGGGCGGCACGCCGAGCTCGGTGAGCTGGTCGGTGGCGGCGGTCATCTCGTCGGCGCGGCGCCGGGCGTGCCGGTGGGTGCCGTCGACGAGCCGGTCGATGGTGCGCTCGTCGAAGCCGGCCAGCTCCGCGCTGATGTTGCCGCGCAGCCAGTCGGCGCAGCCGGCGGCCTCGGCCGCGGCGAGCGCCTCGACCACCGCGGCGGCCAGCCCCTTGTAGAAGACGCTGCGCAGCAGCTTGCGGGAGATCGCCTCCCCGGCCGGACCCGGCTGGATCGTCACCGAGATCCCGAAGCCGGCCAGGAGCTGGGCGTAGCGCTCCGCGCCCTCGCCGGAGACCAGCATCGGGGTGCGCAGCCCCTTGCCGGGCACCGGCGACATCAGCGCGACGTCGACGACCGGGACGTCGCGGCCGGCCAGCTGCTCCACCAGGGCGGCCTTCACCCCGGGAGACGCGGTGTTCAGGTCGGCCCAGACCGTGCCGGGACGCAGCGCCGGCAGGGCGTTGACCAGCGCCGTGACCGCGTCGTGCGAGCTGTTCGCGCTGAGCACCAGGTCGGCGTCGGCGACCGCCTCGGCCTCGCTGCCGCGCGGCTGCACCCCCTCGACCACGATCCCCTTGGGGTCGTAGCCCCGGACGTCGGCGCCGGCCGCGACGAGGCCGCGGCCGATCTCCGATCCCGCCTCGCCCAGCCCGAGGAGCGCGATGCGGGCGGTCACCGGGCACCCGCCGCGGCACGCGGGAACGCCGTCCCGTCGAACAGCTTGCGCGCCGTCCGCACGACCCCGGAGCGCACCACCCGCGGCGGGGTGGCCGCGGCGTCGACGACGACGTCGACCAGCAGGTGGCCGGTGGGGTGCTCGACGTCGACCTGCGACCGGCCGGCGTCCCAGGCGGCGGTGAGCTCGTGCCCGACCGCCCCGGGCAGGAGCATGCCGGTCGCGACGCTCACCGCGGCCAGCACGCCGATCGAGGTGTGCGGCTGCACCGGGATGAACGACCGGGTGCACACCTGGCCACCGTCCCGGGCGGGGGCGACCAGCACGGTCTTGGGCACCGACGAGCGGCTCACGTCCCCGAGGCCCATGAGCTGCCCGGCCTTGGTGCGCAGCGCGTCGACCCGCTCGAGCAGCGCGGTGTCGGTGGCCAGCTGCTCGTGCGGCTCGTAGCCGGTCAGCCCGAGGGACTCCGCCGTCGCGACGACCACCGGCATGCCGTTGTCCACGCAGGTGACCTCGACCCCGTCGACGGTGTCGCGGAGGTGGCCGGTGGGCAGCAGGCTGCCGGTCGCCGACCCCTCGGTGTCGGTGAAGGCGAGCACCACGGGCGCGGCCGTGCCCGGCACGCCGGCGATCGCCACGTCGCCGCGGTACTCGACCCGGCCGCCCGGGGTGGCGAACGTGGCGACCGCGACGCTGTCGGAGTTGACCATCCGGATCCGCACGGTGGTCTCCTCCGCGCCGGCGGGCACCAGGCCGCGTTCGACCGCGAACGGGCCGACGCCGGCCAGGATGTTGCCGCAGTTCTGCTGCGTGCCGACGGTGGCCTCGTCCACCCCCAGCTGCAGGAACAGGTAGTCGACGTCGGCGTCCGGGTGCTCCGACGGCCCGACGACGGCGACCTTGCTGGTCAGCGACGTCCCGCCGCCCAGCCCGTCGATCTGCCGCGGGTCGGGGGTGCCCATCAGCCGCAGCAGCAGGTCGTCGCGGGCGGCGGGGTCGGCGGGCAGGTCGCCCGGCTCGAAGAACAGCCCCCGGGACGTGCCACCCCGCAGCATCGTGCAGCGGACGCCGGCGTCGTCGTAGCCGGAGGCGTCAGTCACCGCCGGCCTCCTTCCGGTACTCCTCGTAGGTCAGGTACTCGATGCCGAACTCGGGCAGCCGCTCCCGCAGGCCGTAGCGGTCCAGCCCCAGCTGCCCCTCCTGGAAGGCGGCGCGGGCGGCGGCCTCCTTGTCCAGGCGGGCCTGCGAGGCGGTCAGCGCGCGGGCGACGTCGGCCCGGGGCACCACCATCACGCCGTCGTCGTCGCCGAGCACGACGTCGCCGGGGTGGATCGTCTGGCCGCCCAGGACCACCGGCACGTTGACCGCGCCGGCGGTGGCCTTGACCGAGCCCTGCGCGCTGATCGCCCGCGACCAGGCGGGGAAGCCCATCTCGCGCAACTCGGCGACGTCGCGGACGCCGCTGGCCAGGATCACGCCCCGCACGCCGCGGCGGGCCAGCGCGGTGGCGAACAGCTCGCCGAACAGCCCGTCGGTGGACGGCGAGTTGGTGGCCACCACGAGGACGTCGCCGGCCCGGCACTGCTCGACGGCGACGTGGATCATCAGGTTGTCCCCGGGCCAGCACACGACCGTGACGGCGGTACCGCCGATCCGCGCGCCCGGCCACGCCGGCCGGTACTCGGGGCCGAGGTAGCCGACCCGGCCCAGCGCCTCGTGCACGGTCGCCACGCCGAAGGTGCCCAGCTTCTCGGCCTCGCCGGCGTCCGCCCGGGGCGGGTCGGTGACGACGACGGTCCTCATGCCGTCACCGCCGGGGCAACGGCGCGCTTCGCGGAGTGGGGGTGGGACACGGACGGCTCCTCGGGGGTGGGGGGAACGGGACATCAGTCGGCGACGGACTCGGTGAGGGCGGCGACGACTCTGCGGAAGTGGCTGCGCGCCGCCGACTCGGCGGCCGGCGGGTCGCGGTCGGCGATGGCGTCGACGACCCGCCGGAGCTCGGCGAGGGACTGCTGCGCGCGGCCGGGCCGCAGCGACAACTGGAACTGGTGGCGCACGATCTGCGCCTGCAGGCGCTCGATCAGCCGGCCGGCCGTGGCCTGGCGCGCGGCCTCGCGGATGAGCGCGTGCAACTGGGCGACGAGGGCGGAGTACTCCAGCAGGTCGCCGTCGGCCACGGCCTGCCGCATGCGCTCGCACTGGTCGCGCAGCCGGTCGACCTCGGCCTCGGTGACGCACTCGGCGGCCTTCGCGGCCAGCAGGCCCTCGAGCACGGCGCGGCACTCGGTGATCTCGATCGCCTCGGCGACGGAGACCGTGCGGACCCGGGCGCCGCGGTTGGGGATCCGCTCGACCAGCCCGTCGGCGATGAGCGCGTCGAGCGCCAGGCGGACGGCGTTGCGGCTCACGCCGAACCCCTCGGCGAGGTCGGCCTCAACGAGCCGGTGCCCCGGCGGCAGGTCGCCGCGGGTGATGGCGTGCCGCAGCCGGCTCTCGGCCGCGACGCGGCCGTGCGCCCCGTCCTCCATGCGCCCTCCCGTGACCTCTGCCGATCACCCTAAACCCGTCGACAGAATTGTCAACAATCGTGTCGACAGTGCCCTGCCGGCGCCTCGGCCACACTGTCGACCTCGTCGATGCGGCCCCACTGATCGGAGACGGCGATGGATCTGCGCCAGCTGGAGTACGTCGTGGCTGTGGCCGACGAGCGCAGCTTCACCCGGGCGGCCGCCCGCTGCCACGTCGTCCAGTCGGCGCTCAGCGCCCAGGTCGCCCGGCTCGAGCGGGAGCTGGGCGTGACCCTGTTCCACCGCACCAGCCGCTCGGTCCGGCTGGCTCCCGCCGGGGAGCTGCTCCTCCCCCACGCCCGGGCCCTCCTCCGGGGCGCCGAGGTGGCCCGGGCCGAGCTGGACGCCTTCGCCGGGGTCGTCACCGGGCGGCTGCGGCTGGGCATGGTCGGCACGGCCGGGAGGGGCGTGCCCCTGGTCGAGCAGACCCTGCTGGCGTTCCACGAGCGGCACCCCGCGGTGGAGATCGCCGTCCAGGACACCGGGAGCCGGAGCATGGCCGAGCAGGTCCGCACCGGGGACCTGGACCTGGCCTTCGTCGGCCTGTTCGGCGACCAGGTCCCGCCCGGCGTCGTCCACCACCTGCTCGCCGACGAGCCCCTGGTGGCCGTCGTCGCCCGCACCCACCCCCTCGCCGGGCGCGCCGGCGTCTCGCTGCGGGAGCTGGCCGCAACCGGTCCGTTCGTGGAGATGCCCGACGAGTCGGGCCTGCGCCTGCAGGCCGACGCGGCCTTCGCCCGCGCCGGCGTCGAGCGGGCGCTCGCCTTCGAGCTCGGCACCTCCGAGGCCGTCGCCCGGTTCGCGGGGCTCGGCTTCGGCGCCGGGCTGGTTCCCGCGTCGACGGCCGCGCAGGTGCCCGGCGTCGCCGTCCTGCCCGTCGACGACGCCGCGGCGCGGCACCCCATCGGGCTGGTGCACCGGGCCCCCGCACCCTCCACGCCCAGCGCCCGCGCGTTCCTCGACCTGCTCCTCGACGGGGCCGGCTGATCGGTCAGGCCGGGCGCGCCACGCGGCCGGGCGGGGGTGCCGGGACGGCGTCCGGGTGCAGCGCCCAGGCCAGCGCCGCCACGCCGTCGACGAGGGCGGGGCCGGCCCGCACCACGTAGCCGGCCGAGTCGATCGCGAGCAGCGGGACCCCCGGCAGGTGCTCGCCGACCGGGCCGCACTGGTCGAGGGCCGCCGCCAGCCCCATGCCGCACGGCGCGACGACGACGAGGTCGGCCGACGGCAGGTCGGCCCAGGCGACGGCGACGCTGCGCCCGCCCTCGACCGCGCCCACCGGCTCCCCGCCGGCCCGGCGCACCAGCTCGGGCACCCAGTGCCCGGCGAGGTAGGGCGGGTCGGTCCACTCCAGCACCAGCACGCGGGGCCGGGGCCGCCCGGCGACCGCCCGCTCGACCTCCCGCAGCCGGGCCCGCAGGTCCGCGACCAGCGCCTCGCCGGCGTCGGCGGCGCCGGCCGCGCGGCCGACCGCGGCCACGGCGGCCAGCACGTCGTCGAGGCTGTGCGGGTCGATCGACAGCACCGCGGCGTCGGTGCCGATGGCCCGGCAGGCCTCCTCCACCGTCGCCGCCGGCAGCGCGCAGACCCGGCAGAGGTCCTGGGTGAGGATCAGGTCGGGATCGGCCGCGGCCAGCGCCGCGCGGTCCAGCTCGTACAGCGGCAGCCCGCGGGCGGCCCGCTCGTGCACCAGCGCGTCGATCGCGGCGGGCGTCAGGCCCGGCGGGATCACCGTGTCCACCACGACCGGGCAGCGCTCCCGGGCCTGCGGCGCGCACTCGAAGGTCACCGCGACGAGCCGGTCGGCCAGCCCCAGGGCCGTCACGATCTCCGTGGCCGCCGGCAGCAGGGAGGCGATCCGCACGCCGCCCACGCTAGCCGCGGCGCGGCGCTCCCTCAGGCGACGTGCTCGTCCACCACCGCGTCGGCGCGGCGCAGGAACGCCTGCAGGGCCGCGGGGTCGTCGCTGCCGATGTGGTCGACGCCGGCCGCGAGCAGCTCGCCCCAGACGGCCTCGCGGACCGCGGCCGAGCCCTCCGGCGTCGCCCGGAACCGCAGCCGGTGGCCCCGGGCGTGGGCGGCCGTGACCAGGGCGCGCAGGTCCTCCCGCTCCGTCGCGGGCATGGCCCCGACGCCGGTCCAGGTGAAGCGGGCGCTCCAGTCGTCGCTGACGACCGGCACCAGCGACGGCGGGAAGCCGGTGCCGAGGTCGGCGGGCCGGCCGTCGAGGGCGCAGAACCGCAGCCGCGCGGCCGCGAGGGCCACCGGCGGGCGGTTGCCGCTGACGACCACGGTGACCGGGCGGCGCCGGACGGTGCCCCCGGTCCAGTGCGTGACCAGCCGCGGGGAGCGGCGCAGCAGCCCCTCGAGCGCGGCGTGCGTGGTCCGGTCCTCGCTGCGGACGTCGACCAGCAGCTGCAGCGACCCGGCCCAGCCGCGGTGCACCGCGCCCCCGAGCGCGGCCACCCGGGCGGCCAGCGGGTCCAGGTAGAGCGCCGAGAGGGTGACCCCGGGCCGGGTGCCGGCCCGGTCGCAGTCCACCCGCAGCTCGCCGTCCACCAGCCGGACGCCCACCTCGACGCTGGTGCAGCCGGAGTGCAGGGCGTCCCCGAGGGAACGGCGGGCGCCGGTGCCGGACGCGTGGGCGCGGGCCAGCGGCGGGGCGGGGCGGGTGCGGGCGACGTCGAGGGGGATCACGCCGCGAACGCTCGCCGTCGAGCGCGACCTCCCCACGGCAGCGACGTGACCGGCGGTTGAACGCGGCCCGACGAACCGGGTCGTCCCGGATCACCGTGACGGCGAGGTCAGCTGGTCCAGGGAGACGGGGTCGACCAGCACGCCGGCGGAGGTGCGCGACCACCAGGCGCCGGTCTCCCGCCGCTCCTGCCGCGTGGTGAACCGGTAGCGGTACAGCCGGACGCGGACGAACGCCGGCGGCGACTCCGGCGGGAACGGCGACCGGCGCAGCAGCCGCAGCGTGGCCCGGTCCCCCTCGAGCAGCCGCTGGAGGAAGGGCCGCAGCCAGCGGCTGCCGTAGCCGGGGTCGATGCCGACGAACCACATCAGCCAGTCCAGCCGCAGGTGGTAGGGCGCGTACTGCGGCGGACGACGGCGCACGTCGCCGGGCTTGCCGCGGAACTCGTACTCCTGCCAGGGGGTGTCCGGGCCGGGGTGCGGGTCGTCGGTGCCCTCCACGACCACCTCGTAGCGGGTGCGGGTGACCGACCCGAAGGCGCCGTAGGTGTTCACCAGGTGCAGCGGGTCGAAGCTGGCGTTCATCCGCTGCCGCCGCGACACCAGGTTGCGGGCCGGCCGCCAGCTGAGCACCAGCAGCCCCGCGGTGACCACGACGACGAGGACGGTGTGCCAGGTCGGCGCGGCCAGGTCCGCCGGCGGGTCCACCGGCAGCACGGCGTCCCAGACGCGGCCGTCGACGACCGAGGTCGCGAGGACCAGCGTGAGCCAGTTCAGCCAGGCGAAGTTGCCGCTGAGCACCAGGTAGCCCTGGGTCACGATCACCACGAGCGCGGCGACGGTGGCCACCGGCTGCGGCAGCAGCAGCCCCCACACGACGACCAGCTGGGTGGCGTGGTTGGCCAGCGCCTCGACCTTGTGCAGCCGGGGGCTGAGGTGGTGGAACCACCAGCTGGCCGGGTTGGGCATCGGCTGGGTCTCGTGGTGGTAGCGCAGGCAGGTGAGGTCCCGCCAGCAGGGGTCACCGCGCAGCTTGATCAGGCCGGCGCCGAACTCCAGCCGGAACAGCAGCCAGCGCAGCAACCACAGCACCAGCGTGGGCGGTGCCACGTGGGCCGGGCCGAGGAAGACCGCGAGGAAGCCCGCCTCGACCAGCAGCGACTCCCAGCCGAATCCGTACCAGATCTGTCCCACGTTGACGATGGACAGGTACAGCGCCCACATCAGCGCCCAGACCGCCATCCAGGCCCACAGCGGCGCCCGGTCGACCAGGCCGACCAGGGCGGCCGCCGAGCAGGCGATGCCGATCCAGCAGACGGCGGCGAAGAACCGGTCGGAGAAGTGCAGGTGGAACAGGCTCGGGGCCCGGCGGAACGGCGTCCGGGCCAGGAAGCGGGGCACCGGCAGCATCCCGCGCGTGCCGATCAGCGGCCGGAACTGGCGCAGCGCCGCCACGAAGGCGACCAGGTAGACCAGCGCGAGTCCGCGGGTGAACACCAGCCGGCTCGACCAGTAGCCCGGGTCGGAGAGCCAGTCCACGCCCGCTCCCTACCCCGCGGGAGCGCCCCTCACCGGGCCGGGCCGACGACGCGGAGCACCGGCACACTGGGCTCGTGAGCCCGGAGTCCTCTGGCGTGCGAGGCGTCGTCCGGCTGCTGAACACCGCCGACGGCGGCGTGCTGTGCCTGGCCGGCGCGGTCGACGCGGCCGTCGTCGACACCTTCCTGCGGCGTTACGGCCGGGAGCCGGTGCGGGTCGCCGCGATCGACGCCGGGTCGGTGACCTCGCTGTCCGGCCCCGGGCTCGACCTCCTGCGCGACACCCTGGCCGCCGCCGAGCGGGCGGGGCGGGCGGTGGCGCTGCGCCACTCCCCCGCGGTCCGCCGGCTGCTCGCCGAGACCGCGTCCTGACCCGGCCCTACTCCCCCGTGAGGCCGTCCACGGCCTCGCGCAGGAGGTCGGCGTGCCCGTTGTGCCGCGCGTACTCCTCGATCAGGTGGACGAGGACCCACCGCAGGCTCGGCGCCCGCCCGTCGGGCCAGGTGCGCCGGGTCGGTCGCCCCAGGCCCCCGTCGGCGAGCGCCTCCGCGACCGCTGCTCGCGACCGCGCGACCGCGTCCTCCCACAGCTGCCGGAGCTCCTCGGGGCTGTCCTCCGCGGCCGAGTGCCAGTCCCAGTCGGGATCGGCGCTCCAGTCGACGGCGTCCCACGGCGGCAGCCGATCCCGCCCGCGAAGCCACCGCGAGAACCAGTCGTCCTCGACGTAGGCCAGGTGCTTGAGCAACCCGCCGAGGGTCACCGGCGAGGCGCCGACCGTCGCCCGCAGCCCGACCGCGTCGAGTCCTCGGCACTTCCACGCCAGGGTCGCCCGCTGGTACTCCAGGAAGCCGAGCAGGGTGGCGGTCTCGTCGCCGGCCAGCGGTGGCTCGGGACGGCCCTGGTCGTCCACGTCGCTCACACCCGGGGCGCTACCGACGGTGACCGGCGGTCGAGCGCGAGGTGGCCGCCGACCTGGCGCGCCGGCTGACCGGGCCCGACGCCGGCCTGCACTCGCGGGTGCTGGCGGCCGGCTTCCTCGCGACCCGGCGCGTCGCCGTCCAGCAGTGGACCGACGCACCCCAGGGGCCGCTCTCCGACACCGTCCGCGCCGCGCTCGCCGCCCCGCGAGGCTGAGCGGGCGACCGGCCGCGGGCACGCCACGGCCCCGGCGCGGGGGTTTCACGGCCACGCCGGGGCCGGTCCGGTCCCTGGTGTGCCCCACCCTCCGCTGACGAAACGCCGGTCGCCGGAGCGGTGCGCGCCCCGCTCCCGCGAGCGCCAGGGACCGGCCGGCACGGGGGCGCCGGACGGCGGATCAGGCCGCGACGGCGCCCGCCCCGGCGAGCCGGCGGAGCTCGTCGACCATCACGTCCGGCCGCTCCAGCGGCAGGAAGTGCGACGCCGGGTGCTCGCGGTACCGCGCGCCGGGGAGGCTGCCCGCCGCGGCCCGCACGTCGGCGACGTCGACGAGCACGTCGTAGCGGCCGGCCAGGAAGGTGACCGGACCGGACAACGGCGAGAGGTCGAGCGGGGCGTGGTCGGCGGCGGCCACGGCCATGTGGCGGAACCAGGCCCAGTCCTGACCGGCGAACTCATGGGCGACGGCCAGGACGCCGGCCAGCCGGGCGGCGTCGCTCGCCCGCTCCGGCGCGGCCAGGGACAGCAGCGGCTGCCACTGCCGCAGGCTCCCGGTGACCAGCGGCAGGAACGGCCCGACGACCGGCAGCAGCCGGCTGCCGTGCCGCCCGGCCGACGGGCGCAGCCGCCGCGGCAGACCGAGCGACCCGAACAGCGACGAGAAGCTGCCCCCCGGGACACCGGCCACGGCCATCACGCCGAGCACCCGCTGCGGGTCCTCCAGCGCCAGCTCGAAGGCGATGTTGACGCCCAGCGACCAGCCCACGACCAGGGCCGAGGAGAGGTCGAAGGCCTCCAGGACGGCGCGGGCATCGGCGACGTGGTCCTCGACCCGGACCCGCGACGGGTCCCGGGGCCGGTGCGAGGCACCGAGCCCGCGGTGGTCCCAGCCGACCACCCGGAAGCCGCTGTCCGGGGCGAGGAGGGCCGGCCACGCCGCGGGCGAGGCGCCGAGGCCGTTGCACAGCAGGACCGGCACGCCGTCCTGCTCGGTGGACCAGGCGCGCAGCAGCGTTCCGTCCGCGCTGCGCACCGGGCTGGTACGTACCGGAGGATGACGACGGGTGATGGGACCTCTCCCCACGACGGGCGCCCCGAGGACCGGGGCCGGGATTCGTGTCGACGGTCTGGTGTCCAGGCTAGGCGGCTCCCCCGGCCCACCCCAGGCCTGGCAGTGGATGTGACACAGTCCACAGTGCGGGCCCGGGCGGGACCGGGCCACGAGATCCGGGGGTGCGGATGCGCCGGACGAGGGGGGACCTGCAGCGCGAGCTGCTGCGGTTCCTGCAGCCGCCGGTGCCGCGCCGGGCCGAGCTGGTCAGCGAGCGGGTCGCCCCGGCACTGGCCGAGGTCGGCGAGCGCCTGTCCGGCCGGCCGGCCGAGGAGGTCGCCGCGGCACTGGAGGCCGTGGTGCGCTCCGCCGGCGCGACCCCGGACCGCGCGGCGATCGCGGAGTTCGCCGCCGAGATCGAGGCCGGCGAGAACCCCTTCAGCTGACGCGGAAGAGCTGCACGCCGGCCTGACGGGCGAGGATGGCGGCCGCCTCGCTGCCGGAGGGGCCGCGGCCGGCGAAGAGGGCGGCCAGCTCGTCGCGGTCGGCAGGGGTGGCGTAGTCGGCGAGCTCCTGCTCGAGGACGCGGCGGGCACGGCGCTCGGCGCGGGCGCGGCCGAGGGCGTCGAGGAGGCTGCGGGGCATGGCGGGTCTCCGGACTGAGAGGAAGGGCGGCGCGGTGCCGCCCTTCCCATGTTCGGACAACCTGCCTGGCAGATCTCGCTCTCGGCGTGTGAGTGTCACCACCACGGGGTGGCAGGTGTGGCCGGCACCACGACCCGGCGCCGGCCCTGACGCCGTCAGGTCATGACGAGGGCCCGGGCGGGTCAGCGGCCGACGAGCGTCGTCTCGAAGTCGTAGCGGGAGGCGCGGTAGACGTGCCGGCCGTACTCGACGGCCACGCCCTGGTCGTCGAACGCCGTGCGCGACATCGTCAGCAGGGCCGACCGCGGCGGCTCGTCGAGCAGCCGGGCCTCCTCGGCCCGCGCCAGCCGCGCGCCGATGCGCTGGTGGGCCACCCGCAGGTGCACGCCCTGGGCGCGGAGGTACTGGTACAGACCCCGCTCGGTGAGGTCCTCCATCGTCGGCGTGAAGCGGCCGGGCAGGTGGTTGGTCAGCAGCGCCAGGGGCTCGCCGCGGGAGCGGCGCAGCCGCCGCACCACCACGACCTCGTCCCCTTCGGCGAGGTCGAGCTCCTCGGCGACGTCGGCCGGCGCGGGGCCGCGGTCCAGCGAGAGGACCTCGGTGGTCGGCGCCTCGCCGGCCCGGGAGAGGTCGTCGTAGAGGCTGGTGAGCTCGACCGAGCGGCGCACGTGCGGCTGGATCACCTGCGTGCCGACGCCGCGCTTGCGGACCAGCAGGCCCTTGTCGACCAGCTCCTGCACCGCCCGCCGGACCGTCGGGCGGGACAGCCCGTAGCGCTGGGCGAGCAGGACCTCGTTCTCCAGCCGCGATCCGGCCGGCAGCGCGCCACCGGTGATCGCACCCTCGATCGCCTGCGCGAGCTGGAAGTACAGCGGCGTCGGACTGGAGCGGTCGATGTCGAACGTCAGCACAGGTGCCACCGGTCCCTCCTCGGCGTGGGCCGCGGGTGGGGCCGACCCCGCGACACCCCCCGTGACGGCCATGATCCCACCCCGGCCACCCATCCTGTCCTCACCTCATCGGGGCAGCCCGACATCGCCACGTCCTGTTGCCCGTATGTCTTTACAAACCCTTGACACCGCAGTGTGTCCCGGAGCACAGTTCGGACAGGACGGCGACCGACGACGCAGGGGGACGGAGAGCTGTGGGACACGCCCTCGACATGGTGGTGATGGGTCGCAGCGGGGTGGACGTCTACCCCCTGCAGGTCGGCGTCGGCCTGGAGGACGTCGAGACGTTCGGCAAGTTCCTCGGCGGCAGCGCGGCCAACGTCGCCGTCGCCGCCGCCCGCCTCGGCCACTCCGTCGCGCTGGTCACCGGCGTCGGTGACGACCCCTTCGGCCGGTTCGTCCGGCGGGCGCTGGGCGACCTCGGCGTGGACGACCGGTTCGTCGTCGTCGACCCCGAGCACCCCACGCCGGTCACCTTCTGCGAGATCTTCCCGCCCGACGACTTCCCGCTGTACTTCTACCGCCGGCCCAAGGCCCCCGACCTCCAGATCCGGCCCGAGGACCTCGACCGGGCGGCCGTCCGGGACGCCGCCCTGTTCTGGGCGACGGTGACCGGGCTGTCCGAGGAGCCCAGCCGGTCGGCGCACCTCGCTGCCTGGCAGGCGCGCGGCCGCCGCCGGCACACCGTGCTCGACCTGGACTACCGGCCGGTGTTCTGGGCCTCCCGCGAGGAGGCGACCGAGCAGGTCCGCGCCGCCCTCCCCCACGTCACGGTCGCCGTCGGCAACCGGGAGGAGTGCGAGGTCGCCGTCGGGGAGACCGACCCCGACCGTGCCGCGGACGCGCTGCTCGACGCCGGGGTGGAGCTGGCGATCGTCAAGCAGGGACCGCGGGGCGTCCTCGGCAAGACGCGCACCGAGCGGGTCGTCGTCCCGCCCACGCCGGTCGAGGTCGTCAACGGCCTCGGCGCCGGGGACGCGTTCGGCGGCTCCCTGGCCCACGGGCTGCTCACCGGCCTGCCGCTGGAGCAGCTCCTGCGCAACGCCAACGCCGCCGGCGCGATCGTCGCCTCCCGCCTGGAGTGCTCCACCGCGATGCCGACCGCCGCCGAGGTCGAGGCGCACGTCGCCGCCGCCACCTCCCTGGAGGACACCCGTGTCTGACACCGCCCTCTCCCCCGACGCGGTGCTCGCCCCGCCGCCGGTGTGCACGACCTACGCCGACGTCACCGAGCTGCGCAGCCGGGACCCCGAGGCCGTCGGCCGCGCCCTGGCCGCCCGCCGCCGGCGGCCGGCGTTCCTCCCGGAGGACGGCCGGCTGATGCTGCTGGCCGCCGACCACCCCGCCCGCGGCGCGTTCTCCGCGCAGGGCCGGCCGACGGCGATGTACAGCCGCACCGAGATGCTCGACCGGCTGCGCACCGCGCTGGACCGCCCCGGCGTCGACGGGCTGCTGGCCACCGCCGACGTCGCGGAGGACCTGCTGCTCCTTGGGGCGCTGGAGGACAAGGTCGTCGTCGCCTCGATGAACCGCGGCGGCCTGGCCGGTGCCAGCTTCGAGCTCGACGACCGCATGACCGGCTACGACGTCGCCGGAGTCATCGAGGCCCGCTTCGACGCGGCGAAGATGCTCAACCGCATCGACCTCGACGACCCCAGCACCGTGGCCATGCTGGAGACCTCCGGCCGGGCGATCACCGAGCTGGCCCGGGCCGGGGTCGTGGCGATGCTCGAGCCGTTCATCTCGCGCCGGGTGGAGGGCCGGGTCACCAACGACCTGAGCCCCGACGCGGTCATCCGGTCGGTGCACATCGCCCAGGGGCTGGGCGCCACCTCGGCCTACACCTGGCTGAAGCTGCCGGTGGTCGCCGAGATGGAGCGGGTCATGGACGCCACGACGCTGCCCACCCTGCTGCTCGGCGGCGACCCCTCCCGCCGGCCGCAGGAGACCTACGCCGCCTGGCGCGACGCCCTGGCCCTCCCGGCCGTGCGCGGCCTCGTCGTGGGCCGGACCCTGCTCTACCCGCCGGACGACGACGTGGCCGCCGCCGTCGACACCGCCGTCTCCCTGGTCCACTGAAGGAGCAGCCGATGACCGCGACCGCCGCGTCGTTGCACCTGCCCGCCGGCAGCGCCGCCGCCGGCCCGTACGCCCTCGAGGTGACCCCCGAGTCCGCCGGCTGGACGCACTCCGGCCTGCGGGTGCTCGAGCTGCCCGCCGGTGGCAGCTCCACCCTGGACACCGGCCCCGACGAGGTCGTCGTCGTCCCGCTGGAGGGCGGGCTGACCGTCGAGTGCGACGGCGAGGTCCTCACCCTCGCCGGGCGCAGCGGGGTCTTCGCCGGGCCGACCGACTTCGCCTACCTCCCCCTCGGCGTGACCGCCGACCTCTCCAGCCGGGACGGCGGGCGGTTCGCGCTGTGCAGCGCTCGGGCCCGTCGCCGGCTCCCGGTCCGGTACGGCCCGGCCGCCGACGTCCCGGTCGAGCTGCGCGGCGCGGGCCGGTGCAGCCGCCAGGTCAACAACTTCGCCACCGCCGACGTCTTCGAGGCCGACGCGGTCATCGCCTGCGAGGTCATCACGCCGGGCGGCAACTGGTCGTCGTACCCGCCGCACAAGCACGACGAGACCTCCGACGTCGAGACCGAGCTGGAGGAGATCTACTACTTCGAGGTCGCCGCCGGGCCCCAGGGCCAGCCGGGCCTGGCCTACCACCGGGTGTACGGCACCGCCGAGCGGCCGATCGACGTCCTCGCCGAGGTCCGGGACCGCGACGTCGTGCTGGTGCCGCACGGCTGGCACGGCCCGTCGATCGCCGCGCCGGGCCACGACCTCTACTACCTCAACGTCATGGCCGGCCCCGGCCCCGAGCGGGCCTGGCGGATCGTCGACGACCCCGCGCACGCCTGGATCCGCGGCACCTGGGACGACGAGCCGGTCGACCCCCGGCTGCCCCTGCACTCCCCCGCCGGCACCGAGCAGAACGGAGCCTCCCGACCGTGAGCGAGCACCCCGCACCGGCACGCACCGAGACCGTGCGCCTGACCGTCGCCCAGGCCGTCGTCCGCTTCCTGGCCCAGCAGCACACCGAGCGCGACGGGCAGCGGCAGCGGCTGTTCGCCGGCTGCTTCGGGATCTTCGGGCACGGCAACGTCGCCGGGCTGGGCCAGGCGCTGCTGCAGGCCGAGATCGACGAACCCGGTGCGCTGCCGTACGTGCTGGGCCGCAACGAGCAGGCCGTCGTGCACACCGCCGTCGCCTACGCCCGCGCCAGGGACCGGCTGCAGACCTGGGCGGTCTCCACCAGCGTGGGCCCCGGCTCGACGAACATGCTCACCGGCGCCGCGCTGGCGACGATCAACCGGCTGCCGGTGCTGCTGCTGCCGGCCGACACCTTCGCCACCCGCTCGGCCGGACCGCTGCTGCAGGAGCTCGAGCGGCCCGACAGCGGCGACGTGACCGTCAACGACGCGTTCCGGCCGGTGTCGCGCTACTTCGACCGCATCTGGCGGCCCGAGCAGCTGCCGGGCGCCCTGCTGAGCGCGATGCGGGTGCTCACCGACCCGGCCGAGACCGGCGCGGTGACGCTGTGCTTCCCGCAGGACGTGCAGGCCGAGGCGTTCGACTGGCCGGTCGAGCTGTTCGCCGAGCGGACCTGGCACGTGGGACGGCCGCTGCCCGAGCGGGCCGCCCTCGCACGGGCCGTCGAGGTGATCCGGTCGGCGCGCCGGCCGCTGATCGTGGCCGGCGGCGGGGTCGTCTACTCGGACGCCACCGAGGCGCTGGACGCCTTCGTCTCGGCCACCGGCATCCCGGTGGGGCAGACCCAGGCCGGCAAGGGCGCCCTCCCCTACGACCACCCGCAGTCGGTGGGTGCGATCGGCTCGACCGGGACCACCGCGGCCAACGCGCTGGCACGGGAGGCCGACGTCGTCATCGGGATCGGCACCCGCTACCAGGACTTCACCACCGCCTCGCACACCGCCTTCAACGACCCCGGCGTGCGGTTCGTCAACGTCAACGTCGCGGCGATGGACGCCGCCAAGCACGCCGGCGTGACCGTGCAGGCCGACGCCCGCGAGACGATCACCGCGCTGGCCGACGCGCTGGCCGGCTGGTCGGTCGACGACGCGTACCGCACCCGCACCGCCGAGCTGGCCGAGCAGTGGGAGGCCACCGTCGAGGCCGCCTACCACCCGGAGACGCCGAGCGCGGGCGAGGGCGGCCGGCTGACCCAGAACGAGGTCATCGGGATCGTCAACGAGGTCTCCGCCCCGCGCGACGTGGTGGTCTGCGCAGCCGGGTCCATGCCCGGCGACCTGCACAAGATGTGGCGGGTCCGCGACCGCAAGGGCTACCACGTCGAGTACGGGTACTCCTGCATGGGCTACGAGATCCCCGGCGGCATCGGCATCCGGATGGCCGACCCCGACCGCGACGTCTTCGTGATGGTCGGCGACGGCTCCTACCTGATGATGCCGACCGAGCTGGTCACCGCCGTCCAGGAGGGCGTCAAGATCGTCGTCGTCCTGGTGCAGAACCACGGCTTCGCCTCGATCGGCGCGCTGTCGGAGTCGCTGGGCTCCCAGCGCTTCGGGACCCGCTACCGCTACCGGTCGGCGTCCGGCCGGCTCGACGGCGACGTGCTGCCGGTCGACCTCGCCGCCAACGCCGCCAGCCTCGGCGTCGACGTCCTCGTCGCCCAGGACGGGCCCAGCTTCGAGGCGGCGCTGCGCAAGGCGAAGGCGAGCGACCGGACGACGGTCGTGCACGTCGAGACCGACCCGCTGGTCGACGCGCCCTCGAGCGAGTCGTGGTGGGACGTGCCGGTCAGCGAGGTCTCCACCCTGCAGAGCACCCAGGACGCCCGCGCCGTCTACGACCGCTGGAAGTCCGTCCAGCGGCCGGCCTACCTCGCCCCGTCCGAGCCCACCGCCCAGTCCTGACCCACCCCCGCCGTCCCGGAGGAGAGAACACATGACCGCGCAGCACCCCGCGGCTGGCCGCGCCCGCATCCGTGTCGGGTCGGCGCCCGACTCGTGGGGCGTCTGGTTCCCGGACGACCCGGAACAGGTGCCCTGGCAGCGGTTCCTCGACGAGGTGAGCGCCTGCGGCTACGAGTGGATCGAGCTGGGTCCCTACGGCTACCTGCCCACCGACCCCGCGCAGCTGGCCGACGAGCTCGGGGCCCGCGGGCTGCGGGTGTCGGCCGGCACCGTGTTCGAGCACCTGCACCGGCCCGACTCCTGGGACGCCGTGTGGGGCCAGGTCAAGGACGTCGCCGCGCTGACCCAGGCCATGGGCGGCACCCACGTCGTCGTCATCCCCGACACCTTCCGCGACCAGAAGACCGGCGCGGACGTCGAGTCCCGCCACCTCACCCCCGAGGCGTGGCAGGCGAAGACGACCGGCGTGACCCAGTTGGGCAGGGCGGTGCAGGAGGAGTACGGCCTCTCGATCGCCTTCCACCCGCACGCCGAGACCCACGTCGGCCACCAGCAGGACATCGAGCGGTTCCTCGCCGACACCGACCCGCAGTACGTGCCGCTGTGCCTGGACACCGGGCACGTCAGTTACTACCGCGGCGACAACCTCGACCTCATCCGCCGCTACCCCGAGCGGATCGGCTACCTGCACCTCAAGCAGGTCGACCCGGCGGTCATCGACCGCGTGCTGGCCGACGACATCGTCTGGCCCGAGGCGGTGAAGATGGGCGCGATGGTGGAGCCGCCGAACGGCGTGCCGGCCTATCCGCCGCTGCTGGAGGCCATCGAGGAGCTCGGCCTGGACGTGTTCGCGATCGTCGAGCACGACCTGTACCCGTGCCCGCCGGACGTGCCCTTCCCCATCGCCCAGCGGACCCACCGCTACATCGCGAGCTGCGGGTTCCCGTCGCTGCAGATCGGCGCCCCCAAGGCCAACGCCGCCGGATCGGAGGCCTCGGCGTGACCACCACCGAGACCGCCGCCGGCGTGCTGCCGGAGCTGGCCGACGTCCCCGCCGCCGAGCTGCGCGTCGCCGTGCTCGGCGTGGGGCTGATGGGCGCCGACCACGTCGCCCGCATCCACAGCCGGATCTCCGGGGCCCGGGTCACCGTCGTCAGCGACGCCTTCGCCGACAAGGCCGAGCAGGTCGCCTCGACGGTGCCCGGGTGCCGGGTGGTCGCGGACCCGCGGGCCGCGATCGCCGACCCCGAGGTCGACGCCGTCGTCATCGCCACGCCCGGGGAGTTCCACGAGGAGCAGGTGCTCGCCTGCATCGAGCACGACAAGCCGGTGCTCTGCGAGAAGCCGCTGACCATGGACGCCGACAGCTCGCTGGCCGTCGTCCGGGCCGAGGACGAGTACGCGGAGCGCACCGGACGGCGGCTGGTGCAGGTCGGCTTCATGCGCCGCTTCGACCCCGAGTACGCGCAGCTGCGGGCGCTGGTCGCGTCCGGTGACATCGGCGAGCCGCTGGTGGTCCACTGCGCGCACCGCAACGCCAGCGTCCACGCGCGCTTCACCACCGAGATGATGGTCACCGACTCGGTGGTGCACGAGGTCGACGTCACCCGGTTCCTGCTCGACGAGGAGATCGCCGCGGTCACCGTGGTCCGGCCGCGGGCGACGCGGCACGCCCGCGAGGGGCTGTCCGACCCGCTGCTGGTGCTGCTCGAGACCACGAGCGGCCGGGTCGTCGACGTCGAGTGCTTCGTGAGCACCGGCGTGGGCTACGAGGTGCGTACCGAGGTGGTCGGCGAGGACGGCAGCGCAATGATCGGCCTGGACCTCGGCCTGGTCCGGCAGTCGGCCGGCCCCGGCGGTGCGACCCGCGGCACGGCCGTCGCCCCCGACTTCCGGCAGCGCTTCGGCCGCGCCTACGACATCGAGCTGCAGCGCTGGGTGGACGCCGCCCGCCGCGGCACCATCGACGGGCCCGGGGTGTGGGACGGCTACGCGGCCTCGGCCGTGTGCGCGGCCGGCGTGGCGGCGCTGCGCTCCGGGCAGCGCACCGAGGTGCGGATGGAGTCGCGGTGAGGATCGCCCTGGACCCGCAGATGCTGCGGACCACGCCGCTGCTGGAGCTGCCCGACGTCGTCGCCGGCATGGGGTACGAGTGGATCGAGCTCTCGCCGCGCGAGGACTTCATCCCGTTCTTCAAGCACCCCCGGGTCGACCTCGCCACGGTGCGGGCGTTCCGGGAGAAGCTCGCCTCGGCCGGCGTGGGCGTCACCTCGCTGCTGCCGGTGATGCGCTGGTCGGGCCCCGGGGAGGTGGAGCGGCAGGCCGCCGTCCGGTACTGGCGGCGGGCCATCGAGATCTGCGTCGAGCTCGGCGTGGACACGATGAACTCCGAGTTCAACGGCCGCCCGGAGGCGCCCGAGCTCGCCGAGGCGATGTTCTGGCGGTCGATGGAGGAGCTGCTGCCGGTGTTCGAGCGGGAGGGCGTCAAGCTCGCCCTGGAGCCGCACCCGGACGACTTCATCGAGCTCGGGCACCCCGCCGTCGACATGGTCCGCGGCATCGACAGCTCGTACGTCTCGTTCCTGTACTGCCTGCCGCACACGTTCCACCAGGGTGACGACGCGGCCGGGATCATCGCGCACGCGGGCGAGAAGCTCACCCACGTGCACGTCGCCGACTCGATGGACCACACCGCCTCCGACGGGCTGCGCTACATCACCAACCCGCCGGGCAACCCCGTGCGCGTGCACCAGCACATGGAGATCGGCCGCGGGGACGTCGACTTCGACGAGGCCTTCGCCGCCCTGGCGGGGATCGGCTTCGACGGCGTCCTCACCACCTGCGTGTTCGGCTGGGACGACCAGGCCCGCGAGTCCGGGGTACGGATGCTCGCCGCGATCCGGGACCTGGTCACCAAGCACTTCCCCGGCGACGCGTTCTCCGCCACCGTGGCACCCCGCCCCGCTCCCCAGCGGACCACCGTTCCCGCTCCCTAGACCTCGAGAGGCAGCCATGCCCACGCACATCCCGCACTGGATCGACGGCGCCCGCCGGGAGGGCTCCAGCGGCCGCACCGGCGACGTGACCGACTCGGCGACCGGCGAGGTCATCGGCGAGGTCGCACTCGCCGACGTCGGTGAGGTCGACGCCGCCGTCGCCGCGGCCACCGCGGCCTTCCCCGGCTGGCGGGACACCTCGCTGGCCAAGCGGACGGCGGTGCTGTTCCGCTTCCGCGAGCTGCTCAACGCCCGCAAGCCCGAGCTGGCCGCGATCATCACCGCCGAGCACGGCAAGGTCCTCGACGACGCCCTCGGCGAGGTCTCCCGCGGACAGGAGGTCGTCGAGTACGCCTGCGGCGTGCCGTCGCTGGTCCGCGGCGGCTTCACCGAGAACGCCTCGACCGGCGTCGACGTCCACTCGGTGCGCCAGCCGCTCGGCCCGGTGGCGGTCATCAGCCCGTTCAACTTCCCGGCGATGGTCCCGATGTGGTTCTTCCCCATCGCGATCGCCACCGGCAACACCGTCGTCCTCAAGCCCAGCGAGCAGGACCCGTCGGCGGCGCTGTGGATGGCCGAGCTGTGGCAGGAGGCCGGGCTGCCCGACGGCGTGTTCAACGTCGTGCAGGGCGACAAGGTCGCCGTCGACCGGCTGCTCGAGCACCCCGACATCCAGTCGGTGTCCTTCGTCGGCTCCACCGCGATCGCCCAGTACGTCTACGAGACCGGCACCCGCCACGGCAAGCGCGTGCAGGCCCTCGGCGGCGCGAAGAACCACATGGTGGTGCTGCCCGACGCCGACCTCGACCTCGCCGCCGACCAGGCGGTGAACTCCGGGTTCGGCTCGGCCGGCGAGCGGTGCATGGCGATCAGCGCCGTGCTCGCCGTCGGCGGGATCGGCGACGACCTGGTGGCGCGCATCGCCGAGCGGACCCACACCCTGCGCACCGGCGACGGGCGCAAGGGCTGCGACATGGGGCCGCTGATCAGCAAGAAGCACCGCGACCGGGTCGCCTCCTACGTCGACGCCGGCGAGGAGGAGGGCGCGAAGATCGTCGTCGACGGCCGCCGGGTGGAGCCCGACGGCGCCGAGGACGGCTTCTGGCTCGGCCCGACGTTGGTCGACCACGTCGAGCCGCACATGAGCGTCTACAAGGACGAGATCTTCGGGCCGGTGCTGTCGGTGCTGCGGGTGGACACCTACGAGCACGCCGTCGAGCTGATCAACCGCAACGAGTACGGCAACGGCACCGCGATCTTCACCAACGACGGCGGCGCCGCGCGGCGCTTCCAGAACGAGGTGCAGGTCGGGATGATCGGCATCAACGTGCCGATCCCGGTGCCGATGGCCTACTACTCCTTCGGCGGGTGGAAGAACAGCCTCTTCGGCGACTCGCACGCGCACGGCGCCGAGGGCGTGCACTTCTTCACCCGCGGCAAGGTCATCACCAGCCGCTGGCTCGACCCCAGCCACGGCGGCCTGAACCTGGGCTTCCCGCAGAACGCCTGAAGGACCTCCCCGCCCCCCGCCAGCTCGCGGCGGGACCGTGCAGGGAGGCCTCACGACCGGCCGGCGCCGGCGAGACGTGTCTCCGCCGGCGCCGGTCCCCGACACCCCCACCACGCCACGGTCGTCGACCGCGGGGCTGATCCGCGTGTCCGGGACGCCCGCCGCGGACGGGGGGGGGGGGGGGGGGGGGGGGGGGGGGGGGGGGGGGGGGGGGGGGGGGGGGGGGGGGGGGGGGCCCGCCCCGCGCGGGGCGGGGGCCCCCGCGCCCGCCCG
>NZ_JBJGYS010000024.1:0-80711 GCF_054050115.1 Geodermatophilus sp. SYSU D00708 | reverse complement strand
CCGGGTAAGGCCCCCGCCCAGACCAGCGGGTTGATAGGCCGGAGGTGGAAGCGCCGCAAGGCGTGCAGCTGACCGGTACTAACAGGCCGAGGGCTTGACCACACACCTATCACGACCCCCTTGACACCCTCACGGGTCGCAGCACCACAAACAACGAAGACTTGTCGCGTCCACTGTGCGGTTCTGAACGCCCCACCACCCCCCGCGCCGCGGGGCACGGCAGGTGGAGAAGTTCACAGCGTTACGGCGGCCATGGCGAGAGGGAAACGCCCGGACCCATTCCGAACCCGGAAGCTAAGCCTCTCAGCGCCGATGGTACTGCCCTGGAGACGGGGTGGGAGAGTAGGACGCCGCCGGACAACCATTCCCGAAGGGGCCCCAGCAACCGCTGGGGCCCCTTCGCACGTCCGCGGCCAGGCGCCCGCCCCCTGCACTCTTCTTCCGCGTTCCGCCGGGTCGGTGGCGGACGAGACCCCGGTTTCCGGAGCCTGCGCGGCGGGCCGGTGCCGGAAGGGACCCCGGGTCGGGCAGTCGGCGCCGGCGGACGTGCGTCGGCGCCTCCGTCACGTGACGAAGGCGCCGACGCACCAGGAGGTGCGGTCAGGGGACGACGCGGCGGATCCCCGCGAAGGAGGCTGCCGCGACCACCGCCGCGATGGCCGCGGGGATCCCGAAGGCCAGGGTGATTGCGTCCCGGGCGGTCAGCCAGGCCCAGACGTCGCCCCACGCGCTCAGGCCCGTCGTCAGGACCGCCAGGCCGCCGATCACGACCACGCTGAGCAGCACCAGCAGCCACAGCCCGTTGGGGCCCCAGAGCTTGTAGACCACGCCGATCCCGATGCCCAGGAAGACGAGTGCGAGCATCGGGCCGCCGGAGTAGAGCACCTGGAGCACGAAGCTGTCGGCCAGCAGCGGCGTCGGCACCCAGAAGTTGAGGCCCACCCCCCAGCCGCCCGTGGCCTGACCGATCTCGTCGAGGACGGCCAGCGCGATGCCGTAGCCGAGCGCCGACACCACCCCGACCAGTGCGGTGCCCAGCCAGTAGGTGCGCCGGCTGAGGCTGACGCCCATCGCGAAGGGCAACATCTGGGTGAGGGCCTGGACGAAGACCACGCACACGGTGATGTAGAGCGCCGTGACGCCGCCGGTGAAGTTGTTCGGGTCGTGCTCGGCCACGTCGGCCAGCGCCCAGACCGCCCAGTTGATGACGAAGCTGATCGTCCCGACCATCCACGGCACGCCGAAGACGACCAGTGGGTGCACCAGGTGCAGTCGGGCGGCGGACAGGACGCGGGTCACCGGGGGACCTCCTCGAGGTCGTAGAGGGCGGCCGGACGGTCCTGCGCCGTCTGCAGGCTCATGGCCACGACAAGCTGCTGGAGGGTGGTGGCCTCCCAGGAGAGGCCGGCCGCGGCGGCGTCCTCGGCGGCGGCACCGGGGCGCAGGCGGACGACGGCCCGGCTGTGCCCGCCCAGGGTCTCGCTGTGCAGGACCTCGTGCCCGGCGGCGAACGCGTCGACCGCGGCGCGCGGCCCCGTGACGGTCAGAGCGCTGCCGCGCAGCGAGTCGGCGTCGGCGTCCAGCAGGACGCGGCCGCGGTCGATGAGCAGCACCCGCTCGAGCAGGCTGGCGATCTCCTCGATGAGGTGCGTCGACAGGACGACGGTGCGCGGGTGCTCGGCGTAGTCGGCGAGCAGCCGGTCGTAGAACAGCTGCCGGGCCACGGCGTCCAGACCGAGGTAGGGCTCGTCGAACAGGGTGACCGGGGCCCGCGAGGCCAGACCGATGACGATGCCCACCGCGGAGTTCATCCCGCGGGAGAGCTTCTTGACCGCCCGCTTCGGCGGGAGGTCGAAGTCCCGCACGAGGGCTGCCGCCAGGTCGCCGTCCCACCCGGGGAACAGCATCGCGGCCGAGTCCAGCGCGTCCTGCACCCGGAAGTGGTCGGGGTAGCGCTGGCCCTCCTTGACGAAGCAGATGCGGCTGAGCACGGCGTCGTTCTCGTACGGGTCGCCCCCGAGCACCTGCACCCGACCGCGGGTGGGCCGGCGGTGTCCGGTGAGCAGCTGCATCAGCGTGGTCTTGCCGGCGCCGTTGCGGCCGAGCAGCCCGGTGATGCTGTCGGTCTCGACCGAGGTGGTCACGGCGTCGAGGGCCGTGTGCTCCCGGAAGCGCATGGTCACGTCGGTGAGGGTGGCCGCCGCGGTCACCGGTGCTCCTCCCAGCGGTCGATCATCGCGCTGAGCTCGCGCGTGGAGATGCCGAGCTTGTGCGCCTCGGTCATCAGCGGGCGGACGTACTGGTCGGCGAACTCGCTGCGCCGCCGCTTGAGCAGCTGCTCGCGGGCGCCAGGTGCGACGAACATCCCCACTCCTCGTCTCTTGTAGAGGACCCCGTCGGCCACCAGCTGGTTGAGCCCCTTGGCGGCGGTGGCGGGGTTGATGCGGTGGAAGGCGGCCAGCTCGTTCGAGGAGGGCGCCTGGCTCTCCTCGGGGAGGGAGCCGTCGACGATCGCGTTCTCGATCTCTGCGGCGACCTGTCGGAAGATCGGGCCGCCGTCCTCGTTCACACCGGGTCCCGGGAGGAGCCCCGCCGGTCCCTGGGTTCATTACTCATGTAGTGAACCGTAGAGGCGCGGGTGTCGTGTGCGCAAGCCACTACGGTGGGGCCGTGGACGCCGAGGTCATCAGGCCCTTCGCCGTGGACGTGCCCGCCGAGGCGGTGGCCGACCTCCGACGCCGGCTGCGGGACACCCGCTGGGCCGAGCCGGCCACGGTCGGCGACTGGTCGCAGGGCGTCCCCCTCGAGTACCTGCGCGACCTGTGCGCGTACTGGGCCGACGGCTACGACTGGGCAGCCCGCCAGGAGCGGTGGAACGCCGTCCCCCAGGTCGTCACCGAGGTCGACGGCCTGCCCATCCACCTCCTGCACGTCCGCTCCCCGCACCCGGACGCGCTGCCGCTGGTGCTCACGCACGGCTGGCCGGGGTCGGTCCTGGAGTTCCTCGAGGTCCTGGGGGCGCTCACCGACCCCGCGGACCCCCGGGACGCCTTCGACGTCGTCGTCCCCTCGCTGCCCGGGTTCGGGTGGAGCGGGAAGCCGGCGTCCTCCGGCTGGGGCCTGTCCCGCACGGCCGACGCCTGGGCCGAGGTGATGTCGCGGCTCGGGTACCCGCGGTTCGGCGCGCAGGGCGGGGACATCGGGTCGTTCGTCTCGGCCAACCTGGCCGCGCGGCACCCCGACCGGGTCGCCGGGATCCACCTCAACATGGTGGTCACCGGGCCTCCGGCGGGGCGCACGGAGTTCACCGAGCGCGAGCAGCGGGCCCTGGACCGGGAGCAGCGGTTCCGCGCCGAGGGCTCGGCCTACAACCAGCAGCAGCGCACCCGGCCGCAGACCCTCGGCTACGCGTTGACCGACTCCCCGGTGGGGCAGTGCGCCTGGATCCTGGAGAAGTTCGCCGCCTGGGCCGACTGCGCCGGCGACCCGGTCGCGACGCTGGGCGCCGACCGCATCCTCGACCACGTCTCGACCTACTGGTTCACCGCCTCTGCGACGTCGTCGGCGCGGATGTACTGGGAGATGGCCCAGGCGCCGCAGGAGCGCACGCCGCAGGTCTCGGTGCCCACCGGCGTCTCGCTCTTCCCGCACGAGATCTTCCAGCCGCCCCGAGAGTGGGTGCAGCAGCAGTTCCCCGACCTGCGGCTGTGGCGGGAGCACGACCGGGGCGGGCACTTCGCCGCGATGGAGCAGCCGGGGCTGCTGGTGGACGACGTCCGGGAGTTCTTCCGCCCGCTGCGCTGACCCGCAACAGGACCGACACACGACGCGGCTAGCGTCCGGGCTCCCCGAGTCCGGAAGGCCGCTGCTGTGCACCTCTCCCCCCACGAGCAGGAACGGCTGCTGCTCTCGTACGCCGCCGAGCTCGCCCGCCGGCGGCAGGCGCGGGGCCTGAAGCTCAACCTCCCGGAGGCCACGGCGATCGTCACCGACCACGTGCTCGAGGGCGCCCGGGACGGCGTGCTCGTGGCCGAGTTGATGCAGTCCGGCCGCACGGTCCTCACCAGGGACGACGTCATGGACGGCGTCCCCGAGCTGCTGGAGGAGGTGCAGGTGGAGGCGACCTTCCCGGACGGGACCAAGCTCGTCACCGTCCACCAGCCGATCCCGTGAGCGTGGTCCCGGGCGAGGTGGTCCCGGCCGAGGGCGAGATCGAGACGCTGCCCGGGGCGGCGCGGATCGAGCTGGAGGTCACCAACACCGGCGACCGGCCGGTGCAGGTCGGCTCGCACTTCCACTTCGCGCAGGCCAACCGGGCGTTGGCGTTCGACCGGGCTGCCGCGCACGGTCACCGGCTCGACGTCGCCGCCGGCACCGCCGTGCGCTTCGAGCCCGGCATCACGCGCACCGTGACGCTGGTGCCGCTGGCCGGGGCGCGCGTCGTCCCCGGCCTGACCCGCGAGGGAGGGCTGGGCTGATGGTGCGGCTGTCCCGCGAGCGCTACGCCCAGCTGTACGGGCCCACGACCGGCGACCGGGTGCGGCTGGCCGACACCGACCTGCTGATCGAGGTCAAGGAGGACCGCTGCGGCGGTCCCGGCCGGGCCGGCGAGGAGGCGGTGTTCGGCGGCGGCAAGGTGATCCGCGAGTCGATGGGCCAGGGGCGGGCCACCCGCGCCGAGGGCGCGCCCGACCTGGTGATCACCGGGGCGGTCGTCCTCGACCACTGGGGGGTCGTCAAGGCCGACGTCGGGATCCGCGACGGGCGGATCGTCGCGCTGGGCAAGGCCGGCAACCCCGACACGATGGACGGCGTCTCCCCCGAGCTCGTCATCGGCCCGGGCACCGAGGTGATGGCCGGCAACGGCAAGATCCTCACCGCCGGCGGCATCGACTGCCACGTGCACTTCATCTGCCCGCAGATCGTGCCCACGGCGCTGGGCTCGGGGATCACCACGCTGATCGGCGGCGGCACCGGGCCGGCCGAGGGGTCGAAGGCCACCACCATCACCCCCGGCGACTGGTACCTGACCCGCATGCTCGAGGCGATGGACCCCTGGCCGGTCAACGTCGCGCTCCTCGGCAAGGGCAACACGGTGCGCCAGGAGTCGATGGAGGAGCAGCTCCGCGCCGGCGCCAGCGGGTTCAAGCTGCACGAGGACTGGGGCTCGACCCCCGCCGCGATCGACGCCTGCCTCACCGTGGCCGGGCGGCACGGCGTCCCGGTGGCCCTGCACTCGGACACGCTCAACGAGGCCGGGTTCGTCGAGGACACCCTGGCGGCGATCGCGGGTCGGAGCATCCACGCGTACCACACCGAGGGTGCCGGGGGCGGTCACGCGCCGGACATCATCACCGTCGCCGGGCACCCGAACGTGCTCCCGTCGAGCACCAACCCCACGCGGCCGCACACGGTCAACACCCTCGACGAGCACCTCGACATGCTCGTGGTCTGCCACCACCTGGACCCCAGCGTGCCCGAGGACCTCGCGTTCGCCGAGAGCCGGATCCGGCCGACGACGATCGCCGCGGAGGACCTGCTGCACGACATCGGGGCGATCTCCATGATCGGGTCCGACGCGCAGGCCATGGGCCGGGTCGGCGAGGTGGTGCTGCGCACCTGGCAGACCGCGCACGTGATGAAGCGCAAGCGCGGGTCGCTGCCCGGGGACGGCGCCGCGGACAACCTGCGCGCCCGCCGGTACGTCGCCAAGTACACGATCTGCCCCGCCGTCGCGCACGGCATCGACGGCGAGGTCGGCTCGGTGGAACCGGGCAAGCTCGCCGACCTGGTGCTCTGGGACCCGCGGCTCTTCGGCGTCCGGCCGCACGCGGTCCTCAAGGGCGGGGTGATCGCGTGGGCGCAGATGGGTGACGCCAACGCCTCCATCCCCACGCCGCAACCGCAGCTGCCGCGGCCGATGTTCGGCGCGTACGGCCGCGTGCCGGCGCAGACGTCGGTGCACTTCGTGGCGCCCGCGGCGCTGGAGGCCGGCCTGGGGGACCGGCTGGCGATCGACCGGCGACTGGCCGCGGTCACCGACACCACCCGGCTGACCAAGGCCGACCTGCCGGAGAACACCGCGCTGCCGGAGATCCGCGTCGACCCGGACACCTTCACCGTCACCGTGGACGGCGAGGTGTGGGAGCCCGAGCCGGTGCGCGAGCTGCCGATGGCGCAGCGGTACTTCCTCTTCTGATGACCGCAGCGCTGCTCACGCTGGCCGACTCCCGGCTGCCGGCCGGCGGGCACACCCACTCCGGCGGGGTCGAGCAGGCGATCGCGGCCGGGGTGCTGCACGACCCGGCGTCGCTGGCCGCCTTCCTGCTGCGCCGGCTGGCGACCGCGGGTGCCGTGGCGGCCGGGGCCGCGGCCGAGGGCTGCCGGGCGGCGCGGGATCCCGACCGGCTCGCGGAACTCGACCGGGAGGTCGACGCGCGGACGCCGTCACCGGCGCTGCGCGCCGCCTCCCGCCAGCAGGGTCGCGGGCTGGTGCGAGTGGGCCGGCGGGCCTGGCCGGCGGACGCCTGGGACGCGCTGCCGGACCGGCCGCACCACCCGCCGGCCCTCGGCGTGGCCGCGGCCGCGGCCGGGCTGGACGCGCGCGCCGCCGCGCAGGCCGCCGCCTACCTTTCGGTGAGCGGCCCGGCGACGGCGGCCCAGCGGCTGCTGGCCATGGACCCGCTCACCGTCGCCGCCGTCACCGCGCGGCTGGCGCCCGAGATCGACGCCGTCGCCGACGCCGCGCTGCGCGCCGGTCTGCCGGCCGACACCGACCCGCTCCTCGACCTCCTCGCCGAGGTGCACGCCGCACGGAAGGACCGGTTCTTCGCCTCATGAGCCGCACCGGGAGTCGCCATGCCCCCTGACCACAACCTGGACGACTACGTCGACCCGCACGTCGCCGGACACCGGCACCCCGGCGACCGGGAGGGCCCACTGCGGATCGGGCTGGGCGGTCCGGTCGGCTCGGGCAAGACCGCACTGGCCGCGGCGCTGTGCCGCACGCTAGCCGGCGAGCTCGACCTCGCCGTCGTCACCAACGACATCTACACGACCGAGGACGCCGACTTCCTCCGCCGGCACGCCGTCCTCCCCGACGACCGGATCGAGGCGGTGCAGACCGGCTGCTGCCCGCACACCGCGATCCGCGACGACATCACCGCCAACCTCGACGCCGTCGAGCTGCTCGAGGCCCGGCACCCGGGGCTGGAGCTGGTCCTCGTCGAGTCCGGCGGCGACAACCTGACCGCGTCGTTCAGCTACGGCCTGGTCGACGTGCAGGTCTTCGTCGTCGACGTGGCCGGTGGGGACAAGGTGCCGCGCAAGGGTGGGCCCGGGGTCACCGCGAGCGACCTCCTGGTGGTGAACAAGACCGACCTGGCGCCGTTGGTCGGGGCCGACCTCGACGTCATGCGGTGCGACGCGGCGAGCGTGCGCGGGGGCAAGCCGACCCTGCTGATCTCGCTGCGGGAGGACCCGACCGCCGGCCCGGTGGCCGACTGGGTGCGCGAGCAGGTACGGCTGCGGGCCCTGCGAACCCCCGCGTGAGGACGGTCGTCGAGGTCGTCGCCCGACGGGGCCGCGGCGGGCGCACCGAGCTGCCGGTGGTCCGGGCCGGCGGGCAGCTCGCGGTCCGGCGCACCGGGCCGACGTCCGTACACCTGGTGGCCACGGCCTTCGGCCCGCTCGGCGGGGACGACGCGACGATCCGGCTGGTCGTCGAGGAGGGCGCGGAGCTGACCGTGCGCTCGGTGGCCGCGGCCGTCGCGCTCCCGGCGCGCGAGGAGGCGCCGTCGGTGCAGCGGGTGACCGCGTCGGTCGCCGGCCTGCTGGACCTGCGGCCGGAGCCCACGGTGGTGGCCGCGCGGGCCCGGCACGTCGCGGAGCTCACCGTAGAGCTCGGCTGCCGCGGCGTGCTCACCGCGACCGAGCGGGTGCTGCTCGGCCGGGCCGGTGAGGCGCCCGGCCGCTGGACCGGCACCACGCGGGTGGTCCGCGACGGCCGGCCGCTGCTGCACACCACGGTCGGGCTGGGCCCGGGTGCCCCCGCCTGGTTGCCGCCGGTGGCGCCGCGGGCGTATGCCTCCACCGTGCACGCCGGAACTCCCGAGGACCTCGCCACCGGGGACGACGCCGTCCGGCTCCCGCTGCCCGGCGGGTGGGTCGCCACCGCGTGGGGCGCCGAGCTGCACCACGTCGACCGCGCGCTGGAGGAGCTCGGGCGGCCGGCGCGGGTCCCGGCATGAGCCTCGTGGTCCGCGCGCGCCGGGTGGTCACGCCGGAAGGGGAGCGCGCCGCCGCCGTCCACACCGAGGGCGGGCGGATCGCCGCGGTCACCGACTTCGCCGACGCACCGTCCGGGGCGGTCACCCTCGCCGACGACGAGGTGCTCCTCCCCGGCCTGGTGGACAGCCACGTCCACGTCAACGAGCCCGGCCGGACCGAGTGGGAGGGGTTCGCCACCGCGACCCGCGCCGCGGCCGCCGGCGGGGTCACCACGATCGTGGACATGCCGCTGAACTCGGTCCCGCCCACGACCGACGTCGCGGCGTTGCACGTGAAACGGCAGGCGGCGGAGGGGCAGGTCGCCGTCGACGTCGCGTTCTGGGGCGGCGCCGTGCCCGGCAACCTCGGCCGGCTGCGGCCGCTGCACGAGGCCGGGGTCGTCGGGTTCAAGTGCTTCCTGCTCGACTCCGGCGTCCCCGAGTTCCCGCCGCTGGACGACGCGGGTCTGCGCGCCGCACTGTCCGAGCTGGCCGCCGTCGACGGGCTGCTCATCGCCCACGCCGAGGACGCCGGGGTCATCGCCGCGGCGCCGGACCCGGCCGGGCCCAGCTACGCGGCCTTCCTGGCCTCCCGCCCGGAGGCGGCGGAGGAGTCGGCGATCGCCGGGCTGGTCGCGGCGGCACGGGACACGGGCGCCCGCGTGCACGTCGTCCACCTGGCCGACGCCGACGCGCTGCCGCTGCTGCGGCGGGCGCGGGCGGAGGGCGTCCGGATCACCGTGGAGACCTGCCCGCACTACCTGACCTTCGCCGCGGAGGAGGTCCCCGACGGGGACACCGCCTTCAAGTGCTGCCCGCCGATCCGCGAGACCTGGCACCGGGAGGCGCTGTGGGCGGCGCTCGCCGACGGCGAGATCGACCTGGTGGTGAGCGACCACTCGCCGTGCACGCCGGATCTCAAGCGGCTCGACGTCGGCGACTTCGGCCTGGCCTGGGGCGGCATCGCCTCGCTGCAGGTGGCGCTGCCGGCGGTGTGGACCGGCGCGCGGGCACGGGGGATCCCGCTGACCGACGTGGTGCGCTGGATGGCCGGGGCGCCGGCCCGGCTGGCCGGGCTGCCCGGCAAGGGGGCGATCGCGGCGGGGAAGGACGCCGACCTGGTGGCGTTCGCGCCGGACGAGCGGTGGACGGTGGGCGAGCTGGCGCACCGCAACCCGGTCACCCCCTACGCGGGGCGGTCACTGGTCGGGCGGGTGCGGCGGACCTGGCTGCGCGGGGAGCCCGTCGACGGCAGCCCCCGCGGCCGGCTGCTCGACCACGGCGGCCCCGCCTGACATGCCCCGGCCCCCTGCCGGGTCCCGCCCCGAGCCTGCGAGGGGGCAGGGCGTCCTTCTCCTACCGCTGCTCCCCTTCCTCGCGGGCGGCCTGGTCCATCACCTGCGGGTCGTCGGTCGAGCCGCCGGCGGGGTCGGCGTTGCCGAGCGCCGTCTCGGCCGGCATCTGCTGCACGTGTTCGCGGGCGCGCTCGCGCGCGTCGTCAGTGGGTTCGGACACGAGCCCTCCTCGGAGTCGGTGGGGACGCCGACCGTCCTACCCGCCCCGTGCCAGAGTGACCCGCGCGCCGCCCACTCCCGAGGAGCCCGATGAGCGACCCCACCCGCCTGACCGACCTCGCCGGCCGTGCCCTCGGCGGCGCGGTCGTCGCCGCGAACGACGAGTTCTTCGCGGCCAAGGAGAACCTGGTGCTGGCGCACCCGCCGGTGGCCCGGACCGAGTTCGGGCACCGGGGCAAGGAGTACGACGGCTGGGAGACCCGGCGGCGCCGCTCCCCCGGCGCCGACTGGGCGGTCGTCCGGCTGGGCGCACCCGGGATCGTGGCCGCGGTCGTGGTGGACACCACGCACTTCACCGGCAACTCCCCGTCGCGGGCGTCGGTGGAGGCCGCGGCGGTGGAGGGCCACCCCACGGTCGCCGAGCTCGACCGCGCCGACTGGCAGCCGCTGCTGCCGCTGTCCGACCTCGCCGCCGACACCGCCAACGTGTTCCCGGTGCGCTATCCGCGGCGGGTCACCCACGTGCGGCTGACCATCCACCCCGACGGTGGCGTGGCGCGGCTGCGGGTGCACGGCACCGTCGTCCCCGACCCGCGGCTGGTCGACGCGGGTCCGTTCGACCTGGCCGCGCTGGAGTGGGGCGGCCAGGTGACCGGGGTGAGCGACGACTTCTACGGCCGGCCGGCGCAGCTGCTCGCGCCCGGCCCGGCCCGCAGCATGGGCGAGGGCTGGGAGACCCGCCGGCGTCGGGACGGCGGCAACGACTGGGTGGAGGTCGCGCTGGCCTGCGAGGGCGTGGTCACCCTCGCCGAGCTCGACACCTCCTGGTTCCTGGGCAACGCCCCCGGCTCGGCGTCCCTGACCGGCAGCGGTCCGGACGGCGAGGTCGTCGTCCTGCCCCGGACCCGGCTGCTGCCCGACACGCGGCACCGCGTCGTCCTCCCCGGCGGCCCGGCGGTCGACCGGGTGCGGCTGGACGTCTTCCCGGACGGCGGCATGGCGCGGCTGCGGCTGTGGGGCCGGCCGACCGTCGCCGGGCGGGCCACCTTGGGCCGCCGGTGGTTCGAGGCGCTGCCCGACGTCCAGGCGCTGGAGGTGCTGCAGTCGACCGGCGTGCCCGCCGCGGAGGCCGGCCGGCTGGTCGGTGCCCGGCCGCTGCCGGCCGACCTGCCGCCCGCCGTCCGGCCGCTGCTGGACGGGCCGGCCTGACCGGTGTGGCGGAGGTCACGGGGCCGTCGGGCGGAGGCGGGTGCCGGCCCTGCCGATGACGGGAGGTCACACCTATCTCGTCGATGGAGTCCCCCTGGTGTCCCTGACCCCCTCGTTCCTGCGGCGCAGCGTCCGCACCCGGCTGCTGGCGGCCTTCCTCGGCGTCGCCGCCGTCATGGTGACGCTGGGCCTGATCAACGTCGCCCAGATGTCCTCGATCCACGGCCAGGTCGAGGACCTCGCCGCCCGCGACGTGCGACCCCTGGCCGACCTGCAGAAGCTGACCGACGACTTCCAGGCCTACTCGGTGCACGGCCTCGTCGCCGCGCTCAGCGCCGTGCAGGGCCAGCCCGACATCGCCCAGATGCAGAGCGGCCTGCAGGAGGACTCCCGGGCCGCCACTGACGCCGACATCGAGGCGCTGCTGGCCCACACCCCGGCCGTCCTGCAGGACCGCGCCGAGCTCCTCGCCGCCGACTGGGAGGACATGGTGACCAAGGACGCCGCCTACCGCGCCGCCACGGCAGCCCGCGACCCGAACGCGCAGACGCTGGGTGACGCCGCCACCGCCGCCTACCTGAAGCTCCAGGTCGATCTCGCCGACATGAAGGACGCCCTGGTCGCCGACGAGCAGGTCAACCGGGCGAAGATCGGCGACAGCTTCGGCACCGCGCGCGCGTGGACGCTGGTCCTCCTCGCCGTCGGCACGGCGCTGGCCCTCGGGCTGGGGATCGCCCTGGCCCGCGACATCCGCCGCCGGATCGTCCCCGTGCGGGAGGCCGCCGAGGCGCTGGCCCGCGGCGACCTGTCGCACGACGTCCGCACCAACTCCGACGACGAGCTCGGCCAGCTGGGTCGCGCGCTGTCGCAGGGCGTGGCGCGGATCCGGGAGATGGTCGCCGGCGTCGTGTCCTCGGCCGGCTCGATGACCACCCTGGTCGGCGACCTCAGCCGTGCCACCGCCGGGGTGGTCGATGCCTCCCGCAGCGGGGCAGCGCACGCCCAGGCCGTGTCGGGGACCGCGGCCGCCGTCTCGGGCAACGTGGGCCAGGTGGCCGCCGGCGCCGAGGAGATGAGCGCGTCCATCCGGGAGATCTCCCGGTCGGCGCACGAGGCCGCGAACGTGGCCACCGACGCCGTCCGCATCGTGGCCAGCACCAACGGCACGCTCACCCAGCTGGGCACGTCGTCGGCGGAGATCGGCAGCGTCATCAAGGTGATCACCGGCATCGCCGAGCAGACCAACCTGCTGGCGCTCAACGCGACCATCGAGGCGGCGCGTGCCGGTGAGGCGGGCAAGGGCTTCGCCGTCGTGGCCAACGAGGTCAAGGAACTGGCCCAGGAGACGGCCAAGGCCACCGAGGACGTGTCCCAGCGGATCCAGGCCATCCAGGCAGACTCCGGCGAGGCCGCCCGTGCGATCGCCCGGATCGGCGAGACGGTCGCGCAGATCAACACCCTGCAGACGACGATCGCCGCCACCGTCGAGGAGCAGACGGCCGCCGCGGCGGAGATCGACCGCAGCATCGGCGTCGCCGCGCAGGGCAGCCAGGACATCGCCAGCGGGGCCGAGGCCGTCGCGGGCGCCTCCGAGCTCAGTGCCGGCCGGGTCGAGGAGTCCCGTGTCCTGGGCGAGCGGCTGGCCGCCGAGGCCGCGGAGCTGCAGCAGCGGGTCGCCCAGTTCACCCTGTGACGGACCGCTCCTCCCGGGGCGGGCGCGACCTGCCCGCCCCGGGAGGGCGCTCGATAGGGTGCGGCTCCCCGCCGTGACCCTCCCCGAGGAGCAGCCGTGCCCCGTTCCGGTCCCCTGGCTCTGCTCCTGCCCGCCGCGGCGCTGGCGCTGACCGGTTGCGGCTCGTCGATCGAGCAGGGCGAGCTGGAGTCGCAGGTGGCCGCGGCGCTGGAGGGCGAGACCGGGGTCAGCCCGGAGGTCAGCTGCCCCGGGGACCTCGACGCCGAGGTCGACGCCAGCACCGAGTGCACGGCCACCGAGCCCGACACCGGCCGGGAGTTCACCTACCGCATCACCGTGACCTCGGTGGAGGACGGCCGCGCCGCGTTCGACATCGAGTCGGTCGGCTGACGCCGTCCTCCCGCGGAGACCGCCGCCGTGCGCCCTGCTGACCTGCTCGTGCACGACGCCGAGCTGCTCGCGACCGTCGACGACACCCGCCGGGAGATCCCCGGGGGGTGGGTCGCGGTCACCGGCGGCGTGGTGACCGGCGTGGGGAGCCCGGGCGACCCCCAGCCGGCCGCGGCCCGCCGCATCGACGCCCGCGGCTGTCTGGTCACCCCCGGCCTGGTCAACACCCACCACCACCTGTACCAGAACCTCACCCGCGCCTACGCCCCGGCGCTGACCGGCGGCCTGTTCGAGTGGCTGGTGACCCTCTACCCGCTGTGGGCGCGGCTGGACGAGGAGGCGGCGTACGTCAGCGCGTACGTCGGGCTCACCGAGCTGGCGCTGTCGGGGTGCACCACCTCCACCGACCACCTGTACGTGCACCCCCGCGGCGGCGGTGACCTGATCTCCGCGGAGGTCGCGGCCGCCCGCGACCTGGGGGTGCGGTTCTCGCCCACCCGGGGCTCGATGTCGCTGTCGGTGAAGGACGGCGGGCTGCCCCCGGACGCCGTGGTGCAGGACGACGACGAGATCCTGGCCGACTCCGAGCGGCTGGTGCGGGCGCACCACGACCCCTCGCCGCACGCCATGACCCGGGTCGCGCTGGCGCCGTGCTCGCCGTTCAGCGTCTCGACGGCACTGATGACCCGGACCGCCGAGCTGGCCGAGGCCTTGGACGTGCGGCTGCACACGCACCTGTGCGAGACCCGGGACGAGGACGCGTTCTGCCTGGCCACCTTCGGTCGCCGGCCGGTCGAGTACCTCGCCGACGTCGGCTGGCTCTCCGACCGGGTCTGGCTGGCGCACGTGGTGTGGCCGGACGCCGCCGAGGTCGCGCGCCTGGGCGCCGCGCGGGTGGGGGCGGCGCACTGCCCGTCGTCCAACATGATCCTGGGCAGTGGGTTGGCGCCGGTGGCCGAGCTGCGCGCGGCCGGCGCACCGGTGGGCCTCGGTGTGGACGGCTCGGCGTCGGCGGACTCCGCGTCCCTGTGGCTGGAGGCCCGGACGGCGATGCTGCAGGGCAAGCTGCGCCACGGCGCGGGGGCGTTCGCCGCCCGGGACGCGCTGGAGCTGGCGACCCGCGGTGGCGCGGCCTGCCTGGGCCGGGCCGGGGAGATCGGGCAGCTGTCGGTCGGCGCGTGCGGGGACCTGGCGGTGTGGCCGCTCGACGGGGTCGCGTTCGCCGGCGCGCTGTCGGACCCCGTCGAGGCCTGGCTGCGCTGCGGCCCGGTGGCGGCGCGGCACACCGTCGTCGCGGGACGGCTCGTCGTGGAGGACGGCGTCCCGGTGCACCCCGCGCTCGACGAGCAGCTCGCCGTCCACGCCCGGGTGGCCGCCCGCATCCAGGCTCCGGTCTAGGTCCTCACAGGGCGGAGGCGAGGGCGTCGAGGTCCTCGGTGGTGGCGTCCAGGTGCGGGGAGACGCGCAGCACCGGCCCGGTCATCTCGCCCGGCGCCCGCTCGCGCTCGATGGCGGTGGTCACGATCCCGTGCTCGGTCAGCAGCCGGGCGCGGGTGGTGACGACGTCGACGCCGTCCGGCGGCCGCAGCGTCGTCGTCGCCGTGGGCTCGTCCAGCGGCTCGACCACCCGCCAGCCGGCCACGCCCTCCAGCACCTCGCGGGAGGCCCGCCCCAGCGCGGCCAGCCGCTCGCGGACCCGGGCCGGCCCCGCGGCGACGTGCTCGCCGACCGCCAGCACCAACCCGACCCGCCCGGCCACGTGCGCCTCGCCGGACTCCAGGGCCCGCAGCGGCGGCAGGTCGGCCGGTGCGGGCAGCACCGGGACGAGCTCCGCGGTGACGGCCGGGCGCACGCACAGCAGCCCCACGCCCCGTGGGCCGGCCAGCCACTTGCGGGACGTGCCGTAGACCACGTCGGCGCCCACGTCGGTGTCGACGTGGCCCAGCGACTGGGCGGCGTCGAGCACGAGCGGCACGCCGGCCGAGCGGCACAGCGCCGCCACCCCGGCGGCCGGCTGCACGATCCCGCGGTGGCTGCCGATGTGGGTCAGGTGCACCACCCGGGGCGGGTCGTCGGCCAGCAGCCGGGCCACCCCGTCGAGGTCGGCCCGTCCGAGGCCGTCGACCGGCAGCGGCTCGAGCACCAGGCCCGCGGCGCGCAGCAGGGCGGCGTTGGGCGCGTACTCGCCCGGCAGGCACGCCACCCGCGACCCCGCCGGCAGCCGCCAGGCGGTGAGCAGGGCGAGCAGCGCGGCCTGCGCGGACTCGACGAAGACGACGTCGACCGCGGCCATGCCGACCAGGCCGCCGATCACCGAGCGGCCCTGCTGCAGCAGGTCCTCCGCGGTCGCCTCGGCCACGTAGCCGCCGAGCTCGGCCTCGTGCCGGGCGTGGTGGGCAGCCGCCTCCAGCACCCGGTGGCTCTGCCGGCTGCAGGCGGCGGTGTCCAGGTGCCGCCCGGCGGGACGGGGTCGGGCCGAGCGCCAGGAGGAGCCGAGGTCCTCGTGGACGAGGGCGCGGTCGAGCAGGGTCACGTCCCCACGCTAGGCGAGGCGGGCGACCGACCCGCTCAGGTCTCCAGTTGCCCGCGGGCCACCGAGACGCCGGAGTGCGCCGGGTCGCCGTCCAGCGGCTCCACGGAGACGTCGACGATCGGGTACTCGCCGAGGTCGATGCCGGGCGGCAGCTCCAGCGTCACCTCGCTCCCGCCCTGCACGACCCCGAGCGAGACCAGCTGCTCGACCGCCGGGTCGAGCAGCCAGACCTCGTAGTACTCGCCCGCGCGGTCGGCCGCGCTGAGGTCGACGTCGAGCACCAGGCTCCCGTCGCTGCGCTCGAGCACGCGGGCCTCGCCCGACGCATTGCTGCCCTCCAGCGGCTCCAGGGGGGTCTCGGCGACGGTGAGGCCCTCGCCGCCGCGGGTGCCGAACGCCACGGCCCCCGCGCCGATGGCCGCCCCGACGACGAGCGCCGCGGCGGCGGCCACGAGCAGTCGCGAGCGGCTGCGTCGCAGCGGCACGACCGGCGCCGGCGGCTGGGACGCCGGGGTCGGGGACTCGGGTGCCGGGGCCGCGGTCTCGGGAGCCGCGGCCGGGACGGTGGCCGGCGCGGCCTGCTCCTGGGCGGCGTCCCCTGCGAGGCGCGGGGCGGCGCTCACGCCGGTCGCCGCGGCGATCCCCGCCCAGACCGACGCCGGCGGGGCGACCGGCGCCCCGGGCGCGGCCAGCTGCGGAACGGCGAGGGCGTCCACGCCGCGCTGCAGCGAGGCCACCTCGGCGCGGCACTGCGCGCAGGACTCGAGGTGCGCGGCGTCGGACGCGGGCAGGGGCTCGCGCAGCGCGGCCAGGGCGAGCTGTTCAGGCGTGCAGTGCGGCACCGTCCACCTCCAACCGGGTGCGCAGGCGCTCGAGGGTGCGCCGGATGTGGCTCTTGACCGTGCCCAGCGGCAGCCCGGTGCGGGCCGCGATCTGGGCGTGGGTGAGGTCCTCGAAGAAGGCGAGCTCGATGATCCCGCGCTGCGGCTGGCCGATCTGGTCCAGCTCGTCGAGCAGCAGCACACGGTCGGCGACGGTGGTGTCGACCAGCGGGCCGCCGGGGTCGGGCGCGGCCTGGGCCTGCGCCGCGGCCGCCTCGGCGGTGCGGCGCTGCCGGTCCCGGCGGGCCCAGGTGTCGGCGATCTTGTGCCGGCAGACGCCGACCAACCAGGCCGGCAGCGGGCCCTGGTCGGGGCGGTACCCGGCGCGGCCGGTCCACGCCGAGACGAAGGTCTGCTGGGTGACGTCCTCGGCGTCGGGGCCCGGACCGAAGGCACGCACCGCCATGCCGTGGATCTGCCCCGCGAAGCGCTCGTAGGCCCAGGCCAGTGCCTGTTCGTCGCCGGCGGCGAACCGGCGGCCGACCTCGGCGTCGTCCGGCTCCGGGGCCGCCCCCGGCGGCCCGGCGTCGGTGGTCACCCGCCCGACCCTAGGCCCTCCGGCCCAGGCGCGTGGGCCTCGCTGCAGGGCCCCGGTGCGAGCCTGCGAGTGACGGGGGGCAGCGAGGTCCTTCACCATCGGAGGGGCTCCGCGACGACGACCACGTTCTCCTGGTAGCTGCCGGTCTCGGCCAGGAACGGGCCGCCGCAGGTGACCAGGACCAGCCGTGGCGGGCCGGTACGGCCGAAGACCCGGTCCAGCGGCAGGGCGCGCTTGTCGACCAGCTCGCGGGAGACCACCCGCCACCGGCTGACCTCGCCCGCCGCGCCGGTCACCCGGACCTCGTCGCCGACCTCGGCCTCCCGCAGCGGCGCGAGCGCCCCCAGGCCCTGCTCGCGGTCGTCGACGTGGCCGGCGAGGACGGCGGCACCCTCGGTCCCCGGAACGGGACCGAAGCGGTACCAGCCGACCCGGTCGACGTCGTCGGGCAGCTGCACCTGGCCGTCGCCCCGGACCCCGACCGGGTCGACCGGGGCGTCGACGCCCAGTGCAGGCACGGTGAGCCGTACCGGCGCCGGCGGGCGCGCCACGGGGGACGGGGCCGCGGCCCGGGTGCCCACGGGTGCGGGCGGGACCGCCGGTGCCGTCGCCGAGGAGGCCGACGACGGCACCGGCGGGGTCGGTGCGGGGAGGGCCTGCTCGATCGACGTCCCGGTCGCGGCAGGTTCCCGGGTCAGCGCCCAGGCGGCCGGGGCGCCGACGGCGAGCGCGAGGCCCACGACTGCGACGGCGGCCGGGGACCGCACGGCCGGTCTCCCTCTCCGACGCGGGTCAGGCCCGCGAGGTCACCCACCGGCGGCCGGCGACCGCGGCGGCGACCAGCCCGGCCAGGGACAGCGCCGCCACGGGCACCGGCACGCCGCCGTCGTCGGCCAGTCCCGCCGACCCCCCGGGGACGCCGGAGGGCGCGGAGTGCGATCCGGAGATCGTCTGGACGGCGAGGGAGAAGCCGGCCTGCTGCGAGCCCCACGCGTAGACGATCGTGGTCGCGCCCTCGGCCAGGTCGAGGTCGGCGGGGCCGATCGCCACGGTGTCGGTGCCGGCGAGGACGACGTCGGCGCTGACGGTGCCGGCGGGCACGGTGAGCGCCGCCTCGTTCGGGTTGGTCAGCCCGGGGGCGACGACGCTGCCGCCGGCCCGGACGTCGACCGCCGGGGCGGCCGCGGTGTGCCGGACGACCACCCGGGCCTGGCCCGCGGGAACGGCGGAGGTGTCGTTGACGAACGGCGTGAGAGTCGGCGCACCGTCGGCCGACAGGTGGGCCACCACCGTGGCGTTCGCGTCGGCCGGGACGGCGACACCGTCGGCGGACAGCAGGGGCTCGCCGGACGCGTCGGGCGCGTCGGCGGGGTAGAGGGCCAGGTCGTAGGTGCCGGCGGGGAGCTGGAGCGGGTCGGTGAGGGTGCCGGGCTGGAAGTCGTCGATCAGCCGCTCGCCGTTGGCGTAGACGTCGACGGGGGTGGCGGGTACCGCGTGCAGGACCGAGACGGTGGCGGTGTCGGCGGCCACCGCGGGGGCTGCGCCGAGGGCGAGCAGGGTGCCGGTGGCTCCACCGACGGCGATGGCGAGGGAGGTGCGGCTGCTGGGCACGGGACGGGGTCCTTTCGGGGGAGGGGGAGGTGCCTCTCACCCCGTCCTTCCGGTCGTCCTCGTCCGGTGGATGCAGCCGCTGGTCACAGGTGTCGTCCGCGAGCAGTCGTGCTCTGCATGCGGAGGGCACGCAGAGCACGACCTCGCGGGGAGCAGGTGCGCGGCGGGGCGGTCGACCGGGTCAGGCGGGCACGGACAGGGAGAGCGCGAAGTCGCCGTCCGGGTCGGTCCACCAGTGGGTCACCGCCAGGCCCGCGGCGGCCAGCTCGCGCGTCACCCCGTCGCGGCGGAACTTCGCCGACACCTCCGTGCGCATCTCCTCCCCGGCGGCGAACCGGACGTCGAGGTCGAGGGCGGCCACCCGCACCACCTGGTCGACCCGCGACCGCAGCCGCATCTCGATCCACTCGTTCCCGGCGTCCCACACCGCGACGTGCTCGAACGCGGCGGGGTCGAAGTCGGCGCCCAGCTCGCGGTCGAGCACGCGGAGCACGTTGCGGTTGAACTCCGCGGTCACGCCGGCCGCGTCGTCGTAGGCGCGGACCAAGCGGTCGGGGTCCTTGACCAGGTCGGTGCCCAGGAGGAAGGAGTCGCCCGGCGCGAGGGTGCCGGCCAGCTCGGCGAGGAACTGCGCGCGGGGGCCGGGCTCGAGGTTGCCGATCGTGGAGCCGAGGAAGGCCACGAGGCGCCGTCCGGACCGGGGCAGCTCGGACAGGTGCCGGGTGAAGTCGCCGACCACCGCGGCGACCTCGACGCCGGGGTACTCCGCCTCGATGGCCGCGCCCGCCGCGCGCAGCACCGACGGGTCGACGTCGCAGGGCACGAACCGGCGCAGCGTGCCGGCCTCGCGCAGCGCGGTGAGCAGCAGCCGGGTCTTCTCCGAGGTCCCGCTGCCCAGCTCCACGAGCACGTCGGCACCGGAGGCCGCGGCGATCTCCCCGGCGGAGGCGGTGAGGATCGCCCGCTCGGCACGCGTGGGGTAGTACTCCGGCAGGCGGGTGATCTCGTCGAACAGCTCGCTGCCGCGCGCGTCGTAGAACCACCGCGGCGGCAGGGACTTCGGGGTCGCGGTCAGCCCCGCCAGCGCGTCGGCGCGCAGCGCGGCCGCGGCCTCGTCGGGGGCGAGGTGGTTGGTCAGCGAGAGGGACACCGGGCTCCTCAGGTCAGCGGGTTCACGGTCAGGCCGTCGGGGGTCACCTCGACCAGGCAGCGGTCGGGCACGTCGGTCCACGCCGGGTCGTCGTCCCAGGGCTCGCTGGCCAGCGCCGTGCCGTCGGCGGTGACGAGCACCGAGAGCGTGTCGCCCCAGGTGGTGGCCAGCAGCCGGGTGCCGTCGGCGGCCAGCAGGTTGAGCCGGGCGGCCGGGTCGGCGGCGGCGACCTCGCGCACGACGTCGGCGAGCGCGTCCGGGCCACGGGCGAAGACGAGGGCGGCCAGCAGCGCGCTGTCGACGGTGGACTCGGCGTCCCGCACGGGCGGCAGCACCGACCGGTCCACCCGGCCGTTGTGCGACAACAGCCACCGGCCGTCGGTGAAGGGCGCCACGGCGCTCTCCTCCAGCGGCATGCCCACGGTCGCGGACCGGACGGCGGCCACCACGCACCCCGACGCCAGCACCGGGGCGACCGAGGCGAACGACGGGTCGGCCCACAGCGGCCGCGGCGAGCGCCAGCGCGCCGGCTGGGCGCGACCGGGGGCGAAGAAGCCCACGCCCCAGCCGTCGGCGTTGACCGTGCCGTAGCGCTGCCGGCGCGGCGCCCACGACTGCACGAGCAGCGAGGACGGCGGGTCGAGGACGAGGTCGGCCAGCGTCCGCGGCCGGCCCAGCCAGGCGAGGTGGCGGCACATCAGGCCGACCCCCCGTCGACCGACCAGGCCAGCCGGAAGCCGCTGAACACCTGCCGGCGGACGGGGTGGTCCCAGTTGCGGAAGCTCGGCCGCAGGATCGACGCGCCCACCGCCCACGACCCGCCGCGCAGCACCTTGTAGTCGCCGCCGAAGAACGGTGCGGAGTAGTCGGCGTAGAGCATCGGCCGGAAGCCGGGCCAGGGGAGGAAGTCCGAGGAGGTCCACTCCCAGACGTCGCCCATGAGCTGCTCGGCCCCGCAGGCCGACGCGCCGGCCGGGTAGGCCCCGACCGGGGCGGGGCGCAGGGCGGCACCGCCGAGGTTGGCCAGCGCCGGCGTCGGCTCGGCCGCGCCCCACGGGAAGCGCCGCCGCCGCCGGGCGGCCGGGTCCCAGACCGCGGCCTTCTCCCACTCCACCTCGGTGGGCAGCCGCGCCCCGGCAGCAGCGACGCCGGTGCCCCCCGCCCAGGCCGCGTACGCCTCGGCCTCGAAGAACGTGACGTGCTGGACCGGTTGGTCCCGCGGCAGTTCCTCGACGACCCCGAACCGGGTGCGGGTGCCGTCGGGGCCCCAGAACTGCGGCCGCTCCAGCCCGGCCTCGACCCGGTGCGCCCACCCCCGGGGCGACCACCACCGCGGCTGCGCGTAGCCGCCGTCGGCGACGAAGGCGGCGTACTCGGCGTTGGTCACCGGCACCCGCCCGATCCGGAAGGCGGGGACGTCGACGGCGTGCGCCGGCCGCTCGTTGTCCAGCGAGAACGGCTCGTCGGCGGCGTCCACCCCGAGCACGAACTCCCCGCCCGGGACGAGCACCGACGTGCCGGCCACCCCCGGGCGGCCCGGCGGCAGCGGCGTCCCGGCGCCGAGCAGCGGCGGCCCGGTGCGCAGGTTCAGCGCCTGCAGCATCGTCTCGTCGTGCTGCTGCTCGTGGCTGACCACCATGGCGAAGTCGAACGGGTCGTCGTCGGCACCGAGGGCGTCCAGCCGGTCGAGCACCCGGCCGCGCACCTGGCCGCAGAAGGCCCGCGCCTCCACCGGCGGGAGCAGCGGCAGCCGGGCCCGGACGGCGCGGGGGTGGGTGAACGCGTCGTAGAGGGCCTCGACGTCGGGCGGGAGCAGGCCCGGACGGGTGGCGTCGCCGCGCCGCAGCAGCCACAGGTCCTCCTGCTGGCCGACGTGGGCGAGGTCCCACACCAGCGGGCTGAGCAGCGGGGTGTGCTGGCGCAGCAGCTCGGGCTCGTCGTGGTCGGTGAGCAGCAGCGTGCGCTCGCGGGCGGCGGTCAGCTCGCGGGCGAGGATCTCGGGCAGGTCGCTCATCGGTCCTCCGTGGCCGAGAGGAGGGCGGCGGCGGGACCGCCGACCCGGGCGGTGCGGAGCAGGTCGTCGCCGGGGCTGTGGCCGCGGTCGACGAGGTCGGCCAGCGCGGTCACCTCGCGGCGGAGGTCGGCCGGGACGGCGTCGCAGGCGGCGGCCAGGCAGGCGCGGGCCGCCCGGTGCAGCGCGCGGTCGGCCAGCCCCAGCCGCGCGGCGCGGTCCCAGGCGCCGGCGACCGGTTCGGTGGCCGCCGCCGCGTGCCCGGCCGCGACCGGGTCGTCGAGCAGCGTCGTCGTCACCGCGGCCAGCGCCGGCCACCACGGCTCGGGCGCGGCGTCGAGGTAGCGGATCTCCAGCCAGCCGCGCGGCCGCACCGGCGGGAACAGCGTGGTCAGGTGGTAGTCGAGGTCGGCGGTGGTGGGCCGTCGACCGCCCAGGCGGACCGCGCCGGTGACCCAGTCGGCGAACGGCACCCGGGCCCGGACGGGGACGGCCGCCTCGGCCGGCGGGTCGCGCACCAGCATGACCGGGGCGGCGAGGGCGTACCGCGCCCACTCGCCGGCCGGGTCGGCCCCGCCCAGCAGCGGACCGCAGCGGGCCTGGTCGATCTCGCCCCACACCCGCTGCCGGTGCGACGCCCAGCCGGTGACCCGGCCGGCCGCCAGCGGCGAGCAGGCGGAGACGGCGACCAGCACCGGCCCGATCTGGTGAGCCAGCGACACCCGGGCGCTCCACCCGGCGCGGGGGCCGGCCTCCAGGTTGACCTGCAGCGACGCCGTCCCCGACATCATCGCCGTGCCCGGGGCGGCGCAGCCGACGGCGGCGAAGTGCTCCTCCATCGCCGCGTACCGGGCGGCGGGGCTGACCCGGCGCGGTGGGCGCAGCGGGTCGGCGCCCACGGGGGCCGCGCCCAGCCCGTCGGCGGCCAGCGCGGCGGCGAGCACCGCCCGGTCGGCGCGCAGCCCGGCCACCGCGGCGGCGACGTCGGCCAGCGGTGGCCCGGACAGCTCCACCTGGCCGCCCGGCTCGAGGGTGACCCGGCTGCCCCGCGGCAGGCCGGGCAGCGCGCCGGTGACCCGGCGGACGCGGGACCACGGCACCCGCGCGGCCGGGTCGGCGAGGTCGACCAGGTGCGCCTCGAGCTCCAGGCCGACGGCGCCGACGGGGCCGGGGCGCAGCGCGGCGTCGGCGACGTGCGCCAGGGCGCCGTCCAGGTCGAGGACGGCGGTGCACTGCTCGGTGACCGGGGCCACGGGCCCCACCCCCTCCAGGTCCGGACCGGTCGAGTCGACCGCGGGTCGGTGCGGGGGCGGCCCGTCGGAGCGGCCGTCCTCGGCGACCATCGTGCACGCCACCACCGACAGGACAACCCCGCGGACGACGCCCGCGGGGTGTTCGGCAGAAGATGGGCAGGTGGATGCCTCCCGGGACCGCGATGCCTCGGGGCGGGCCCGCAACGCCCGCCCGCGGGACGCGCTGGGCCGCCCGCTGGCCCGCGGCGCGGTGGGGGAGGAGCGGGCCCCCGAGGGGGTGGTGCGGCCGCCGGACGAGGCGCTGGCGGAGGCGCAGCGGCTGCTCGACGCAGGCCGGCCGTTCCACGCCCACGAGGTGCTCGAGGACGCCTGGAAGTGCGCGCCGGAGCCCGAGCGGCAGCTGTGGCGGGGGCTGGCCCAGCTCGCGGTGGGGCTCACCCACGCGGCGCGGGGCAACGGCCGGGGCGCGGTCACGCTCCTCGACCGCGGCGCCGGCAACATCGCCGGCTACGCCGCCGACCCCCCGCACGGCGTCGACGTCGCCGGCCTGGTGACCTGGGCGCGGGGCGTGGCCGCGGCCGGCGAGGACGTCGTCGTCGACCCGCGGGCGGCCGCGCCCCGCCTGACCGCCACTTCCAGCGCGGAGTGACGCGGAGCACACTGCCGGGCATGACCTCCTCCACCGCGGCCCGCACCCGGGACGTCTGGGCGGCCGGGGACTACCAGCGCGTCGGGGTCCGGCTGGTGCCGGCCAGCGAGCAGCTGGTCACCGACCTCGCCGTCCGTCCCGGCGACCGGGTGCTCGACGTCGCCGGGGGCACGGGCAACACCGCGCTGGCCGCCGCCCGCCGCGACGCCGACGTCGTCTGCAGCGACCTCGTGCCCGAGCTGCTGGAGTACGCCGTCCGCCGCGCGGAGATGGAGGGGCTGGGGTTCGCGACCGAGGTCGCCGACGCCTGCGAGCTGCCGTTCCCGGACGAGTCCTTCGACGTCGTGGTCTCCACCTTCGGCGTCGTCTTCGCCGCCGATCCCGAGCAGGCCGCCCGGGAGCTGCTGCGGGTGCTGCGGCCCGGCGGCCGGCTCGGGCTGACCGCCTGGCGCCCCGAGGCACCCGGCGGCCGGTTGCTCTCGCTGATCGAGCGGCACGACCCGGAGGACGCCACCGGCGACCCGCTGCGGTGGGGGACCTCGGACGGCGTCGAGAGCCTGCTGCCCCGCGGCGAGTGCCAGCTGCGGCACTCCGAGCAGACCGTCGAGTTCACCGCGCCCTCGGTGGCGGCCCAGTGGCAGCGCTACCGCGACTGGTACGCGCCGGTGCACGTGGCCTGGCAGCGGCTCGACGAGGCCGGTCGCGCGACCCTGGAGGGCGAGTTCAGCGACATGTGGGGCAGCTTCACGCGCGGCGGCGGACCCGGCATCGTGGTGCCCAACACCTACCTGCAGTCCACCGGCGTGCGGGCCGGGTGAGGGGAGAGCGATGAGGAGCTTCGAGGCCGCCGTCCGGATCGACGCGAGCCCCGCCGCGGTGTGGGACCTGCTGGTCGACGTCGGCGGCTGGCGGGACTGGAACTCCGGCGTCGACCGGGTGGAGGGCCGGGTCGCCCTGGGGGAGCGGCTGACGCTCTACGCCACGATGATCCGCACCCGCCCCTTCTCGGTGACGGTCACCGAGATCCGGCCGCAGGAGGCCATGCGCTGGCGCGGCGGGCTGCCGTTCGGCCTGGCGGTGATCGAGCGGACCTACCACCTCGACGGCCAGGACGACGGCGGCACGGTGCTCACCGTCCGCGAGGACCACACCGGGCCGCTGGCCTTCCTGCTCGGTCGCACCACCCCGGACCTCAACCCCTCGTTCCGCCAGTTCTGCGAGGGCCTCAAGGCGCGCGCCGAGGGACGGACCTCCCGGCACGGGGGCTGAGGCCTGCCGACGCGGCAACCCCGGACGCGTGCTGGACCCCACACGACCACTGCGACCGCAACGGAGCCCCCGCGGCGGCGAGGTGGGACGATGGGGCCCGCCATGAGCACCGACACCGCTGCCACCGCGCCCCGTTCGAACGACACCGACAGGGGTGAGCCGGCGACACCGCCGCGCGGCCCCGTCACCTCGGCGTCGTACTCCCTCACCGTCCGGCTCACCGCCGACGGCGACCCGGCCAGCATCGGCCGGATCGCCACCGCCGTGGGGTCCGCCGGCGGCGCGGTCACCGCCATCGACGTCGTGGACAGCCGCTCCGACGGCCTCACCGTCGACGTCACCTGCTCGGCCGCCGACGCCGCGCACTCCGAGGAGATGGTCGAGGCGCTGCGGGCGGTCCCCGGCGTGAAGGTCCGCAAGGTCAGCGACCGGACCTTCCTGCTGCACCTGGGCGGCAAGCTCGAGGTCGCCTCCAAGGTCCCGCTGAAGACCCGCGACGACCTGTCCATGGCCTACACCCCCGGGGTCGCCCGGGTCTGCCTGGCGCTGGCCGCCAACCCCGACGACGTCCGCCGGCTGACGATCAAGGGCAACACCGTCGCGGTGGTCACCGACGGTTCCGCCGTCCTCGGCCTCGGCGACATCGGCCCGGGCGCGGCCATGCCGGTCATGGAGGGCAAGGCGGTCCTGTTCAAGCGGTTCGCCGACATCGACGCCTGGCCGATCTGCCTGGACACCCAGGACGTCGACGAGATCGTGCGCACCGTGGAGCTGCTGGCCCCCGGCTTCGGCGGGATCAACCTCGAGGACATCGCCGCGCCGCGCTGCTTCGAGATCGAGGCCCGGCTGCGCGAGAAGCTCGACATCCCGGTCTTCCACGACGACCAGCACGGCACGGCGATCGTCGCGCTGGCCGCGCTGCGCAACGCCCTGCGCGTGGTGGACAAGCAGCTCGAGGACGTGAAGATCGTCGTCGCCGGTGGCGGTGCCGCCGGGACGGCGATCGTGCACCTGATGCTCAAGGCCGGCGCCCGCCACGTGCTGGTGTGGGACCGCGAGGGCATCCTCTCGCCCGACGACGAGCGGCTCTCCCCGGCCAAGCGGGACCTCGCCGAGCGGACCAACCCGGAGTGCGTGCGCGGTGAGCTGCCCGACGCGCTCGAGGGCGCCGACGTCTTCATCGGGGTCAGCGCGGCCAACGTGCTCGCCGTCGAGGACCTCGACCGGATGGCGGACCAGGCGGTCGTCTTCCCGATGGCCAACCCGACCCCCGAGGTCGACCCGGTCCGGGCCCGGCAGTACGCCGCCGTCGTCGCGTCCGGCCGCTCGGACCTGCCGAACCAGATCAACAACGTGCTGGCCTTCCCCGGCGTCTTCCGCGGCCTGCTCGACGCCCGCGCCCGGGAGATCAGCGACGGCATGCTGCTCGCCGCGGCCGAGGCGATCGCGGCCGTCGTCAAGGACGACCAGCTCAACGCCAACTACATCATCCCGAGCGTCTTCGACCCCGCCGTCGCCAAGGCGGTGGCCGCCGCGGTCGCCGACCAGGCCCGCACCGAGCCCGGCGCCACCGTCCGGCTCAGCGAGGACAACGGCGTCACCCCCTGAGCTTCGCCTCGTGCCGGTCCCCGCGGGGGCCGGCACGAGGGTGGGTCTCCGGCCGGCTCGACCCGCTGATCCGCCCGGATCGGGGGACGGCGGCCGGGAGTCCGAGCGGGCATCATGGCCGGGTGCCCGAGTTGCCCGAGGTGGAGGCGCTGGCCGCGTTCCTCCGCGCGAACGCCGTCGGCCGGGTCGTGACGCGGGTCGACCTGGCCGCCGTCCAGGCGATCAAGACCTTCGACCCGCCGCTGACCTCGCTGGCCGGCCTCGAGCTGACCGGCGTCGCCCGGCACGGCAAGTTCCTCGACCTCGACGTCTCCGGCCTGCACCTGGTCGTCCACCTGGCGCGCGCCGGCTGGCTGCACTGGCGCACCGGGCTGCCGACCGCGCCGCCGAAGCCGGGGAAGGGCCCGCTGGCGCTGCGCGTCCACCTCGACGACGGCAACGGCTTCGACCTCACCGAGCAGGGCACCCGCAAGGGGCTGGCGGTCTACGTGGTCCGGACGCCGGCCGAGGTCCCCGGGATCGCCCGGCTCGGCCCCGACGCGCTCGAGGTGGACCGGGAGGCGTTCGCGGCACTGCTGGCCGGCCGCTCCGGGCAGCTGAAGGGCGCGCTCACCGACCAGACGCTGCTCGCCGGCATCGGCAACGCCTACTCCGACGAGATCCTGCACGCGGCCCGGCTCTCGCCGTTCAAGATGGCCGACAAGCTGACCGAGGACGAGGTCGTCCGGCTCTACGACGCGGTGCGGGCCACGCTGACCGACGCGCTGGAGCGCCAGGTCGGCCAGCAGGCCGCGACGATGAAGGGCGAGAAGCGCTCCGGGCTGACGGTGCACGCGCGCACCGGGCTGCCCTGCCCGGTGTGCGGGGACACCGTCCGCGAGGTCAGCTTCGCCGACACCTCCCTGCAGTACTGCCCGACCTGCCAGACCGGCGGCAAGCCCCTGGCCGACCGGCGGCTGTCCAAGCTGCTGCGCTGATCGGGCCGTCCGTGCTGGTCACCGTCGACCTGTTCAGCGCGCTGATCGACTCCCGCGCGGGTGGCTCGGCGGCGCTCGCGCGGATCACCGGTGCCGACGGCGCCGCGCTCTACGACGCATGGGACGCCGCCAACAAGGCCTCCCAGCGCGACGAGCCCACCTGGGTGCCCTTCGCCGAGCACAGCCGCCGGGCGCTGGCCACCGCGTACGCCCGGCTCGGCGTCGACCGGGACGCCGACGCGGACACGACCGCGCTGCTGGCCTCGGTGGGTGACTGGCCGCTGTGGCCGGACGTCGAGGCAGGCCTGTCGGCGATCGGCGCGCGGCACCGGGTCGGGGTGCTGTCCAACGTCGACGACGCCGTCTTCGCCCGCACCCGCGTCGCGCCCCTGGTGGACGACGGCGCCGTCCTCACCTCCGAGCGGCTGCGGGCCTACAAGCCGGCCGCCGCCCTCTACCGGCGCGCCCTGGACCGCGCCGGGGGCCGGCTGGTGCACGTGGCCACCTCGGCGCGGGACGTGCGCGGCGCCCTGGCCGCCGGCATCGACGTCGTCCGGCTGCGCCGCCCGGGGCACGTGCTCGACCCGCAGGGCGGGACGCCGCAGCGCGAGGCCGGGGACCTGCCCGAGGTGGCCCGGCTCCTGACCTGAACGGAACCGGCTCACGGCGTGGCCCCCTGCGGGGCTCCGCCGCGGGTTTGCGAGTGGGCGGGGGGCCGGGGGTCCTTTCTCAGTCGAGCTGCCGCCGCGCGGTCAGCCAGGACGCCGCCCGCGCCAGCACCGAGCTGCCCACCCCGCCGTCCCCCTGGTCGACCGGCTCGTCGGCGGCCGACCCGACGACGCTCCACCAGTCGGTGACCGGGGGCGGGGTCAGGACGTCGACCCGCTCGCCGGGCCGCGGCACGGCGACCCGGGCGCCGGACCGCTCGGCGGCGGCGCACAGCCGCTGCACCGGCTCGGCCCAGCGGTGGAACGCCAGGTTGAACGTGGCCCAGTGCACCGGGACGAGCAGCCCGCCGCCGAGGTCGCCGTGGGCCTGCACGGCCTCCTCGGGGGTCATGTGGATGTACTGCCACGCGTCGTTGTAGGCGCCGATCGGCAGCAGGGTCAGGTCGAAGGGGCCCAGCAGGGCGCCGATGCCGGCGAAGGCGGGGGTGTAGCCGGTGTCGCCGCCGAAGAAGACCCGGTGCCGCGGCCCGGCGATGGCCCAGGAGGCCCACAGCGTGGTGTCCCGGGCGAAGAACCGGCCGGAGAAGTGCCGGGCCTCGGTGCAGGTGATGGTCAGCCCCGCGACGACGGCCGCACCGTCCCAGTCCAGTTCGACGATGCGCTCCTCCGGCACGCCCCAGCCGCGCAGGTGCGCCCCGATGCCCAGGGGCACCAGGAACGGGGCGGTCTGGGTGCGCAGCAGCTCGCGGACGGTGGGCAGGTCGAGGTGGTCGTAGTGGTCGTGCGAGACGAGGACGGCGTCGACCGGCGGGAGCTCGGCGAGCGGTCCGGGCACCGGGTGCAGCCGGGTGGGGCCGAGCAGCGGGGAGGGCGAGACGCGGTCCCCCCACACCGGGTCGACCAGCACCCGGCGGCCGTCGACCTCGATGAGCGCGCTGGAGTGCCCGAACCAGGTGACGGCCAGCTCCCCGGCCTCGGCCGGCAGCGCGGGGCGGGCCAGCGGCACCGGCCGGGCGGGCAGCCCGGTGTGCCGCTCCTCGTGCATCTGGCGCAGCAGCCCCCGCCGCGCGCTGGCCGGGGGCAGCGCGGGGGTGGTCATCCGGTTGTGGAACCGGCCCCCGGAGAACTGCGGCGACTTCCCGGCGTACCGGCGCACCTCCCGGCGGCTGGCACCGAGCGCCGTGGGCAGGCCCCAGGCGGCGCGGGCGACCCAGACGGCGGGCCCGGCGAGGGTGGCGGCGACGGCGAAGGTGGTGCGGCGGGCAGCGGGGGACGGCACGACCGCCAGCATCCCAGCCGGAGCGGGGACGCGTCGGGCGTTGCCCCGACCGCGGCCGGCGGGCGAGGCTGACCGCGTGGGAACCGATCCGCCGGCGCCGTCCCCCACCGACCCCGAGGGTGGCGACCCCGCGTGCTGGCTGGCGCGCGTGTGCCCCGCCTGCGGGCGGCTGGCCGACGAGGACCCGCCCATGCGCTGCGCGGCCTGCGGCGAGCTGCTGCCGGCCGGCTGACCGAGCTCAGGCGGCGCCGCGGAGGTGCCGGGCCGAGGCCGCGAAGTCGGCCAGCGCGCGGCGCAGCGCCACCCCGAGCCGGTCGGAGCGCACGTGCAGCTCGTCGCGCACGTCCAGCGGCAGCCCGCTGTCGGGCAGCTGCGCCTGCAGCGCGAGGTCCTCGGCGAGCACCTGGCGCTGGATGGCCACCTCGCGGGCGACGTCGTCCGGCCAGGGCAGCCGCGCCCCGGGGCCCGCGGACACCAGCATCCGGGTGTAGACGCGAGTGGAGTCGGCGTCCTCCGGCTGCAGCAGGCACAGGATCGTGGTCACGGCGCCGGTGTCGGGGGAGTCCAGCCGCAGCCGCAGCTGGAACGGCGCCCGGTAGGTGTAGGTGGCGCGGCGCCGGACCGGCGGGCCGGTCACGCCGTCGGGGTGGTGCGGCGTCTCGTACGGCCGCTCCAGCTCCGCGCGGAACCCGCCCTCCTCCGGGACGACGTCGAAGGCGGGCACCTCGGCGGCGTCCGCGGAACCGCCGATCCGGCTGTGCACGAACGGCGCGTGCGCCACGTCGAAGAAGGTATCGGCCAGCGGCCCGGCGGGGCCCGGCGAGCGGACCGGCGGCAGCCAGGTGCTCACGAACCGGCGGTCGCCGTCCTCCGGCACGTCCAGGGTCACGTCGTGCGGCTCGGCGGGGGCCACCCAGACGACGCCGAGGCGCTCGATGACGGCGAACGCGGGGGGCTCGACCTCCAGCCCGTGCGCGGTGCGGCGCAGCAACCAGGTGCGGCCCAGCAGCCGGACCTGCAGCCAGCCCCCGGGGACCAGCTCCCGGGACAGCGCGACCGGGTGCCACGCGTGTTCCAGGGACCGGTCGAGGTTGCCGAACACCGGGCCGCGCGGCTCCTCCGGCGGCGGCGCCGGCTCGGCGGTGGTGTCGGCGGACGGGCGCGGCGGGACGGCGGCGGCCGTCGGCTCGGGAGCCAGCCAGACCCAGCCGTTCCGCTCCTCGACGGCCCAGGGCATCGCCAGGTCCGCCCGCGGCGGGGGTGAGCCGTCGGGGCCGAGGGACGGGATGGACACGCAGTGCCCCTCGGCGTCGAACCGCCACCCGTGGTACGGGCACTGCAGCCGGCCCCCGACGACCGTCGCCGCCGCCAGCGGCACCAGCCGGTGCGGGCAGCGCGCGGGGAAGGCGCTCACCTCACCGCCGGGCCGGAGCCGGACCACCACGTACGGCCGGCCGCCGGCGCCCACGGGCACCGGCGCCGTCCCGACCTCGGCGGCGCGGGCCACCGGGAACCACCCCGTCGACGTCGTCCCAGGCGTGTCCATGACCCATTGCAGCGCGGCCGCGTTCCCGCCCGGTTACGGACGCCGGACGGTCAGGCAACGTCGACAGCGGGCCCTACGCCCGATCGGCGGATCGTCCGACACGGTTCCGTCTCGAACACCACACGGCGGGTCGACACGTCTCTACAGTGACCACGATCACACAGCAGGTTCCCAGTCCTGACAGGGGAGGGCGCACCGTGACACCACCCGCCGAACGCCGGTTGCTCACACCGGAGGAGTACGAGCAGGCCCAGGCCTCACCCGAGTTCGCGGAGCTCAAGCGGCGGTTCCGTCGGTTCGCGTTCCCGATGACGGTCGCCTTCCTGGTCTGGTACCTGCTCTACGTCCTGCTCTCGACCTACGCGCCGGACCTCATGTCCACGCGGGTCTTCGGCAACGTGAACCTCGGGATCCTGCTCGGCCTCGCGCAGTTCGTGACGACGTTCGTCATCACGCACCTCTACGTCGCCCACGCCGACCGGCGCACCGACCCGATCGCCGACGAGATGCGCGAGCGGCTGGAGCACCACGACTACGCGCGTCACGGGGACGCGTCGATGGACGAGGAGATCACCCGTGGCCGCTGAGGTGCTCGCCGCCGAGAGCGCGACGATCGGCAACCCGGCGATCAACATCGCGATCTTCGGGGTCTTCGTCGCCATCACGCTGGTCATCACGTTCCGGGCCAGCCGGACGAACAAGAGCGCGGCCGACTACTACGCGGCCGGCCGCAACATCAGCGGGACGCAGAACGGCCTGGCCATCGCCGGCGACTACCTCTCGGCGGCCTCCTTCCTGGGCATCGCCGGCGCCATCGCGGTGTTCGGCTACGACGGGTTCCTGTACTCGATCGGTTTCCTCGTCGCCTGGCTGGTGGCGCTGCTGCTGGTCGCGGAGCTGATGCGCAACACCGCGCGGTTCACGATGGCCGACGTCCTGGCCTTCCGGATGCGGCAGGGGCCGGTGCGCACCGCGGCGGCCATCTCCACGCTGGCGGTCTCGCTGTTCTACCTGCTGGCGCAGATGTCCGGCGCCGGCGGCCTGGTCACCCTGCTGCTGGGGGTCACCGGTGAGGCGGCCCAGGCGCTCGTGGTCGTGCTGGTCGGCGCGCTGATGATCATCTACGTGCTGGTCGGCGGCATGCGCGGCACCACCTACGTGCAGATCATCAAGGCCTCGCTGCTCATCGCCGGCGCGCTGGTCATGACCGTGTGGGTCCTGGGCCTCTACGGCTTCAACCTGTCGGCGCTGCTCGGCGGCGCGGTGGACCAGGCCGTCGAGGGCCGCGACGTGCTGGCACCCGGGGCGCAGTACGGCGCGACCGACACCTCGAAGCTGGACTTCGTCTCCCTGGGCCTCGCGCTGGTGCTCGGGACGGCGGGCCTGCCGCACGTCCTGATGCGCTTCTACACCGTGCCGACGGCGAAGGACGCCCGTCGCTCGGTGGTCTGGGCCATCTGGCTGATCGGCATCTTCTACCTGTTCAGCCTGATCATCGGCTACGGCGCCGGTGCCCTGGTGGGCCCCGAGACGATCCTCGGCGCGCCGGGCGCGGTGAACTCGGCCGCGCCGCTGCTGGCCTTCGAGCTCGGTGGCACGGTCCTGCTGGGCATCATCGCCGGCGTCGCGTTCGCCACGATCCTCGCGGTCGTCGCGGGCCTCACGATCACCGCGTCGGCGTCGTTCGCGCACGACGTGTACGCCTCGGTGATCAAGAAGGGCAACGTGCCGCCCAACGGCGAGGTGAAGGTCGCGCGCATCACCGCCGTCGTCATCGGCGCGATCTCCATCGGGCTGGGCATCCTGGCGCTGCAGGCCGGGCTGAACATCGCCTTCCTGGTGGCGCTGGCCTTCGCCGTCGCCGCCTCGGCGAACCTGCCGACCATCCTCTACACGCTGTTCTGGAAGCGTTTCACCACCCAGGGCGCGCTGTGGTCGATGTACGGCGGGCTGATCGCCTGCATCGTCCTGATCATCTTCTCGCCGGTGGTGTCGGGTGCGCCGATCGTCGAGGCGACCGGCAAGAGCACCTCGCTGATCCAGGGGGTCGACTTCTCCTGGTTCCCGCTCAACAACCCGGGCCTGGTGTCCATCCCGCTGTCGTTCTTCCTGGGCTGGCTGGGCACCGTCCTGTCCAAGGAGAAGCCGAACGAGGCCAAGTGGGCCGAGCTCGAGGTGCGGGCCCTCACCGGCATCGGGGCGGAGAAGGCCGTCCAGCACTAGAAGGACCACCCTTCCCCCCACGCCTCGCTCCGCTCGGCGCGGGTCCCTGAAGGGTGGCCGCCCGGTGCCCCCCACCGCTCGCACGCTCGCGGCGGGACCCTGCACCGGGGCCGTTCCAGAACGGCACCACGGCTGGGCCGAGGCGCGCGTCCCTTCGGGGGCGCGCGCCTCGTGCGCTGCTCAGGCGGCCCGGGCCGCGGGGGCGGCGTCGGGGGCCAGGACGGCGTCCACGACGGGGACGGTGCGGTGCGCCCGCCGGTGGCGCACGGCCCAGCGGCTGACCAGGCCGGTGAGGACGACCAGGCCGGCCAGGGTGTGCTGGCCCGGTGCGGTGACCGCGACGGCGAGCGCCGCGGCGTAGACCACCGTCAGCAGGACGGCGGGGAGGGACAGGTGCACGGTGCTTCCTCCTCGGAGGCGGAGGCGTCCCGCCGGCCGGCGGCCGGGTCGCCGAGGACCCGGCCGCCGGCGCGGCGACGGCGCAGGACGGGACCTTCAGCAGGTCACTTGAGCATGTCCTTGGCCTTCTGGAGGAACGACTGCCCCGGCTGCTGCGGGGTCGGGAACAGCCGCGGGTCGCCGGGCGGCAGGATCGGTGCGTCGGCGGTCGCCTCGATCGGACGGGCGGAGAACTGGCCGCGGCCGTCGACCGACGGGCCCGACGCCCAGCGGCCGGCCGAGGCCTCGGGGCCGTCGGAGGCGTCGATGAAGGTGTAGCCCAGGTCGCCGACCTCCTCCTCCAGCGGGAACGCCTCCGGCACCGGGATGCCCTCGAGGCCGTCGTCCTTGAGCTCCTCGATCGCGGCCAGCCACTGCTGCTGGTGGTAGTGGTCGCGGGTGATGAGGAACCGCAGCATGTCCTTGACCCCGGGGTCGTCGGTCATGTTGTAGAGCCGGGCGACCTGCAGGCGGCCCTGCATCTCGGCAGTGGCGTTGTACATGAAGTCGGCCATCAGGTTGCCGCTGGCGGTGACGTACGCGCCGGTCCAGGGGTTGCCCATGCTGTCCATGTAGGAGGCGCCGGCGCCGTTGACGATCGGGTGCTGCGGGTTGTGCTGGCCGTAGCCGGCGGCGGCCTCCTTGGTGCGGTCGGCGGCGTCGGGCTTGAGCGGGATGTGGTCGAGCAGCCGGTCGATCATCGTCACGATCATCTCGACGTGGGCCAGCTCCTCGGTGCCGATCGCGAGGAGCAGGTCCTTGTACTTGCCGGGCAGCCGGCAGTTCCAGCCCTGCAGCAGGTACTGCGTGGCGACGGTCATCTCGCCCCACTGACCGCCGAGGACCTCCTGCATCTTGCGGGCGAAGTCCGGGTCGGGACCGTCGGGCTTGGCCTCGTACTGCAGGGCGTGGGTGTGCGTGAACACGGGTGCTCCCTTGCATCGTCGCGACCACCGCCGATGCGGTGACACCAGGGATCTGCCCGCGCCCGGTGGCCCGCCCGTGCCGGTCTCTGGCCCCCCGGTGCCAACCTCACGGGAGCGGAGTGGCAGGGACGCGGGATCCGCGCCGTGGCACTCCGCTCAGCGGTCGGGGAGCTGCACGATGAGGGTGAGCGAGGCGCCGTCGGCGTCCCACACCACCCGCCCGCCGAGCTCCCGTGTCTGCCGCCGCACCGACCACAGGCCCAGCCCCGTGAGGTCCGGCGGCGGCAGCTCGGCGCCCAGGTGCCCGATCAGCCGCTCGGGGTGCGTGACGGCCTGGGTCAGCGCGAGGTCCACCCAGGCCGGGCGGCAGGCGACCGCCAGCCGCACCGGCGCGCCCGCCCCGTGCCGGTGCGCGTTCTCCAGCAGGTTGACGAGGATCCGCTGGACCCGCGCGTCGGCCACCCGCACCTCCGCAGCGTCCTCGCCGAACTCCACGGTCAGCTGGTGCGCGGGGAGCCCGGAGGCGGTCACCGAGGCGTGCACGACGTCCGTCAGCCGGCGCGAGGTCGGGGTCCGCGACGCGGCGCCACCGGCGGCCGCGGCCGTCCGCAGCATGGAGGACAGGTGGGCGGTCTGGGCGCGGGCGAGCTCGAGCACCTCGTCGGGGTCGGCGACGTCCCGGCCCAGCGAGCCGAGCAGGGCCTCCAGCGAGGCCAGCGGCGTGCACATGTCGTGGCACAGGGCGCGCACCACCGCGTCGTCGGGGCTGGCCGGCCGCGGTCGGCTGCCGCGGGGCAGGCCGGCCCGGACCCGACGGGCCAGGCCGGAGAGCAGCCGCGGCGGGGTGTGCCAGGTCGAGGGGTTGGCGGCGAGGGTCATGGGCACCTCCATCGTGCGCAACCGGTCAGCCCGCGCCGGTGCGCGGTGACCGTCGGGGGGAGTGGCAGGTGACCGACGCCGGTGCTGCGCGCCGCCCTGTCGATGTCGTGCTGGTGGACGACCACCCGCTGTTCAGTCGTGGTCTGGCGCTGCTCCTGCCCGGCGTGAGTGACGGGCGGGTGAGGGTCGTCGGGACGACGGATGACGCCTCGGCGGCGGCCGCGCTCGTGCGCCGGCACCACGCCGACGTCGCCGTCGTCGACCTGCACATGCCGCCCCCGGGCGGGACGCGGGCGATCGCCGCGATCCTCCGGACCGACCCGATGGTCCGGGTCGTGGCCCTCTCCGGCATGGCCGAGACGGAGGACGCCATCGAGGCGCTGCGGGCGGGCGCGGCCGGCTACCTGCCGAAGACCGCCGACCCCGAGCACCTGGTCCGCCCGCTGCTGGCGGTCCTCGACGGCTGGTCGGTCGTCCCCGACGACCTGCTGCGCCGGCTGCTGGACGACGCCACCCCCACCGGTGAGCAGGGCATCGCCGAGCGGCTGACCGCCGACGAGCGCCGGCTGTGGCGGCTGGTGGCCGACGGCGCCCCGACGGTGGAGATCGCCACCACGCTGCACGTGTCCGAGCGGACCGCCAAACGGCTGGTCGCCGCCCTGCTGCGCAGCCTCGGGGTGGCCACCCGCGTGGAGGCCGCCGCGCTCGCGGGCCGGGTGAACCTGGGGAAGTCGACGGGCCGACAGGGCTGACCTCCGGAACGGTGCCGGATCGGAGGTCATGGCTTCCCGCGCTACCCACGAACGGAGACCGACACGCGCGGCTAGGGTCGCCCGGGTGACCGCGCCGACCGTCCTCTCCGGGCTGCCGCCGGCATGAGCGCGGTCGCCTGCGTCGACATCGGGTCGACCTGGACCAAGGCCGCCCTGGTCGACCTGCCGGCCGGCGTGCTCCTGGCCCGGGCGCAGGCGCCCACCGACACCGACGACGTCGTCCGCGGCGTGCTCGCCGCCACCGCCGCCTTCCCCGACGCGCCGGTGCTCGCCTGCTCGAGCGCCGGCGGCGGGCTGCGGCTGGCGGTGGTCGGGTACGAGGAGCTGATCAGCGCCGAGGCCGGGCACCGCGCCGCGCTGTCGGCCGGGGCCCGCGTCGTCCACGTGGCCGCGGGCCGGCTGTCGGAGGCGGCGCTGGCGCGGCTGTGGGCGGCCGAGCCGGACGTCGTCCTGCTCGTCGGCGGCACCGACGGCGGCGAGTCCTCGGTGCTGCGGCACAACGCGGCGGCGCTGGCCTCCGGGGTCCTGCGTCGGTCCGTCCCCGTCGTGCTGGCCGGCAACGCCGCCGTCCGGGACGAGGTCGCGGCGCTGCTGCGCGCGGGCGGGGTGCCCGTCACCGAGACCGCCAACGTGCTGCCCGACATCGGCCGGCTGGCCCCGGAGCCGGCGCGGGCGGCGATCCGGGAGGTGTTCCTCCGGCACGTCATCGGCGGCGACCGGCTGTCGACCGACCCGCGGCTGCGCGAGTGGGTGCGCACGGTGACGCCGGACGCCGTCCTCGCGGGGGTGTCGGTGCTCGCGGCCGGCCGGGCGGGCGCCGACGTCCCGGGGGTCGTCGTGGTGGACGTCGGCGGCGCGACCACCGACGTCTACTGCGTGCCCGACCCGGACGCGGAGCAGGCGTCGCTGGGCCGCGAGGCGGTCGGCGTCCCGGCGGCGCGGCGCACCGTCGAGGGCGACCTCGGGGTCGAGGCGAGCGCGGACGCGCTGCGGGCGGCTGCCGCGGCGGAGGAGGTCCCGCTGCCCGGGGCGGACCCGCTCGACCTCGGGACGGCGGCCGCGACCATCGCGCTGCGCCGGCACCTGCGCGCGGAGGCGGCCTACGGCGGCGGCGCCGGGGCGCGCGCCGTCGGCCTGGTCGTGCTGTCCGGCGGGGTGTTCCGGCACGGCGCGCCCGACGCGGTGGACGCCGCTGCGGCGCGGATCGCCGCCGACCGCGGGGGAGCCGGCGGCGTGCTGGCCGGCGCCGAGGTCGCCGTCGACGTCCGGTACGTGCTGGCCGCGGCGGGCCTGCTGGCCGCTGACGCCCCGGCCGCGGCGGCGGGCCTGCTCAGCGCGGGGCGAGCGTTCCGGCCCACGTCCCGGACGACGCCGCCGCGGTGAAGCCGGCGACGTCCGCGGCGGCGAGGTCCACCGCCGCGTAGCCACCGCTGCCGGCGCCGACGCAGGCGACCACCGTGGCCAGCCCCGCACGGCGCTGGAACAGGCTCTGCCGCACCCGCCAGCCCACGACGGCGCGGCGCTGCAGCACCGCCTGCTCCCGGACCAGCCAGCCGCCGCGGACGCTGAACGAGCGCGGCCCGACCCGGTGCCCGAGCGACCGGTACCGCCCGATCCCCATGGGCACGCCGAGCACGGTGAGCACGCCGCCGGCGACGAGCAGCCACCACCAGCCGAGGGTGGCGGTCGCGAGGGCCCCCGCCGCGGTGACCAGCAGGCCGGCCACCAGCGCCCGGACCAGCCGCCGGCGCCGCGCCGCGGGCGGGTGCGCGGTCAGCGGTCCGGGGTCCTCGACCAGCCGGCCCAGCAGCGCCTGCGCCTCCGACCGCGGGCCCAGCGGCAGCAGCTGGCCGCGCCGGTTGGCCTGCCCCAGCCCGGTGACCAGGGCGTTGACCCGGGCGGCGCGCACCCACCGCATGCCCAGCCCCTCGCTGAGCGTGCCGCCGCGGATGCGGTCGACCTCCAGCTCGGTGTGCCGGCGGGTGAGCAGCCCACGGACGGCGACCAGCGACCCGCCCCGCCGGACCAGCCGGAACCGCCAGTTCACCAGCGCCGCGCCGACGACCGCGGCCAGCGCCAGCAGCGGCACCGCGACCGCGAGGGCGCCGAGCGCGACCCGGGGGTCGGACAGGTCGGGGCCGGCGACCTCGGGCACCAGACCGTCGGGGAGCTCGTCGACGAACCGGAACAGCGCACCCACCGCCGCCAGCGGGACGACCAGGTAGCTGCCGACCAGCGGCGCGTACAGCAGCCAGCGGTCGTCGAAGCGGGCGAACTCCTCCTCGGCCGGCTCCTCGGGCTCCGCCGTCCCGGGCGCGGCCGCCGGGCCGGCCGCGACGCGGCGGGCCAGCAACCGGGTCCGCAGCCGGTCGCCCTCGGCGGCCGGCACGCCGTCGACGACGACCTCCTCCTGGTTCACGCCCACCGACCCGGCCGCGGCGTCGATGCGCACCCGCACCAGGCCGAACAGCCGGTGCAGCAACGGCGTCTCGACCTCGACGCCGCGGATGCGGTCGTTGGGCACCGTGCGCACCGAGCGGGCCAGCAGCCCGCGGGTCACCACCAGTGCCGTCGGACCGTCGACGTAGCTGAACCGCCACCAGCCCAGCGCGGCCGCGACGAGCGACAGCACGGTGATCGCGACGGCCAGCAGGGCGACCGTGGTCAGCCCGTCGTCGAAGCCGACGACCGCGGCGAGCGGGATGAGCAGCGGCACCAGCTGGCGGGCCTGCCGGAAGGTGACGGTGTGCACCAGCACGATGCGCGGCGACGTCCGGCGGGCCTCGACGTCGGGCGCCGGGGCGGCCGGGGCGGCCGGGAGTCCCTCGGGGGAGGTCATGTCGCCTCGTCGCGGACCAGCTCGGCCCGGCGGGCGAGGTCGTCGGCCACCCGCCGGGCGACGTCGGCCTCCAGGTGCAGCACCCGCACGGTGCCCTGGCTGGAGGCGGTCAGCACGGCGACCGTGGCCAGGCCGAACATCTGCTGGAGCACCCCGCGGGTCACGTCGACGGTCTGGATGCGCGAGATCGGGACCAGCGTCCAGGTGCGGGTCAGCCAGCCGGTGAGGGTGTAGACGGCCTCGTCGGTGACCTCCCAGTGGTGCACCCGGTAGCGGAACCGGGGCCGGACGCCGATCGCCACGACCGCGTACACCAGCAGCAGCGCCGGCAGCACCCAGCGCAGCACCGGCACGGGGCCGCCCACGGGGACGAAGAGCACGAAGGCCGCCACCAGGGCTCCGTAGAACAGGGTGCCCAGCACCCCCTCGGTGACCCACAGCCCGATGGCGGAGCGGGACAGCGCCCAGGCGGGGTCACGGACCGGCGCGGTGGTCTCGGCAGTCATCGCCGCCCATCCTCGCAGCCGGGCGGCGTGCGGCCGCGTGTCACGATGGCGTGTGTGATGCCGCAGCAGGTCCCGACCGTCCCCGCCGGCGAGCTCCCCGGCGACGCCGTCGTCCTCGACGTCCGCGAGGACGACGAGTGGGTGCACGGGCACATCGAGGGCGCGACGCACATCGCGATGGGCGAGGTGCCGGCCCGGCTCGACGACCTGCCCGAGGGTGACCCGCTCTACGTGGTGTGCCGCAGCGGCGGGCGCTCGGCGCGGGTGGCCGCGTGGCTCAACGCCAACGGTTTCGACTCGGTCAACGTCGGCGGCGGGATGGGGGAGTGGGAGGCGGCCGGCCGGCCGATGGTCAGCGAGACCGGCCAGCCGCCCTTCGTGCGCTGAGCGGAGTGCCAGGGGTGAGGAATCCTCGCCCCTGGCCCTCCGCTCAGCTCTCCAGGGGGCGCTCGGCGAAGCGGACGCGCAGGTCCTTCTTCGAGAACTTGCCGACGCTGGTCTTGGGCACCTCGTCGATGAACTCGACGGCGTCGGGCAGCCACCACTTGGCGACCTGGGGCCGCAGGTGCTCGAGCACCTCCTCCTCGGTCATCGTCTCGCCCGGCTTGACGACGACGCAGGCCAGCGGGCGCTCGTCCCACTTCGGGTGGGGGATGCCGACGACCGCGGCCTCCTTCACCTTCGGGTGGCTCATGATCACGTTCTCGAGGTCGACCGAGCTGATCCACTCGCCGCCGGACTTGATGAGGTCCTTGGTGCGGTCGGCGATGCGGATCGAGCCGTACTCGTCCATGGCCGCCACGTCGCCGGTGCGCATCCAGCCGTCCGGGGTGGACAGCACCACGCCGGCGTCGGGGTTGTAGTAGTCCTGGGCGCACCACGGGCCGCGGACCTGCAGCTCACCGGTGGCCTTGTCGTCCCACGGCTGCGGCTCGAACGTCTCGGCGTCGACGATGCGCGCCTCCACCCCGAGGAACGGGATGCCGGCGCGCGCCCGCTGGGTGGCCTTGGTCTCCTCGTCGGCGTCGAGGAACCGGCGGGGCAGCACGCCCGAGGAGGCCACCGGGTGGGTCTCGGTCATGCCCCAGGCCTGCAGGATCGCCAGGCCGATCTGCTCGCGGTAGGCCTCCGACAGCGCCCTGGGCACCGCCGAGCCGCCGCAGCCGATGCAGCGCAGCTTGTGCTCGCGGCCGGCAAGGTGCGGCAGCACGCCCTGCCAGATGGTCGGGACGCCGGCGGTGAAGGTGACGCCCTCGTCGATGATCAGGTCGGCCAGGGCCTGCGGCTGCATCATCGGCCCCGGCATGACCAGCGAGGCGCCGGCGGCCGGGGCGGCCTGGGCGATCCCCCACGCGTTGGCGTGGAACATCGGCACGACCGGCATCGCGACGTCCTGGATGCCCAGGCCGAACGCGTTGGGCGCCATCACGCCCATCGTGTGCAGCCAGGTCGAGCGGTGGCTGTAGACGACGCCCTTGGGGTTGCCGGTGGTGCCGCTCGTGTAGCACATCGACGCGGCCCGGTACTCGTCGGTGACGTGGAAGTCGACCGGGGAGGCCTCGGCGAGCAGCGTCTCGTAGTCGAGCACCCGCGGGTCGTCGGGGATCTCGTTGTCCCCGCCGTCGTCCATGACCACGACGTGCTTGACCGTCTTCATGGTGTCGATCAGCGGCCACAGCAGCGGCAGGACCGTGCGGTCGGCGAAGACGACCTCGTCCTCGGCGTGGTTGGCGATGTAGGTCAGCTGCTCGGGGAACAGCCGGATGTTGAGGGTGTGCAGCACCCGGCCGGTGGACGGCGCCGCGAAGTACAGCTCCAGGTGGCGCTGGCTGTTCCACCCGAAGGTGCCCACGCGCCCGTCCTCGGAGATGCCCAGGTTGTCGAGCACCCCGCCCAGCTTCCGGGTGCGCTGAGCCCACTCCGCGTACGTCGTCCGGGTGATCCCGCCGGGCCCGGCGGTGGCGATGGTGCCGTCGCCGTAGTGCTGCTCGACGTGCCGGAAGATCGCATCGATGGTCAGGGGGTAGTCCTGCATGAGCCCGCGCATGGCCGCATCGTGCCAGTGAGCCAGCTCACGATCTACCGCACCTTGTCCGGGTGAGGCGCCCTGCGAGGCGGTCCGAGGAGTGGGGGCCGGAGGCTCTCGCGACGAGGACCGGGAAGGGCTCAGGGCAGCTGGGGGACGGCACCTGGCCGCGGTTGGAGGCCGGAGGCCGACAGATCAGCGGAGCACCACGGGCAGTCCGGCCAGGCCGCGGATGACGAACTCCGGGCGGCGCACCGGCTCACCGCCCAGCTCCAGCCGCGAGGTGCGGTCCAGCAGCGCACCGAACGAGGCCTGCAGCTCGACGCGGGTCAGCGGCGCGCCGATGCAGAAGTGGACGCCGGCGCCGAAGGAGATGTGCGGGTTGTCCGGGCGGCCCACGTCGAGGGTGTCCGGGTCGGCGAAGACGGCGGGGTCGCGGTTGGCCGCCCCCAGCAGCGCGGCGATCTTCTGGCCCTGCCGCACGGTCGCGCCGCCGATCTCGACGTCGGCGCCGGCGGTGCGCTCGAACAGCTGCAGCGGCGAGTCGAAGCGCATCAGCTCCTCGATCGCGGTGGGCAGCAGGCCGCGGTCGGCGCGGAGCCGGGCCAGCTGGTCGGGGGAGCGCAGCAACGCCAGCAGCCCGTTGCCGGTCACGTTGACCGTCGCCTCGTGGCCCGCGTTGAGCAGCAGGATGCAGGTGGTGACCAGCTCGTCCTCGGTCAGCCGGTCGCCGTCGGCGTCCCGGACGCTCACCAGGTGGCTGACCAGGTCCTCCCCGAGGTGCCGTCGCCGGTCGGCGGCCAGCTCGCGGAGGTAGGTGACGAACTCGTCCGCCGCCCGCTCGGCCGCCTCCTCGACGGCCGCGGTCCGCCCGTACTCGTACATCTTCACGATCGCGTTCGACCACGGCCGCAGCAGCGGCCGGTCGACCTGGGGGACGCCGAGCAGCTCGGCGATGACGTCGACCGGCAGCTGCTCGGCCATGCCGGAGAGGACGTCGACCGGCTCGCTGCCGCCGGAGCGCTCGACGAGCTCGTCGACCAGCCGGCCGGCGAGGTCCTCGACCCAGGGCCGCAGCCGCTCCACGTGGCCGCGCGCGAACGCGGTGCTGACCAGCCGGCGCAGCCGCGTGTGCGACGGCGGCTCCATCTCCAGGATCGCGTTGCGGTGGATGAGGTTGAAGCTCCCGAACCGCTCCGCCGGCTCCTCGTCCCGCCAGATCCGGCCCAGCCGCCGGTCGCGCAGGACGGCGTTGCTCTCGGCGTGGGTGAACGCCAGCCACAGGCCGAGTCCCTCGTGCCACTGCACCGGCGCCTGTGCCCGTGCCCGGGCGAACGCCGGGTAGGGGTCGGCGACGACGGCGGGGTCGGTGAGGTCGAGCAGCGGGGCGATGCTGGTCACGCCCGGAGCCTAGGAGGCCCCGTCCAGAGGCTCCCGCCGAGCTCGCGAGGGGGGAGGGGGGCGGGAGTCCTTGTCACTACCCTCGTCCCATGGCCCGCTCCGCGACCCGCAAGCGCTCCGCTGCCCCCGCCGCGTCGTCCGCCACGGACGGCGGCGTCAACCCGAAGGCGCCCTGCCCGTGCGGCTCGGGCCGCCGCTACAAGCACTGCCACGGCTCGGGCTACGCGCCGCCGGTGACCCGGCCCTTCGAGGGGCTGCCCGGTGAGCCGCACTGGGTCGCCCTGCGCGAGCTGGTGCCCGCGGCCACCGTGCCGCTGAAGACCACCGACGGCCGGGACCTCACCCTGGCCAGCGTCCTGCCCGGCGGCGCTCCCGCGCTGGTGCGGGCCAACGGCGAGATCCTGCTCGGCGTCCAGCTGCAGACCTCCTCCGACGACGTCAGCCGCGACCTCGGGACGGCGCTGGCGGCGGCCCTCGAGGCGCCCACCGGTGCCCCGGTCGACCCCGGTCCCATCGGCGGCACCGGCTCGGCCGGGCCGCGACTGCAGGAGCTGCTCGACCTCGACGCCCCCTTCGAGGTCACCGTGCACCCCGACTTCGGTTTCTGGCTGGAGGGCACCGAGCCGTCGGCGGCGGCGCGCGCCGGGCTCGAGCAGGCCAACGCCGCGGTGCTGCCCACCGAACTGCTGCCCGGCCTGGGCGCGGCGTACTGGGTGCGCCCCTCGGCCGAGCGGGCGCACCTGCGCTGGGTGCGTCCGGAGCCGGAGGAGCGGCTGCTCGACGCGCTGGCCCGGCTGCGGGCGGCCGAGCAGGTCACCCTCGGCGAGGGCACCCGGTACGCCGGCGCCTTCCGCGCCCACGGCCTCGTCGTCCCCGTGTGGGACCTGCCCGCCGACACCCCGGCCGCCGACTGGACCGACGCGGCCACCGCGTTCCAGGCCCGGCTGGAGCAGGCCCTGGCCGCGACCGAGCCGCTCACCGCCGACGAGCGTCGCGCCCGCGCCGGCCTGCTCTCCCGCCAGATCACCCTGCGCTGAGCTCTGCCGCACCGGCGGCGGGCACCACCTCCGGACGCTCGTGCTCTGCCCACCCCGGTGGGCAGGGCACGAGCCCGCCGGGTGACGGTGCGGCCTCTCCTCGAGCTCTGCCCACGGTCGTGGGCAGAGCTCGACTGCGTTCCGGGGAGATCTCGCGGGCGGTCGTCGACGACCCGAGGAGCGGCGGATGTTACTCCCCAGTAGGGCCATTTGCGACGCAGGGCCATGCGCCGCGGACGCATTGCACCCGAAGGACTGTGGCGTTACGAGACCGTGACGATGGATTGGCGGCGAGGGGTTGACGACCCCCCGTTGTTAACGCTCACACTTGTGCCGCTCGCCACGGGCGGGCCTGCGCCGGGTCGAGCGCGCAGAAATCTCGAGGAGGAGATCACGTGAGCAGAAGGCTCGGCTTCGCCGCGGTCAGCGCCACCCTGGCGCTCACGCTGGCGGCGTGCGGCGGCGAGGGTGCCGGCGGCAGTGGGGGTGCCGGTGGCGGCACCGAGGCGGAGGACCTGACGATCGGCGTCTCGATGCCGACCCAGACCTCCGAGCGCTGGATCGCCGACGGCAACAACGTCAAGGAGCAGCTGGAGGGCGAGGGCTACACCGTCGACCTGCAGTACGCCAACGACGACATCCCGACCCAGTCCCAGCAGATCGACCAGATGATCACCGAGGGTGCCGACATCCTCGTCATCGCGGCGATCGACGGCACCGCGCTCTCCGGCCAGCTGGAGAACGCCGCCTCCAACAACATCCCGGTCATCTCGTACGACCGGCTCATCCGCGACAGCGAGAACGTCGACTTCTACGTCAGCTTCGACAACTTCCAGGTCGGTGTCGCGCAGGGCAACGCGCTGCTCACCGGTCTCGGCCTGCTCAACGAGGACGGCTCGCCCGGCTCCGCCACCGGTCCGTTCAACATCGAGCTGTTCGCCGGCTCGCTGGACGACAACAACGCGCACTTCTTCTTCGACGGTGCGATGTCGGTCCTGCAGCCCAAGATCGACGACGGCACCCTGGTGGTGAAGTCGGGCCAGACCAACATCGAGCAGGTCGCCATCCTGCGGTGGCAGCAGGAGACCGCCCAGCGGCGGATGGAGGACCTGCTGACCTCCACCTACAACGACGGCTCGCGCGTCGACGGCGTCCTCTCGCCCTACGACGGCCTGTCCCGCGGCATCATCACCGCGCTGCAGAACGCCGGTTACGGCCCGAACCTGGACTCGCAGCCGAACCCGATGCCGCCCGTCACGGGGCAGGACGCCGAGATCGCCTCGGTCAAGCTGATCGCCGACGGGGTCCAGAGCTCCACGGTCTTCAAGGACACCCGTCAGCTGGCCGAGCAGGCCGTCAAGGCCGCGCAGGCGTTCGCCGAGGGCAACGAGCCCGAGGCCAACGACACGGAGACCTACGACAACGGCGTGAAGGTCGTCCCGTCGTACCTCCTCCCGGTCGTGACGGTCTACGCGGACAACATCCAGTCCGAACTGATCGACACCGGCTACTGGACGGCCGACGAGGTCGCCAGGGGTCAGGCCGACTGACCTCGCACCCCCGAGTCCCGGCCGGGCTCGGCAGCACCCGCTGCCGGGCCCGGCCGGCACCACCGGGACGACGTCCCGACCTGCCCGCCTGCCGCGGCGGGAGCACACTCTCACCACCATCCGCGGCGCACCCCCGTGCCTGACGAGGGGCACCGACGACCGGACGACGAGGTCCCATGGACGACTACATCCTGGAGATGCGCTCCATCACCAAGACGTTCCCCGGCGTGAAGGCGCTGTCGGACGTCAACCTGAAGGTCCGCCGCGGCGAGATCCACGCCATCTGCGGTGAGAACGGCGCCGGGAAGTCGACGCTGATGAAGGTCCTGTCGGGCGTCCACCCGGCCGGCAGCTACGACGGCGAGATCCTCTACGACGGCAACGCCAGCCGCTTCCACGGCATCCGCGACAGCGAGCACGTCGGCATCGTGATCATCCACCAGGAACTCGCCCTGGTGCCCTACCTGTCCATCGCGGAGAACATCTTCCTGGGCAACGAGATCCGCGGCCGCGGCGGGCTCATCGACTGGAACAAGGCCAACGCCGAGGCCGCGCGGCTGCTGGACGAGGTCGGCCTGCGGGAGAACGCGGTCACCCCGGTCGGTCAGCTCGGCGTCGGCAAGCAGCAGCTCGTCGAGATCGCCAAGGCGCTGTCCAAGGACGTCAAGCTGCTGATCCTCGACGAGCCGACCGCCGCGCTCAACGACAACGACTCCGCGCACCTGCTCGACCTGCTGCGCCGCCTCCGCGAGCGCGGCATCACCTGCATCATGATCTCGCACAAGCTCAACGAGATCACCGCGATCGCCGACAACGTCACCGTCATCCGTGACGGCAAGACGGTCGAGACGCTGAGCCTGCACGCCGGCGAGGTCACCCAGGAGCGGATCATCCGCGGGATGGTCGGCCGCGACCTCGAGAGCTACTACCCCGAGCGCGAGTCGCACCCGGGCGAGGAGGTCCTCCGCGTCGAGGACTGGACCGTCTGGCACCCGACGCAGGACCGGAAGATCGTCGAGAACGCCAGCTTCTACGTCCGCGCCGGGGAGGTCGTCGGCATCGCCGGCCTCATGGGCGCCGGGCGCACCGAGCTCGCCATGAGCATCTTCGGCCGTGCGTACGGGCGGAACATCTCGGGTCGGCTCTTCGTGCACGGCAAGGAGATCCGGCCCCGCAACGTCTCCGAGGCGATCGACGCCGGGATCGCCTATGCGACCGAGGACCGCAAGCACTACGGCCTCAACCTCATCGAGGACATCCGGCGCAACGTCTCCGCCGCCGCCCTGGACAAGCTCGCCAGCAAGGGCTTCGTCAACGGCAACGAGGAGATCAAGGTCGCCGAGGGCTACCGGAAGAGCATGAACGTCAAGGCGCCCAGCGTCACCTCGGTCGTCGGCAAGCTCTCGGGCGGGAACCAGCAGAAGGTCGTGCTGTCCAAGTGGCTCTACACCGACCCCGAGGTGCTGATCCTCGACGAGCCGACCCGCGGCATCGACGTGGGCGCGAAGTACGAGATCTACACGATCATCAACCGGCTCGTCGCCGACGGTAAGGCGGTGCTCGTCATCTCGTCCGAGCTGCCCGAGCTGCTCGGCATCTGTGACCGGATCTACACGCTGTCGGCGGGCCGGATCACCGGTGAGCGGCCGGTCAGCGAGGCCACCCAGGAGAACCTGATGGAGCTCATGACCAAGGAGAAGGAGCTCGCGGCATGACCAGGACCGCGCCGTCGCGCCCGGAGACCCCACCGCAGGAGCCGGCCCAGACCGCCGCGCTCCACACCGGGACCAGCAACCTCAAGGAACTGGTCACCCGCAACCTGCGGCAGAGCGGCATCTACGTCGCCTTCGTGGTGATCATCGCGCTGTTCGCGATCCTCACCGACGGCACCTCGCTGAGCCCCGGCAACGTCACCAACATCGTCCTGCAGTACAGCTACATCCTGATCCTGGCCATCGGCATGGTCATCGTGATCATCGCCGGGCACATCGACCTGTCCGTCGGGTCGGTCGTCGCGCTGACCGGGGCGACCTCCGCCGTCCTGGTGATCCGGCACGGCATGCCGTGGTGGGTCGGCGTCCTCGCCGCGCTCGCCGTCGGCCTCGCGATCGGTGCGTGGCAGGGCTTCTGGGTGGCCTACGTCGGCATCCCGGCCTTCATCGTCACCCTCGCCGGTATGCTGCTGTTCCGCGGCCTCACACTGCAGGTGCTCGACAACATCTCGCTGTCCCCGTTCCCGAGCGAGTACGGCAAGATCGCCAGTGGCTTCCTCAACGGCCTCATCGGCGGCGACGGCTACGACGCCTTCACCCTGCTCATCGGGGTGATCGCCGTCGCCGGCTACGCGTTCAGCAGCTTCCGCACCCGCCTGGCTCGGGTGAGGTACCAGCAGCCGGTCGAGTCCTTCCCGCTGTTCGTGGCGAAGATCGTCCTCGTCGGCGCGGTGGTCATGTGGTTCGCCTGGCAGCTGGCGCACGCCCGCGGTCTGCCGATCGTGCTGATCATCCTGGCCGTGCTGATCATCACCTACGGCATCGTCACCAACCGGACCGTCTTCGGCCGCCAGGTGTACGCGATCGGCGGCAACCTCGCGGCGGCGACCCTGTCGGGCGTCAAGGTCCGGGCGGTCAACTTCTGGATCTTCGTCAACATGGGCTTCCTGGCCGGTGTGGCCGGCGTCGTCTTCTCGTCCCGGTCGAACGGGGCCCAGCCGGCGGCGGGCAACATGTTCGAGCTCGACGCGATCGCCGCCTGCTTCATCGGTGGCGCGGCCGTCACCGGCGGTGTGGGCACCGTCGTCGGCGCCATGGTCGGTGGTCTGATCATGGCCGTCATGAGCAACGGCATGCAGCTCATGGGCATCGACCAGTCCATCCAGTCGGTGGTCAAGGGCCTGGTCCTGCTCCTCGCCGTGGCCTTCGACGTCTACAACAAGCGGCGGGCCGGCGCCTCGCGCTGACCTCCCGGGCGGCCCCGCGGACGACAGCCGCGGGGCCGCCCGTGCCGGTGCGGGGCGACGGCGCCCCGTCGAAGAGAGGGGTGACGGTGGAGCCCGAGGGGGCGACCCGTGCGCTGGTCATGTCGGACGTCGCCGTCCGTGCCGGGGTCTCGCACCAGACCGTCTCCCGCGTCATCAACGGCCACCGCAACGTCGCACCGCAGACCCGTGAACGGGTGGAGCGGGCGATCCGCGAGCTGGGCTACCGGCCCAACACCGCGGCGCGGGCGCTGGTGACCGGGTCGACCCGCACGATCGGCTTCGTCACGGTCAACATCAACCAGTACGGGCCGGCGCAGACCCTGGTCGGCCTGGAGCAGGCCGCGCGCACCGCGGGGTACTCGCTGTCGGTGACCGTCCTGGACGAGGCCACCGCGGAGGCGATGCGCGCGGCGGTGGACCGGTTCGTGGGGGCGTCGGTCGACGCGGTCGTCGCGCTGGCCACCTACGACGACGCGGTGGAGGCGCTGCACCAGGTGGACGTGCCCCTGCCGCTGGTCACCGTGCAGAGCGGCGGCGCCGTCGAGGAGCCCGCGGTGGGCGTCGACCAGGTGGCCGGCGCCCGGCTGGCCACGCGTCACCTGCTCGACCTCGGCCACCGGACGGTGCACCACGTGACCGGGCCGGCCGACTCCAAGGAGGCCCGGGACCGCATCGCCGGCTGGCGGGCCGAGCTGCAGGCGGCCGGTGCCGAGGTGCCGGCCCACGTGGGCGGCGACTGGACGCCGTCGTCGGGGTACGCGGCCGGCCGGCAGCTGGCCGCCCGCCTCCGGGACGGCGAGGAGATCACCGCGGTCTTCCTGGCCAACGACCAGATGGCGCTCGGGCTGCTCGCGGCCCTGCACGAGGAGGGCCTCGAGTCGCCGCGCGACGTCAGCGTCGTCGGCTTCGACGACCTGCCCGAGTCGCCCTACTTCACCCCGCCCCTCACCACCGTCCGGCAGGACTTCGCCGAGCTCGGCCGTCGCGGGGTCGAGCTGGTGCTCGCCCGGCTCCAGGGCGTGGAGCTGCACCCCGATCCCGTCCCGCCGGCCCTCCTGGTGCGGGCCAGCACCGGGCCGGCGCCGCACCAGGCATGAGGACGTCGCGCATGTTAGCGCTAACATCAGGCCCTGCGCCGCGACCGTGGTCGACCGGAGCGCTGGACGCAGGCCTGTCATCCGTAGGCGGGAGGGTCTCCTGACATGACGATGGACGTCGGCGCCGCGATCACCGAGGGGCGCACGGCCCTGGGGATCGAGCTCGGATCGACCCGGATCAAGGCGGTGCTGATCGGTCCGGACCACGCTCCGCTCGCCGTCGGCACCCACGACTGGGAGAACCAGTTCGTGGACCGGCTGTGGACGTACTCGCTGGACGCGGTCTGGGCGGGGGTGCAGGACAGCGTCGCGGCCCTGACGGCCGACGTGCGGCGGCGGCACGGGGTCGACCTGACCACGGTCGGTGCCCTGGGCGTGTCGGCGATGATGCACGGCTACCTGGCGTTCGACGCCGCCGGTGAGCTGCTGACGCCGTTCCGGACCTGGCGCAACACGAACACGGGGGAGTCGGCCGAGCGGCTCAGTGCGGAGTTCGGCCACAACATCCCGCACCGGTGGAGCGTGGCCCACCTCTACCAGGCGATCCTCGACGGCGAGGAGCACGTCGGCCGGCTGGACCACCTGACGACCCTGGCCGGCTACGTGCACTGGCGGCTCACCGGCGAGAAGGTGCTCGGCGTCGGCGACGCCAGCGGCGTGTTCCCGATCGACAGCGAGACCGGCGGATACCACGCCGCGATGCTGACCCGGTTCGACGAGCTCGCGGCCGAGGCGGGGGTGGAGCTGACCCTGGCGGACCTGCTGCCGGCGATCGCCGTCGCCGGCCAGCCGGCCGGCACGCTGACCGAGGCGGGCGCGGAGCTGCTCGACCCCACCGGGCGGCTGCGACCCGGCATCCCGCTCTGCCCGCCCGAGGGGGATGCGGGAACGGGGATGGTCGCCACCAACTCGGTCGCTCCGCGCACCGGCAACGTCTCCGCCGGGACGAGCATCTTCGCCATGGTCGTGCTCGAGCACGAGCTCAGCCGGATGCACCGCGAACTCGACCTGGTCACCACGCCGGCCGGGGACCCGGTGGCCATGGTGCACTGCAACAACGGGGCCAGTGAGCTGAACGCGTGGGTCGGGCTGTTCGCCGAGTTCGCCCTGGCGCTGGGTGTGGCGGCCGACCCGTCGACCGTCTTCGAGACCCTGTTCGCCGCCGCGCTCGGTGGTGCCAGCGACTGCGGCGGGCTGTTGGCCTACAACTACCTCTCCGGTGAGCCGATCACCGACTTCGAGGAGGGGCGGCCGCTGTTCGTGCGGTCCCCGGACAGCAGGTTCGACCTCGCCACCTTCATGCGGACGCACCTGTTCGCATCCCTGGCCACCCTGCGGATCGGCATGGACGTGCTGCTGGAGACCGAGGGCGTGCGGCTCGACGGGATGTTCGCGCACGGGGGGCTGTTCAAGACCAGGGGCGTGGCGCAGCGCTTCCTGGCCGCGGCGATCGACACGCCGGTGTCGGTCGGTGACGTCGCGGCCGAGGGCGGCGCCTGGGGGATGGCCGTCCTCGCCGCCTTCGCCACCCGGCGCGCGCCGGAGCAGAGCCTGGCCGACTACCTGGACACCGTGGTCTTCGCCGACGCCGCGCTGGAGACCGCCGAGCCCGACCCGGTCGACGTCGCGGGTTTCGACGCGTTCGTGCAGCGCTACGTCGCCGCACTCCCGGTCGAGCGGGCCGCCGTGGACCACGTGGGCATCGGCCACCGGCGGGCCGAGCCGCAGAGTTCCGACGCCGAGACGACGGCGTCCGCCCTGACCGAGGAGCGCACCGCATGACCACCACCGAACCGCGCACCGAGCGCGGCACCCTCCGGGCGCAGCGCGAGCACGTCGCCGCCCTGCACAGCGAGCTGACCCGCAACGGCCTGGTCACCTGGACCTCGGGCAACGTCTCCGAGCGGGTGCCCGGCGAGGACCTGTTCGTCATCAAGGGCAGCGGCGTCCTCTACGACGAGCTGACCTGGGAGGGCATCACCGTCTGCGACCTCGACGGGAACGTCGTCGACGGCGTCAAGAAGCCCTCCAGCGACACCGACGCGCACGCCTACGTGTACCGGAACGTGCCCGAGGTCAACGGCCAGGTGCACACCCACAGCCCGTACGCGACCGCCTGGGCCGCCCGGGCCGAGCCGATCCCGTGCGTGCTCACCGCGATGGCCGACGAGTTCGGCGGACCGATCCCGGTCGGGCCGTTCGCGCTGATCGGCGACGACTCCATCGGCCAGGGCATCGTGGCGACCCTGCGCGGCTCGCGCTCGCCGGCGGTGCTCATGCAGAACCACGGCGTGTTCACCATCGGGCCCTCGGCGCGCGCCGCCGTCAAGGCCGCGGTCATGACCGAGGACGTCGCCCGGACGGTGCACCTGTCGCGGCAGCTCGGCGAGCCGCTGCCGATCGCCCAGACCGACATCGACTCCCTCTACGCGCGCTACCAGAACGTCTACGGACAGTGAGGAAGGCTTGATGCGCAAGGACCCGTTCACCGGGCACGAGCTGTGGTTCCTGACGGGCAGCCAGGGCCTGTACGGCGAGGAGACCCTCCAGCAGGTCGCCGAGCAGTCCCAGCGGGTGGCCGCCGCGCTCGACGAGGCCGGTGAGGTCCCCATCCGGGTGGTCTGGAAGCCGGTGCTCACCGACGCCGGCGCCATCCGGCGGGCGATGGGCGAGGCCAACGAGGACCCGGCCTGCGTCGGCGTCATCACCTGGATGCACACCTTCTCCCCGGCGAAGATGTGGATCAGCGGCCTCGACGCGCTGCGCAAGCCGCTGCTGCACCTGCACACCCAGGCCGACGCCGCCCTGCCGTGGGCGACGATCGACATGGACTTCATGAACCTCAACCAGGCCGCCCACGGCGACCGGGAGTACGGGTTCATCCTCACTCGGCTGCGCATGCCGCGGACGACGGTCGCCGGCCACGTCGACGACCCGCGGGTGCGGGCACGGGTCGGGTCGTGGGCCCGGGCCGCCGCCGCGGCGCACGCGGTCCGCTCGCTCAGGCTGGCCCGGTTCGGCGACAACATGCGCAACGTCGCGGTCACCGAGGGGGACAAGGTCGAGGCGGAGATCCGCTTCGGGGTCTCGGTGAACACGTGGGGGGTCAACGACCTGGCCGCCGTGGTGGACGCGGTGGAGGACAAGACCGTCGACGACCTGGTCGAGCAGTACGGCGACCTGTACGAGTTCGCCGAGGACGCCCGCCCGGGCGGTCCGCAGCATGAGGCGGTGCGCTACCAGGCCCGCATCGAGGCGGCGCTGCGCACCTTCCTCGAGGACGGCGGCTTCGGCGCGTTCACCACGAACTTCGAGGACCTCGGCGGGCTGCGCCAGCTGCCGGGGCTGGCCGTCCAGCGGCTGATGGCCGACGGCTACGGCTTCGGCGGCGAGGGCGACTGGAAGACCTCGGTGCTGCTGCACACCCTCAAGGTCGCCGCCGCCGGGCTGCCGGGCGGGACCTCCTTCATGGAGGACTACACCTACCACCTGGCCGCCGACACCCCGAAGATCCTCGGCGCGCACATGCTCGAGGTCTGCCCGACGATCGCCGGGGAGAAGCCGCGGGTGGAGGTGCACCCGCTGTCGATCGGCGGGCGGGAGGACCCCGCGCGGCTGGTGTTCACCGCGGCCCCGGGCGAGGGCGTCGTGGTGGGCTGGTGCGACCTGGGGGACCGGTTCCGCTGGGTGGCCAACGAGATCGACGTCGTCGAGCCCGACGAGCCGCTGCCGAACCTGCCCGTGGCCCGTGCCGTCTGGCAGCCGCGCCCGGACTTCGCGACGGCGACCGAGGGCTGGCTGACCGCCGGCGGGCCGCACCACACGGTGCTGTCGACCGCGCTGGGGGCCGAGGAGCTCACCGACCTCGCCGAGGTGTTCTCCACCGAGCTGGTGCTCATCGACGCGGAGACCACCCGCCGCTCGCTGGCCAAGGAGCTGCGCTGGAGCGCCGCCTACCACCGGCTGGCGCAGGGGCTGTAGCCGCTCGGCGCCCCGTCCTGCCGGACGGCGCGCCCCTCCCCCTCGGGGAGCTCGTGCTCTGCGTGCACGTGGGAAGCAGAGCACGAGCTCCTGGCGAGAGGGTGCCTCCGGCCGGGACGGTCAGGCGAAGGAGACGAGCGGCTTGAGGATGCCGTCCTCCTTGGTCTGCATCATCGCGAAGGCACGCTCGATCTCGTCGAAGTCGAACCGGTGGGTGGTCAGCGGGGTCGGGTCGATGCGCCCCGTCTGCAGCAGCCGGAGCAGCCGCCCCATCCGCTCGCTGCCGCCCGGGCACAGCCCGGTGTGGATGGACTTGTCGTTCATGCCCAGCCCGATGCTGTCGAGCGGCAGCTGCAGCGGCGCGGGGTTCTCCCCGTGGTACCCGATGTTGGAGACCCTGCCGCCGGCCTTGGTGACGCGCAGACAGCCCTCGAAGGTCTCCGGGAACCCGAACGCCTCGATGGCCGCGTCGACCCCCTCGCCGCGGGTGAGGTCCATGATCTGCTCGACCGGGTCGCCCTCGGTGAAGTCCACGACGTCGTCCGCGCCGAAGCGCCGGGCCAGGTCCTTCCGCTCGGGCCGCGACTCCACGGCGATCACCCGCCCGGCACCGAGCAGGTTGGCCCCCATCGTCGCGCACAGCCCGACCGGTCCCTGCGCGAACACCGCCACGGTCTCGCCGAGCTGGAGACGGGCGTGCTCGGCTCCCATGAAGCCGGTGGAGAGCATGTCGCAGGTGTAGGCCGCCTGCTCGTCGGTGACGTCGTCCGGTATCGGCGCGAGGTTGGCCGCGGCCGCGGGCACGACGAAGTACTCGGCCATGGTGCCGTCCATCTGCGCGGTGTACCGGTAGCCCCCGAGAGCGCCGCCGCACTGGCTGGGGAACCCTCGCTGGCAGTAGCTGCACCGGAAGCACGGCGTCACGGCGTTGACCGCGACCCGCTGGCCCTCGGTGAACCCGGACACCGCCGAGCCCAGGGCGTGGACCACGCCCACCGACTCGTGGCCCAGCGTGCGCCCGTTCTCGACCGGGAGGGCGCCCTTCACCGTGTGGACGTCGGACGTGCAGACCAATGCCGCCGTCGTCCGGACGACCGCCTCCTCCGGCCCCGGCGTCGGGACGGGCTTCTCCACCACCGCGGTCTTGCCGACCTCGAGCATCACGAACGCGCGCATCACGTCGGCCATGGGGCACTCCTCCGCACCGGATCCCGGAACCGGGCGGCCGAGCGGTGGGCCCGGTCCACGACCCCGTGTCGGGGCCGATGCGCAGGAGGGTGGCAGAACCGGGCACGGCTGCACACCCGCCGCTGCGCGGCCGGTCCGGTCGACGGACCTCGGCCCCGGCGACCGGGCTACAGCGGGCCGCGGGCGACCGGGCAGGACATGCAGCGCGGCCCGCCGCGGCCGCTGCCCAGCTCCGAGCCGGCGATCCGCACCACCTCGATCCCGGCCGCCTCGAGCGCGGCGTTGGTGACGGTGTTGCGCTCGTAGGCGACGGTCAACCGCGGGGCCAGCGCCAGGGTGTTGTTGCCGTCGTCCCACTGCTCGCGCTCGGCGGTGACCGGGTCCAGGCCGGTGTCGATCACCCGCAGCCGGTCGATGCCCATGGCCGCGGCAGCCGCCTCGAGGAACGGTGCGGGCCCGCGGACGGTCAGGTCGGTCGTGTCCTCGTCATCCGGCGGAACCTCGCCGGTGACCGTCCAGGCCACCAGGGTGTCGGCAACCGCGGGGTACATCACCAGCGCGTCGACGTCGACCATCGTGGCGATGGTGTCCAGGTGCATGGTCGCCCGCTGCTGGGCGATCGGGACGACGAGCACCGTGTGCGCCAGCCCGCGGGCGAACAGCCGCCGCGCCAGCCGTTCCGCGCCGCCCGGCGTCGTCCGCTCGCCCACCCCCACCGCCACCACGCCCGGCGACATCAGCAGCACGTCGCCGCCCTCGAGGTGCTCCAGCGAGGCGTCGTAGAGCTGGGCGGCGCCGGCGAAGCGCGGGTGGTGGGCGTAGACCGCGGCGGTGATGGTGCTCTCGCGGTGCCGGGCGGGCATCGCCAGGGAGGTGACCGCCACCTGGTCGCCGACCCAGACCGACGAGTCGCGGGTGAACAGCAGGTTGGGCAGCGGGGGGACGACGAAGTCGCTGCGGTCCATGAGCTCGTAGGACAGGCCGCGCCCGCCGGGCACCTCGTCGTGCGCCAGCCCGGCGATCAGCGTCCCGGCGAGGTCGTCGGGGGAGAGGCCGGCCAGGTGCGCGGCCGCCGTCCGCTTGAGCGTGGCGCCCAGCCGCGGGTCGTCGACCGCGGCGGCGACCAGCTCGTCCCGCGCGGCCGGGACGGCGAGCACCTCGGCCAGCAGCCGGTCCAGGTACAGCACCTCGACACCGCGGGCGGTCAGCTCGGCGGCGAAGCGGTCGTGCTCCTCCTGCGCCCGCGGCACCCAGGGCACGCCGTCGAAGAGCAGCTGGTCGTTGTTGCGCGGGGTCAGCCGGCGCAGCTCGGCCCCGGGCCGGTGCAGGAGCACCGTCCGCAGCGGGCCGACCTCGCTGGTCGCGCCCAGGACGGCGGTCTCGGCGGCGGGTGCGCTCATGGGGGCAGGCTGGCACACCGGCCGCGCCGGGGCCGCCCGTCCCGGCCGCCGTCACCGGGTCGGGGCGACCTCCCGACCGTGCACGGTGACGGCGTAGATCACCACGACGAGGAACGCGATCACCAGCACCGACCAGACCGGGTAGGCCGGCAGGAACGCCAGGTGCACGAGCGCGCTCACCGCGGCCCACACCACCGCCACGACGCGGGCGACCCGGCTGCCCCGCACCAGGCCCGCGCCGGTGACGATCCCGACCGCGCCGAGGACGACGTGCACCCAGCCCCAGACGGAGTAGTCCACCGCGACGAGCAGGGCGTCGGGCCGCACCACGTAGAAGTCGTCGTTGACCAGTGCGGTGACGCCCTCCATCACCGAGAAGAGGCCGATCAGCACCAGCAGGACCCCGGCGAAGACCACCCACGCCGCCCAGCCGGTCGCCCTGTCGTCTCCGCCGTAGGTGCCGACGTGGGCCTCGGCCTGCCAGTTCGCCTCCGGCTGCCGACTCTGGAAGGCGCTGGTCATGGCGCCGCTCCCTCCCGGGCGGGACCGTCCCGCCCGGTGCATCAGCCTGGCCGTCGCCTGGGGCGGGCGCCTCACGCGGAGCGGACGATGCGCCGTCCGGGCCCGGGTCGCGCCGGACGGGCCTGGGTAGGGTGCCCGCGCCGGGGGCCGACGACGTCCCCACGACGCCGTGGAGGACGCGCCCGTGGACCTGTTCGACCTGACCGGCAAGGTCGCCGTCGTCACCGGCGGCACCCGCGGCATCGGGCTGATGATGGCCAGCGGCCTGCTGCAGGCCGGGGCGTCGGTCTACGTCAGCTCCCGCAAGGCCGACGCCGGGGAGGCCGCGGTCGCCGAGCTGTCGCGGTACGGCACGGTGGCGTCGATCCCGGCCGACCTGTCCACCGAGGCCGAGTGCCTGCGCCTGGCCGCCGAGGTCGGCCGCCGCGAGGAGCGGCTGCACGTGCTGGTCAACAACGCCGGGGCGACCTGGGGTGCGCCGCTCGCCGAGTTCCCCGCGTCGGCCTGGGACAAGGTGCTCGACCTCAACCTCAAGGCGCCGTTCTTCCTGACCCGCGCGTTCCTGCCGCTGCTCGAGGCCGCGGCCACCGACGACGACCCGGCCCGCGTGGTCAACGTCGGCAGCATCGACGGGCTGCACGCGCCGACGCTGCCCACCTACTCGTACTCGGCCAGCAAGGCCGGGGTGCACCACCTCACCCGCGTGCTCGCCAAGGAGCTGGGGCCGAGGCGGATCACGGTCAACGCCGTCGCGCCCGGCCCGTTCGAGTCGAAGATGATGGCCGCCACCCTCGCGGCCCACGGCGACGAGATCGCCGCCTCCTCCCCGCTCGGGCGGATCGGCCGGCCCGACGACATGGCCGGCGTCGTGGTGTACCTGAGCAGCCGCGCCGGCGCCTACGTCACCGGCGCGGTCATCCCCGTCGACGGCGGCCGGGCGACCACCCTGTAGCCCGTGCGGCAGGTCTTCGACGGCTGGATCCTGGGCGTCGGCACGACGTCGGGCACCCGCGTCGTCGTCGGGCACTGGCCCCGGTCGCCGCTGGGGGCGCTCTCCGACGTGATGGTGCAGCGCCCCGGCGGGCACCGGGTGCTGCTGGCCCCCTCGCCGGCCGCCGCGGAGTTCATCGCGGCCACGTACGCCTTCGACGAGGTGCGGGTCCTCGACGTGGCCGTCGCCCGGCCCGGCCCGCGGACCTGGACGGTCACGGCCGGGCCGTTGCGGCTCGCCGTCCGCACGGGACGCCGTCCTCCGCTGGGCTGGCTGCTGCGCGCCGTCCCGGCGCCGCTGGCCCGGACCCCCGCGTGGGTGGGCCTGTTGGACCGGCCCGCCCGGCTGCTGATCGGCCTGCGCACCACCGGCTCGGCCGGGAACGGGCGCACCGAGTGGTACGGCGTGCAGGACCTGCACGCGGTGACGGCGGCCGACGGGTCGTGGGACGGCGTCCCGCTGGGCGGGCTGGCGCCGGTCCGCCCGCCGGTCACCTTCGGGTTCGGCTCGGTCCCGCCCCGGCCGAGCGTGGTGCGGGTGACGACGACGGTGCGGCTGCCCTGACCCGGCTCACTCCGGGAGCAGGACGCCGGGGTTGCAGATGCCGCGGGGGTCCAGCCGCTGCTTGACCGCCCGCAGCACCTCCACCCCCAGGGGGCCGATCTCCCGCTCCAGCCACGGGCGGTGGTCGGCTCCGACGGCGTGGTGGTGGGTGAGCGTGCCGCCGGCGGCGACCAGCGCGTCGGTGGCGGCCCGCTTGGCCGTCAGCCACTGCTGGATGGGCAGGTCGTCGTCGCGGTCGGCGACCACGGTGACGTACAGCGAGGCGCCGGTGGGGTAGCCGTGCGACACGTGGGTCATCAGCAGCGGGCGGTGTCCCCGCCGGCCGAGCGACTCGTGCAGCGCCCGGCGGACGGCGTCGTAGACCGTGGGCAGCGCCGTCCAGGTGGCCGCCGTCTCCAGGGTCTCCACCAGCAGGCCGGCGTCGAGCAGGCTGTCGCGGGTGTAGGGGGCGGCGAACCGGTGCCGCCGCCACGACTCCCCGACGCGCCGGCCCAGCCGCGCCGCCCCGGCCTCGCGCAGCACCGACGCCGCGGCCTTCCGGCGGGCACGCACCAGCGGCGGCAGCCCCTCCCAGCCGACGACCAGCAGGCACCCCTGGCGGCGCCGCCGGGCGCGCAGCGAGCCGCGCAGCGCCCGCGCGCCCGGGCCGCCGGCCATGAGCAGGGTGGTGCGGGTCTCGTCGGGGTCGGACAGCCGGACGACGTCGGGCAGCAGGTCGTGCCGCGCCAGCCGCTGCAGCCCGGCCAGCCCCGCCGCCCATGAGCGGAACGACCAGCCCTCGTACTCGCAGGCCCGGGCCTTGGGCCGCACCCGCAGCCGCAGCTCGGTGATCACGCCCAGGGCGCCCTCCGAGCCGAGCGCCAGGCCGAGCAGGTCCGGTCCGGCGGCCGACGCCGGCGGGGAGCCCAGCTCCAGGACCCCGGACGGCGTGGCCAGGGTCAGCCCGGCGACCAGGTCGTCGAAGCGGCCCACGCCGGTGGAGGCCTGCCCCGCCGACCGGGTGGCCGCGTAGCCGCCGAGGGTGGCGTACTCGAAGCTCTGCGGCAGGTGGCCGAGGGTGAGGCCGGAGCGCTCCAGGTGCTCCTCCAGCGCCGGTCCGCGCATGCCCGGGCCGACGGTCACCAGGGACGACGGCACGTCCAGGTCCCGCACCGAGGCCATGCGGCGCACGTCCACCGAGATCGAGGGCCGGTCGTCGGCGTCGATGCCCGACAGCCCGCCGACGACGCTGGTGCCCCCGCCGAAGGGCACGACGACGACCCCCAGCTCACTGCACAGCGCCAGCAGCGCGGCGGTCTCCTCGGTGTCGGCCGGGGTGACGACGGCGTCCGGCGCGTCGGAGGCGTCGCCCTCCCGCCGACGCAGCAGGTCCAGGTAGCTCTTGCCGCCCGCGTGCCGCAGCCGGCTCTCGCGGTCGGTCCGCACGTTCTCCTCGCCGAGCAGCGCGACCAGCCGCTGCCGGCAGTCCTCGGCGAGCCGCGAGGGCGCCACCCGGATCTCGTCGACCGGCACGGGATGGGTCGGCCGCAGGGTCCAGCCCAGCTCCTTGGCCAGGTGCCGGCGCGCCGCCTTGGGCAGCACCTCGGCCAGGTCGGGGAAGGTCGCGAACGCGAGAGCGCCGTCCCCGCCGTCGGCCCCGGCGGTCACCGTCGCGTCGCGCGGGCGGGTGGGCGACCCCCAGCCCTGGATCGTCAGTTCGGGCTGATCGGGCACGGCTACAGTCTGCCGGGTGCTCCGGAGGGGACCGTCCGACGGCGCCGGTGCCGGCGCGCTCTCCCCGGCCCGGCGGGCCGCCGACCTCGACGTCGTCGCCGGCGGCCGGGTGGACGTGGCCGTCGTCGGCGGCGGGGTGACCGGAGCCGGGGTGGCGCTGGACGCCGCCGCCCGCGGGCTGTCGGTCGTCCTGCTCGAGCGCGCCGACCTCGCCGCGGGCACCAGCCGGTGGTCGTCGAAGCTGGTGCACGGCGGGCTGCGCTACCTCGCCCACGGCGAGCTCGGCCTGGCGCGGGAGAGCGCCCGCGAGCGCGCCGTCCTCATGGGGGCGACCGCGCCGCACCTGGTCCGCCCGCTGCCGTTCCTCGTGCCCGACGCCGCGGGTCCGCTAGTCGCGGGGCTCGCCGGCCTCGGCGGCCGGCTGGGGGACACCGTGCGCGCCTCGGTTCCCGGTGGCCGCCGGTCGCTGCCCCGCACCCGGCGGGTGGGGCCGTCGGAGGTGGCCCGGCTGACGCCCGGGGTGCGCGGCCGCCGCGGCGGGGTCGTGTTCTGGGACGGCCGGCTCACCGACGACGCCCGGCTGGTGGTGGCCCTCGCCCGCTCGGCGGCCGCCGCGGGCGCGCGGGTGCTCACCGGGGCGGCGGTGCGGGCGGTCGACGGCCGGGACGTGCACGTGGAGCTGGACAACGGCGAGGCCCTCGCGCTGCGCGCGGACGTCGTCGTCAACGCGACCGGCGTGTGGGCGCAGCGGCTGGCGCCCGGCGTGCGGCTGGTGCCCTCCCGCGGCTCGCACCTGGTCGTGCCGGCCGGGCGGCTGGGCGACCCCACCGCCGCGCTGACCGTGCCGCTGCCCGGTTCCCGGACGCGGTACGTGTTCGCGCTGCCGCAGCCGGGCGGGCTGGTGTACCTCGGGCTGACCGACGAGCCGGTGCCCGGCGAGGTCCCCGACGAGGACCCGCGGCCCAGCGACGCCGAGGTCGACCAGCTGCTGACGACGGTCAACCGCGTGCTGGCCACGCCGCTGACCCGCGGGGACGTCGTCGGCTGCTACGCGGGCCTGCGGCCGCTGGTGCTGCCCGCCTCGGCCGGCACCGGGCCCGGCGACGCCACCGCCGACCTCTCCCGTCGGCACCTGCTGCGGTGGGACGGACCGGTCCTCACCGTGGTCGGCGGCAAGCTGACCACCTACCGGGCGATGGCGGAGCAGGCGGTGGACGCCGTGGTCGAGCGCCTGGGCCGGCCGGTCCCGCGGTCGTGCACCGCGCGGCTGCCGCTGGTCGGCGCGGCCCCGCCGGTGGCGCTGGACCGGGTGGACGCGCCCCGCCGGCTGGTCGAGCGGTACGGCACCGAGGCGCCCGCGGTCGTCGCGCTGGGCGCCGAGCCGGTGGCGGAGGGCCGGGAGGAGACGGTGGGCGAGCTGCGCTTCGCCGTCCGGGCCGAGGGCGCCCGCACGGTGGCCGACCTGCTCGACCGCCGGGTCCGGATCGGCCTGGTGCCGGCCGACCGGGCCCGCGCCGTCCCCGTCGCCGAGCGGGTGCTCGCCGAGGAGCTCCGGCCCTGACGGCCCCTCAGGCGGCGGCCGGCTGCCGCCGGTGGGCCTCCAGGGTCAGCAGACCGCGGCGGACGCCGACCGCGACCGCGCCCATGGCGAAGAAGCCCTCGTCGTCGTCGACCGTCGTGGAGCGCAGCAGGTGGACGAGCCGGTCGAGGGCGGCGGTCGCGGCGGTGATGACGGCGTCGCGCTCGTCCGGCGTCGTCCCGTCGGTGCTGTGGTACGGCGTGCGGACGACGCCGGCGAGGCCGACGAGCGCGTCGGCGAGCACCCAGCCGGTGCCGGCGTCCACCGCGTCGAGGCCCCGGCGGTGCGGGTGGAACTCCACCACGAGGGAGGTCAGGTCGTCGACGAGGACGGCGACCCGGTCCATCGCACGCGACTCCTCGCGGATGCTGGTCGCGCGCCCCTGCCACCGGCGGGCGCGCGGGTTGGCCCGGCGGGACCGCTCGACCTGCGCCTCCGCTGCGCGCATGCGGTCCAGTTCGCGGTCCAGGTCGCCGGCGCGGTCGGTCCACTCGGCGGGGTCGGGCACCCGGCCCTCGCGCAGCGTCTCGGCGATGTCGTCCAGGTGCGCGGCGAGGGCGGCACGGGTGCGGTCGATCTGCTCCACGGCCCGGGTCAGCTGGAGGGGTGGGAACAGCACGGTGGTGACCAGCACGCCGATCGCCGCCCCCAGCAGGGTCAGCCCGGCGTAGCGCAGGACGTAGGTGTCGGGGTCGTCGAGGCCCACGGTGAGCATGAGGACGGCGGCGAAGCTGACCCAGCTGGCCTGTTCGCGCCAGAGCCCCCACTGCTCGACGGCGATCGCCAGCGCCACGATGAGGGCGATGGTCAGGCCGTTGGGTACCGCCCGGGTGAGCTCGTAGACCGCGACGGCCAGCGCGAAGCCGGTGAGGATCGCCAGCACGCTCCGCCACGCGGCGCTGGCGGAGTCGGCGATCGTGGGGTGGACGGCGATGACCGCGCCCAGCGGGGCGTAGTAGGCGTAGTCGGACAGCAGCGGCGGGAGCAGGCCGGCGACCTGCCAGGCCAGCCCCGCGGCGACCGCCGCGCGCACGCCCCGCTGGACGGCGGGGCGGCGGAGCAGGGCGAGCAGGGTGTCCACGGACATCGAGGATGACCGGTGCACCGGGTCGCGGCGCCCACCCGGGAGGGTGACCCTGCTCTCAGTCAGGCCGCCGGCTCGCCCCGCTGCAGCGCGTCGAGCGCGGTCAGGGCCCGCTCCACCCCGACGGCGACCGCGCTGAGGGGGAGCAGGCCGGGGTCCTCGTCGATGGTGGTGGCCCGCACCCGGTCGACGAGAGCGGCCAGCGCGTCGCCGGCGACCTGGACCCGGTGGTCGCGCTCGTCCGGCCGGATGGCGTCCACCGCGTGGTACGGCGTCCGGATGACGCCGGCGACCCCCTCGAGGGCGTCGGCGAGCCGCCGCGCGGTGCCGAGGTCCGGCCGCTCCCCGCCGCTGCGGTGCGGCTGGTACTCGGCCACCAGGACGGTGACGTCGTCCAGCAGCACGGCGACGCGTTCCAGCGCCCGGGACTCCTCCCGGATGCGCGCCCGGGCGTCCTGCCAGCGGCGGGCCCGCGCGTTGGCCCGCTGCGCCCGTTCGGCGGTCCGCTCGGTCTCCCGCAGCCGGCCGAGGGCGGCGTCGCGGGCGACGGCCCGCCGCAGCTCCTCCTCGACCGTCGGCGACCGGTCGGCCCGCAGCTCGGTGGCGGTGGCGGTGAGGTGCTCGGCGACGAGCGTGCGGGTGGCGTCGATCGCGCGCCTGGCCTGCGTGAGGTTCAGCGGCGGGAACAGGGCGGTGACCAGCACGCCGATCGTCGCCCCGAGCAGCACCAGCCCGGCGTAGGCCGCGACGAAGTCGGCCGGGTCGCCGGCCCCGACGGTGAGCATGAAGACCGCGGCCACGCTCACCCAGCTGGCGTTGCCGCCGAGCAGCGGCCAGCGCTCGAGCCCGACGGCCAGGGCCACCAGCAGGGCCAGGACGAGGGCCTCGGGCAGCGCGGGGGTCAGCTCGGAGACGACGACCGCGAGCCCCAGGCCGAGCAGGATGGCCAGCACCGTGCGCCAGGAGGCGCTCGCGGAGTCGGCGATCGTGGGGTGGACGGCGATGATCGCGCCCAGCGGCGCGTAGTACGCGTACTCGGCGACGCCGGCCGGCAGCAGGACGGCGACCTGCCAGGCCAGCCCGGCCGCGATCGCCGCCCGGATCCCGCGCTGGACCGTCGGGTCGCGCAGCAGCGCGCGCAGGGACCTCATGGGGGACCACCCTCGCAACGGCCCGCCCCACCGGCCACGTCGTCCCATTCTGTGAGAAGGCTGTTCCACTGTGTGGACTCGGCGGTGCAGGCTGTCCCCGTGGACACCTACACGCACGGGCACGCCGACCCGGTCCTGCAGTCCCACCGCTGGCGCACGGCGGAGAACTCGGCCGGCTACCTGCTCCCGCACCTGCGTCCCGGGCTGGACCTGCTCGACGTGGGCTGCGGCCCCGGCACGATCACCGTCGACCTCGCCGCCCGCGTCGCGCCCGGCCGGGTGGTCGGCCTCGACGTGGCGCCGGACCCCCTGGACGAGGCGCGGGCGGCGGCCGAGCGGGCCGGGGTCCCGGTGACCTTCGCCGTGGGGGACGTCTACGCGCTCGAGGCGGACGACGACTCCTTCGACGTCGTCCACGCCCACCAGGTGCTCCAGCACCTCACCGACCCGGTCGCCGCGCTGCGCGAGATGGTCCGCGTCTGCCGGCCCGGCGGGGTGCTCGCCGTCCGGGACGTCGACTACGCCACGTTCACCTGGTTCCCCGCCGACGCGGGCCTGGACCGGTGGCTGGAGCTCTACTACGGCGTCGCCCGGCACAACGCCGCCGAGCCCGACGCCGGGCGCCGGCTGCTCGCCTGGGCGCACGCCGCCGGGCTGCGCGACGTCACCGCGACGACGTCGTCCTGGTGCTACGCCTCGCCGGCCGAGCGGGAGTGGTGGGGCACCTCCTGGGCCGGCCGGGCGACCGCGTCGGCGTTCGCCGAGCAGGCGGTGGGCTACGGCCTGGCCACGCCGGCCGAGCTCGAGGAGGTCGCCGCCGCGTGGCGCCGCTGGGCCGCCGCGGACGACGGCTGGCTCGGGATGATGCACGGCGAGCTGCTCATCCGGGTGTGAGGTCGCCGGGGGCAGAGATGGCCGTCTCTGCCCCCGGCGGCGCGGCTCACCCTTGCTGGCGGGCGGCGTTGGCCTGGACGGCGGTGCTCACGTACTGCGCCAGCCCGGGCGCCAACGCCTCGTACGTGGCGGTGAACCGCGCGTCCTCGACGTACATCCGCCCGAGGCCGGCGTGCACCTCCGGCGAGCACTCGTAGAACCACCGGCTGATGTGCTGCCGGTTGTCCTCGGCGACGTCCATCGCCTGCTCCGAGTCCGGGGCCGCGCCGGAGCGCATCGCCGCGACGAAGCGGCTGCCGATGTCCTCCATCTCGGCCTTGATGCGGACCCAGTCCTCCTTGGCGTACGCCGCGGCCCTCCGCTTCGACTCCGCGTAGGCGTCCGTGTCGCCCCAGCGCTCCTCGACCTCGGCCTCGTACTGCGCCGGGTCGTGCTCGCCGAAGACCTCGAACCGCTCCTCCGGGGTCAGGGAGATCCCCATCGCCCTCGCCTCCATCTCCTTCTCCACGGCCGCGACCATCGCCCGGGTCCGCTCGAGCCGGTCGAGCAGCAGCCGGTGCTGCCGGCGCAGGTGCTCGGCCGGGTCCGCCGACGGGTCGTCCAGCAGGGTCGCGACCTCCTCCAGGGGGAACCCGAGCTCGCGGTAGAGCAGCACCTGGTGCAGCCGGTCCAGGTCGCCCGGCGCGTACTGCCGGTAGCCGGCCGGCGTGCGCCCGGACGGGGACAGCAGCCCGATGCGGTCGTAGTGGTGCAGCGTGCGCACCGTGACCCCGGCCAGGGCGGCCACCTCACCCACGTTCACGGGTCCCTCCTCTCTGACGGGGACGAGTGCACAGCCTGACGTCGCGTCAGGGTCAAGCGCGATGCCGCACCGACCGGCCCGCCTGCAGGGGCCCGCGCCGAGCGGGCGAGGCGTGGGGGCAGGTGGGTCCTCCTGCTGCTGGCCGAGCTCGACGGCCTCGACGAGTGCGCCGTCCGCCGGCCGACGACGCCGACCGGCACCAACCTGCTCGGCCTGGTCGAGCACGTCGCCTACGTGCAGCTGGGCTACCTCGGTGACGTGTTCGGCCGGCCGGCCGGGCGCCCCTGCCCGTGGGACGACGGGGGCGAGGACGACGCCGACATGTGGGCGACCGCGGACCAGACCCGGGAGGAGGTCGTCGAGCTCGCCCGGCACGCCGGCCACGCCGACATCGTCCGCGAGCTCGTCGACGGCGCCGTCGGGATGAGCCCGGAGAACGCCGACCTCCCCGAGCGGGGCGCCGCGGAGTGGGCCGCCTTCCGCGACCGCGTCGAGCAGGCGGCGCGCCAGGCGGCCGGGCGGCAGGGCGCGGCTCCGACGGGTGCCGCCCCGAGGGGTGCCGCGCCGGGCGATGGGTGAGGATCCTCGGCATGGCCGCCGACGACGTCTCGCCCGAGGACCCCTTCCCCCGCAAGCGCGTCCGCGTCGACCGCCGGGCGAACGGCAACCTCCAGATGGCGTACGTGGAGGTGGGGGAGGGCGACCCGATCGTCTTCCTGCACGGCAACCCGACGTCGTCCTACCTGTGGCGCAACGTCATCCCGCACGTGCAGCACCTGGGCCGCTGCCTGGCGCCCGACCTCATCGGCATGGGCGACTCGGACAAGCTGCCCGACCCCGGCCCGGGCACGTACTCGTTCTCCGCCCACGCCGGGTTCCTCGAGCGCTTCCTCGACGCGGTCGGCGCCACCGAGCGGGTCACCTTCGTGCTGCACGACTGGGGCTCGGCCCTCGGCTTCGACTGGGCGCACCGCCACCCGGGCGCGGTCCGGGGCGTCGCGTTCACCGAGGCCATCGTCACGCCGCTGACCTGGGCGGACTGGCCCGCCGACGCGCGCAAGGTCTTCCGCACCATGCGCGGCCCGGACGGCGAGGCCGCGGTGCTGGAGAAGAACGTCTTCGTCGAGCGGATCCTGCCCGCCTCGGTGGCCCGCGGGCTGAGCGCGGCGGCGCACGAGCGCTACCGCCGGCCCTTTGCCACGCCGGAGGAGCGCTGGCCCACCCTCGAGTGGCCGCGGCAGATCCCGATCGAGGGGGTCCCGCCGCGGGTGCGCGACGTCGTCGCCCGCTACGGCCAGTGGCTGCGCACCAGCGACGTCCCCAAGCTGTTCATCGACGCCGACCCCGGCTCGATCCTGGTCGGCCGGCAGCGGGCCTTCGTGCGCAAGTGGGCGGCGCTGACCGAGGTGACCGTGCCCGGCTCGCACTTCGTGCCGGAGGACTCGCCGCACGAGATCGGCCGCGCGCTGGCCGACTGGCTGCCGACCCTGCGGCGGTAGACCCCGCGGGCCGTCGTCCTAGCGCGTCTTCCTCCCGGCGCCCAGGGACTCGGCGGTCTTGGCGATCCGCGCGGCGCGGGTCTCGGGCTTCTTGGCCTCCTCGACCCAGCGCACCCACTCCTTGCGGTGTGAGGGGGCCAGCCCGTCGAAGAAGCTGCGCGCCCCGTCGTCGAGGGCGGCAGCGAGGTCGTCGGGCAGCGGCGTCTCCCGCGGCGCCGTGTCCAGCTCGACCCGGACGTCGACCTCCTCGCCGGCCTGCACGCCCGCGGCCTGGCGGTGCTCGGCGGCCAGCGGCACCCAGAACGCCCCGCCCATCGCGGCGACCGTCGTCCGGTAGGTGTGGCGGCCCACCGTCACGACCACCGGTGGCCGCTTGCCGGCGCCGAGCGCGCCCACCACGTCGTCGGGCACCTGTAGGCCGGTGGCGGTCTTGCCGCCGAGCACGACGGTCGTCCGGAACTCCATGCGGCGCAGGTTAGGGCCTCGACCGGTCAGGCGGGCTGCGCCTCGGCGGCGGCCACCGTGGGGACGACGCCGGCGGTGCCCGGGAAGGACCGGTTGCTGAAGTGCCGCATCTCCGGGCCCCAGCGCCGCATCGCCGAGCGGTGCGGGTCGGTCCGCACGAAGGCGAGCATCGCCGCCTGGTCGTCCCACCACGACACGGTCGTGAAGTGGCGGGCCAGGGGGCGGGCCCGGAGGAACAGCGAGCGCGCCCCGGGGGAGCGCATGGTCTGCCGCCGGATGGCCAGCGAGTCGCGCAGGAAGGCCGGGACGTCGCGCAGTCGGCGCAGGTGCAGCTGGGTGAGCACGACGACGCCGGGGCCGTCGCCCACGGTCGGGGCCTGCCACGGCAGGTCGGGGATGACGGGCACGGCTCCTCCTCGGATCGCTACTTAACGCGTGTAAAGGGAAGGGTAGACCGAGGCCTTTACACTCGTAAAGTGCTGTCCGACCCTGCTCCGCGGATCCCGGGTCGCCGCCGCGCCGACCTGCTGCGGGCCGCCGCAACCCTCGTCGAGCGCACCGGCTCGCCGGAGGCGGTGACCCTGCGCGCGGTGGCCCGCGAAGCGGGGGTGAGCGCCCCGGCCGTGTACGGGCACTTCCCCGACCTCGACGCGCTGCTCGACGCCGTCCTCGCCGAGGCGTTCGACCAGCTGCGGGCGGCGATCGCGGCGGCCGTGGCCGGGCACGCCGACCCGGTCGACCGGCTCTCCGCGGGGTGTCGTGCCTACGTGGCGGCCGGGCTGGCCGCGCCCGGCCGCTACCGGGCGATGTTCGGCCCCCGTCGGCTGCCCGCCGGGCAGGCGGCCTTCGACGTCCTGGTGGCGGCGATGGCCGCCTGCGTGCAGGCCGGGCGGTCGGCGAGCCGGGACCCGCGCGCCGACGCCGGCCTCGTGTGGACGGCGCTGCACGGCGTGGTGAGCCTGCGCTCGGCCGGGCCGGACCTGCCGTGGCCCGACCTCGACGTCCAGGTCGACGCGCTGGTCGGCCGCCTCGCGCTGGTGCAGCCGGCGGGCTGAGCGGGGTCAGGTCAGGGCGCGCACCGTCTCGACGGCGGCCACCACGGCGAACACGAGGAACAGGACGGCGGCCACCCGGCGGATGAGCGCGACCGGCAGCCGGTCGGCGAGCTTCTTGCCGAGGAACACCGCGAGGCCGGACACGGTGAGCAGCGCGGCCCAGGCGCCGATGAAGACCGAGATCGGCGCGTCCAGCCGGGCGGCGAGGCCGGCGGTCGCCAGCTGGGAGAGATCCCCCCACTCCGCGGCGAACAGCACGCCGAAGGAGATGGCCGCGGCGCGGAGGAACGACGTCCCCTCGCGGGCGGCGGCGATGTCGTCGGCCTCCTCCGGGCCGCTGCGCGCGCTGCGCCACAGCAGCACCGCCCCGACGAGGAACAGCACGGCGACCACGCCGCTGACCAGAGCCCCCGGGAGCAGCGACAGCAGGCTGCCCGCGGTGACCGCGATGGCGACCTGCAGGCCGAACGCCGCCCCGACGCCGACGAACACCGGCCAGTGGGGGAGGCGGGTGGCCAGGACGAGGCTGGCGAACAGGGTCTTGTCCGGCAGCTCGACCGGGAGGACGAGGACGAACGCGGTCGCGATGACCGACAGGGACAGCACGGGGTTTCTCTCTTCCGCTCGGCACTGCCGGGCGGGTGCGGGCAGCCTCCGACCGGCAGCACGGGACTGCTCAGGTCGAAGGTCTCGCCCACCCACGCCGGGGCGTGGGCCCGCTGACCGGGCGCACCACCGAGGTGGTGCGCCAGCATGTCGACCAGCGGACGGGGGGCTACTCCCCTTCTCGGCCCGCCAGCGTAGCCGAGCGGTGCCGGGAATCCGGGTGCGCACGGGTGAGGTGGCCCACTAGCGTCGGGCCATGCCGTTCCGTTGACGCCCGTCCACGGCCTCCCTGACCCCCGCGGCCCGCCCGCTGGCCCGGCTGGCCGTGGGCTGGGCCGCGCTCTCCGAGCTGGTCCCGTACTACCCGCTCTACGCCCTGCTCTTCCTCGACACCGGGCTGTCCGACGCCCAGGTGTCGGGGCTGTTCGCGGTCTGGTCGGTGACCGGGCTGCTCACCGAGGTCCCCGCCGGCGTGCTGGCCGACCGCTGGTCGCGGCGCGGCGTCGTCGTCCTCGGCGGCGTGCTGCAGGCGGCCGCGTTCGCCGTCTGGACGGCCGCGCCCGCCGCCCCGGCGTTCGCGATCGGGTTCGCGCTGTGGGGGGTGTCCTCGGCGCTGGTCTCCGGTGCCGCGGAGGCCCTGGTGTACGACGGTCTGGCGGCAGTCGGCGCGGAGTCGGTCTACGCCCGGGTCAACGGGTGGATGACCGCGGCCGAGCTGCTCGTGCAGATCCCGACGGCGGGCGCGGCCAGCCTGCTGTTCGTGCTCGGCGGGTACCCCGCGGTGGGCTGGGCGAGCGTCGCGGTGTGCCTGGCCGCCGCCGCGCTCGCGCTGCGCTTCCCCGAGACCCGGCACGTCCCGGAGGACGACGAGGAGGAGGACGTGCCGCTCCGGCAGGGCGTCGCCGAGGCGCTGCGCCCCGGACTGCGGCTGACCGTGCTCGCGGTCGCCCTCCTCGGCGGCCTGGACGCGTTCGAGGAGTACTTCCCGGTCCTCGCCGGGGACTGGGGCGTGCCCACCCAGGTCGTGCCGTTCGCCGTCCTCGCCACAGCACTGGCCGGGGCGCTGGGCGGGGCGCTGGCCGGGCGCGCCGAGCGGCTCCCCGACGCGGCGCTGCCGGCGCTGCTCGCGCTCGCCGGGGTGCTCCTGGTCGTCACGGCGGTGTGGGCCCGGCCGGCGGCGCTGGTCGCGCTCGCCGTGGCCTACGGCGTCTACATCGCCGTGCTGGTCGTCGGGGAGGCGCGCCTGCAGCACCGGATCACCGGACCGCACCGGGCGACCATCACCTCGGTGGCCGGGCTGGGCCTCGAGCTCGCCTCGCTGCCGGTGTTCGCGGCCTGGGCCCTCGGCGGGCTGGGCGGCGTGGCGGTCGTCGTCCTCGCCGTCGTGCCGGTGGTGGCCGCCGGCCTGCGCCGTCCGGCGGTCAGCTGACCGGGTAGGCGGCCTCGGCGGCGGCCGTGGCCGCGCGCAGCACCTCCTTGACCGGGGTGGCCAGCCGCGCGGCGAGCGCGGCCACGTCGTCGAACTCCACGCTGACGTTGACCACGGCGCCGTCGAGGACGGCGAGCTTCACGCCCACCCGCCCGCCGAGCACGCCCACGGACGCCGACGCCCGCTCCAGCGCCACCTTGCCGACCGGCAGCACCCGCAGGCCGATCGTCGACGTCGTCGTGAACAGCACCGCGCGGAGGGCGTCGACCGCCCCGGGCGGGGACAGCACCGAGACGGTGTGCGCCGGGCGGCCCTTCTTCATGAGGATCGGGGTCAGCCAGGCGTCCGAGGCGCCGGCCGCCAGCAGCCGGTCGAGCACGCCGGGCCACAGCCGGGGGTCCAGGTCGTCGACGTTGGCCTCCAGCACCACCGCGGACGGCGGGGTGGGCCGCTCGGGCTCCCCGAGCACCAGCCGGACGACGTTGGGCAGCTGCTCGGGGTCGCGGGCGCCGGCGCCGACCCCGACGCGGGTGACCCGCATCGCGGGCAGCGTCGTCCACTCGTCGACGTGCGCCGCCAGCAGCGCCGCACCGGTGGGCGTGCAGGCCTCGGCGGGCACCGGTCCGGCGTACACCGGCGCCCCGGCCAGCAGCTCCAGCACCGCGGGTGCCGGGACGGGCACGACGCCGTGCGCGCCGCGCACCGCGCCGCTGCCCAGCGCGACGGGGGAGGCGGTGAGCCGCTCCAGCCGCAGGTGCTCGAGGGCCGCCACGACCCCGACGACGTCGGCCAGCGCATCGAGCGCGCCGACCTCGTGGAAGTGCACGCTCTCCGGCGCGACGCGGTGCACCCGGCCCTCGGCGACGGCCAGCCGCTCGAAGACGGCCAGCGCGCCGTCCCGCACCGCGGGGGCGACGTCGGCGTCGGCGAGCAGGTCCCGGACGTCTGCCCACGTGCGCGTGTGCACCGACGGCGGGGCGTGCACGTGCACCCGGGTCGCGCCCAGCCCGTGCCGGCTCACCTGCTCGGTGACCAGCCGGATGCGCTCCACCGGCAGCGCGGCGACCGCGGCGGCCGGGACGTCGAGGGGCACCCCCCCGTCCACCAGGGCGCCCAGCAACAGGTCCCCTGACGCCCCCGCGGCGAGGTCGAGCCAACCGATCACCGGGGGACCGTAACCACCGCCCCGTTGCCGGGGTTCCTCGTGCCCTGCGGGCGCTGCAGGACCGGCAACGGACGAGGAACGCACACACTGCACCTCATGGGCGCCGCGGTCACCTCCGCCGCGTCCTCCGGGCGATCCTCGCGGCGAAGACGCCGGCGGCGTGGCCGTTGTCGATGTTGCTCACCACGACCCCCGGCGAGGCCGAGTTCAGCATGGTCAGCAGCGCGCTGAACCCGCCGAAGGACCCCGGCTGCCCGGTGGAGGTGGGCACCGCGACGATCGGCACGTCGGTGAGCGCGCCGACCAGCCCGGCCAGCGAGGCGTCCAGCCCGGCGACGACGACCAGGCAGTCGACGTCGTCGAGCAGGGAGCGGTCGGCGATCAGCGGGCGCAGCCGGCTGCCGCCGACGTCGTCCACCCGCACGACCTCGGTGCCGGTGACGCGGGCGGCGAAGGCGGCCTCGGCGGCGACCGGCAGGTCGCCCCCGGCCCCGCACAGCACGCCGATCCGGCCGACGGGCTCGGGCAGCGGGCCGACCGCCGCCGACAGCGACGCGGCGTCGACCGTGGTGTAGGCGTCGTGCTCGCTGGCCAGGGCGACCAGCGTCTCGGCGGTCGCGCGCACCACCACCGCCGGCCGGTCGGGGAACTGACGGCGCGCCTCGCGGACCAGCGCGAGCACCTGCTCGGTGCTGCGGCCGGTGCCCCAGATGACGTCGGGCTCGGCCGGCACGTCCCGGGCCGGCGGGGCCGGTGCGGCCACGGGGCCGGGCTCGGCGGGCGGGAGCGGGCCGAGCGCGGGCTCGGCGGAGCTGCCCAGACCCAGCGGCGGGTCGACGGGCTCGACGAGGAGGGGAGCGAAGCCGCCGGGGTCTCCGGCCGGGTCGTCCAGCGGGGAAGGCTGCACGTCAGGGACCCTATGCGCCGCCGTGGGGGCTGCCGGGGCGACGGCGGGGGCCGTGTCCGCCCCACCGGACTCGTCCGTCACAGCAGTCGCCGTCCGCCTCGCGGGACCGAAGAGGACGTCGAGCGGGCTGTCGCCGGCGCGGGTCTGGGTGACCGCCGACATCCGGACGACGCGGTTGCGGCCGCTGCGCTTGGCGTCGTAGAGCACGCCGTCGGCGGCGGCGAACAGGGTGCGCCGGTCGTCGCCGCGGGTGGCCGAGGCGATGCCCACGCTGATCGTCACCGGCAGGTCGACCCCGAGGCCGGCCCAGTCGAACTCGGCGACCGCGCGGCGGGCCCGCTCCAGCGCCCGCTCCGCCTGCTCGGCGGTGGTGTCGGGAAGCAGGATGACGAACTCGTCGCCGGCCCAGCGGCACACCTCGTCGGTGTCGCGGACCCCGGCGATCAGCAGCTCGGCCACGGTCCGCAGCACGGCGTCCCCGGTGGGGTGCCCGGCGGCGTCGTTGACCTCCTTGAACCGGTCGACGTCGACGACGGCCAGCGCCGGCGTGGTGCCCGAGGACAGCAGCCCGTCCAGCCGCGCCTCGGCGTACCGGCGGTTGGGCAGGTGGGTGAGCGGGTCCTCGTAGGCCTGCCGGCGCAGCTGTCCGGCGGCCCGCTCGGTCTCCAGCAGGCTCTTGCGCCGGTCGAACAGCTCCACCCAGCGGGTGCGCCGCTCGTCGACCCGGTCCAGCTCGTCGGCGAGGTAGGCCTGCAGGTACGGCAGCGCCCGGCCGGCGTCGTCCAGCTCGGAGTGCAGCGTGCACAGCTCGCGCAGCGCGGCCCGGCGCACGCGCGGCAGGCCGTGCTCGGTGGCGATGGCCAGGGCCTGGGCCAGCTGCTCGTCGGCCCCGCGGCCGTCGCCCTGCCGGCGCAGCGCGCGGCCCAGGGCCAGCAGCGCCGCCGAGAGCAGCGCCCGGTCGCCGCTGGCGGTGGTGACCCGGACGGCGGCGCGCAGCGGACCGGCGGCCGCGGCGTGCTCGCCGAGCCCGACCAGTGCCCAGCCGTGCACGACCTGGGCGGCGACCACCGCGGCGGTCGACTCCGGCGGCAGCAGGGCCAGGGCGCGCTCGGCGAGGTCGCGCGCCTCGGCGAAGTGCGGCTCCGCCGCCTCCGGGACGCCGTCGTCGAGCAGGCCCTCGCCGAGCTCGGCGGACAGCTCGCCGAGGCGGGTGGCGGTGCGGGCGACCAGGACGTCGGCGTCACCGTCGGGGGCGCCGTCCCGCCCCAGGGCGCCGGGCACCGTCGCGGCGGCCACGGCGGTCTCGTGCGCGCGCCGCTGGTAGTCCAGCGCGAGCGGCATGAGCTCGAGGTCGGCCAGCACCCCGGCGAGGGTGCCCAGGGTGTCGACGAGCAGCCCGGACGGCGGCAGCGCGGAGTCCAGCAGGCTGGCCGCCTCGACCGCCTCGTCCATCGCGGCGTCGATGCGGCGGGACAGCAGCTCGATGCGGGCGTGCCGGGCCAGGCCGGCGGCGCGCTGCAGCTCGTCGTCGGCGGCGTCGAACGCGGCCTTCGCCGAGCGCACCAGGGCGATCGCCAGCGCGGCGCGGGAGGCCGACTCCGACCGCGGGTCGCCGTCCTCGGCCCCGGGCGCCGGGCCGTCGAGCAGCTCGGCGACGCCGGCGTGCAGGTCCAGCGCCGGGGGGGAGCCGGTGCCGTGCGGTGGCTCGACCGGGTCGCCGACGAGGGTGAACCCGGCCTTCCGCAGCCGCCGCACGAGCAGCTCCGCCCGCAGCGTGTCGGCCCACGCGCGGCCGAGGTGGGCGGGGGTCCCGTGGCCGTCGCGCGGCGCGAGGGCGACGTAGGGGGAGGGGTCGGACTCGACGTCGGCGAGCAGCTCCTCGGCGTCGTCGAGCTGCCAGTTGGAGAGGGCAGCCGTCACCCGCTGGTGCAGGGCTCCCGGTGGCACGAGCGCACTGTGCACGTCGGTACCGACGGAGTCGAGCACCGGTCGCGGGGCGCGCCGACCGGTGTGACGTCCGTCGTCCGTTTCGTCACAGCCGCCCCACCCGGCAGACGCGGTCACGAGGCCCCCTCCAGCGGCGCCCGCCCGCCGGGGGCCCGGACCCGGTTGCGCCCGCCGCGCTTGGCGGAGAACAGGTGCAGGTCGGCGGTGTCGAACAGGGACCGCCAGCTCGGCGACTCCTCCTCGGCGACCGGCGCGGTGGCCACGCCGATGCTCACGGTCACCGGCTCGGTCAGGTGCAGGTCGTCCCAGTCGGCGTCGGCCACCGCCGTGCGCAGCCGGTCCATGGCGACCAGTGCCTGCTGCTCGGTGGCGGTGGGCAGGACGACGAGGAACTCGTCGCCGGCCCAGCGGTACACCTCGTCGCCGGCGCGGCAGTGCTCGAGCAGCAGGGCGGCCACCCGGCGCAGCACCTCGTCCCCGTTGGAGTGGGAGGTGTCGTCGTTGACCTCCTTGAACCGGTCGATGTCGACGACGGCCAGCGACAGCGGCTCCTCACCCAGGCGCATGCTGGCCAGCCGGCGCTCGGCGCTGCGCCGGTTGCCCAGGCCGGTGAGCGGGTCCTCCATCGCGTGCCGGCGGAGGACGGCGGCCTGCCGCTCGGCCTCCCGCAGCCGGCTGCGGCGCACGAACATCTCCGCCCACAGCTGGCGGCCGCGGGCGTGGGCGCGGCCGGTGTCGGCCCGGTAGGCCTCCAGCCAGTGCAGGGCCTCGGCGGGCCGGCCCATCGCGGCGGTGCTCTGGCCCAGCTCGAGCAGGCACTGCCGGTAGCGCCGCCGGTCACCGGTGGCCGCGAACGCACCGGCCGCGTCGACCAGCAGGTCCGTGGCCTCGGCGCCGTGCCCGCCCCCGGACTGCGACTGGTGCAGGCGGGTGAGCAGTCGGGCGAGCACCAGGTCGGCGTACCCGCGCAGCCAGATGCCGCCGTCCCGGTGGATGCGCCGGTGCGCCCGGCGCATCGGCCCCATGGCCTCGTCGACCTCGCCCCGGGACGACATCCCCCACGCCTGGACGACGTCGAGCAGGTCCTGCTCGCCCGGCTCGGGCTCCCAGCCCAGCTCCCGCGCGGCCTGCGCGCTCTCCACCGCCACCCCGGCCAGCTCCTGCGCGCGCTCGGCGTTCCCCCGGCGGTGCAGGGTCTGCGCCAGCTCGGCGTGCTGCTGGGCGCACAGCTGCAGCAGCCGCCAGCGGTCGGCCAGGCCCGGCAGCCGGCCGGCGACCCGGTCCCCGGCCCGGGCCTGCGCGACGGCGAGCTCCTCCAGGTCGAGGGTGGTCAGCGTCAGCGACAGCCACAGGTGGGCCTGGTGCAGCGCCCGCGAGGGGTCGCCGACCGACGGGTTCTCGGTGAGCAGGCTGGCGTCGACGGCCAGCAGCATCGCGGCGTCGAAGTGGTCGGCGGTCGCCTCGACGTGGGCCAGGTAGGCCAGCGTGAGGGCGGTCTGCGCGCAGGGTCGGCACCGCCCGAGGGCCTCGCGGGCGGACGCCACCGCGGCCGCGGCGCGATCCCGCTCGCCGTCCAGCAGGGCGCGGCGGGCGGCGAGGGCGTGCCGCCAGGCGACCCAGACGGCGTCGGTGGCGGCCTCCAGGGCGGCCTCGGCGCGGTCGTGCTCGGCGGTGAAGGCGGTGGGGTCGTCGCGGTCGCTCGCGGCCAGCAGACGCCAGAGCGCATCGTCGAGGTCACCCTCGGTGAGGCGCTCGGAGCCGGGGGTCACGCATCCTCCAACGACGGGTGGGGCCGGCCGGTGCGGCCGCCTGCTGCCGGGCGCGACGACGCTCCCCCCGGGTGGAGCGGCTGCTCCGGCCCGACGCCACTACCCTCGTCGGATGCCTGCGATGCCTTCGACGCGGCCCCCGACGCGGTTCGCCTACCTCGGGCCCGAGGGTACCTTCGCCGAAGCGGCCCTGAGCAGTGCAGTTCCCCCGGGCGAGGGGACGCGGCAGCCCGCGCCCAGCGTCGCCGCGGCGCTGGCCGCCGTCCGGTCCGGGGAGGCCGACGCGGCCCTGGTGCCGCTGGAGAACTCCGTCGAGGGCTCGGTGCCGGCCACCATGGACGGCCTGGCCGACGGTGCGCCGCTGCTGATCACCCGCGAGGTGTTCCTGGCGGTGTCGTTCGTCCTCGCCGTCCGGCCGGGGACACGGCTGGCCGACGTCCGCTCGGTCGCCAGCCACCCGCACGCGCTGGCGCAGACCTCCCGGCGGCTGGCCGAGCTGCTGCCCGGCGTGGTCCCGCTGCCGGCGACGTCCACCGCCGAGGCGGCGCGGCAGGTCGGCGAGGGCGCCGTCGACGCCGCGGTGTGCGCCCCCATCGCGGCCCAGCGCTACGGCCTGGAGGCCCTCGTCGACGACGTCGCCGACCACCCCGGCGCCGTGACCCGGTTCGTGCTCGTCGCCCCGCCCGGCCCGCTGCCCGCGCCGACCGGCGACGACAAGACCTCGCTGGTCGCCGTGGTCAGCGACCGCACCGGCGCGCTGCTGGAGCTGCTGCGCGAGTTCGCCGTCCGGGAGATCAGCCTGACCCGCATCGAGTCGCGGCCCACCCGGGAGCGGCTGGGCGTCTACTCCTTCTCGCTGGACTGCGAGGGGCACGTGGCCGACGCCCGGGTGGGCGAGGCGCTGGCCGCCCTGCACCGGGTGTGCGAGGACGTCCGGTTCCTCGGCTCCTACCCGCGGGCCGACGGGCGGGGCAACAAGCCGGTGCCCGCGACCGCCGCCGACCCCGCCTTCGCCGAGGCGGCCGACTGGCTGCAGCGGGTCCGCGCCGGCGACGTCTGAACAAGGACCCCCTGCCCCCCACCGCTCGCACGCTCGCAGCGGGCCCCTGCAGGGGGCCGCCGCGGCCTGCAGGGGCCGCTCACACGCGGACCGGCTCGCGCTCGGGCGCCGGGCGGACGGGTCGCCTCGCCAGCCGCCCGGGCCACCACACCCGGTCGCCGAGCAGGGTGACCGCGGCGGGCACCAGCAGCGAGCGGACGACGAAGGTGTCGAGCAGCACGCCGAAGCCGACCAGGAACCCCAGCTGGGTGAGGATCACCAGTGGCAGCACGGTGAGCGCGCCGAAGGTGGCGGCCAGCACCAGCCCGGCGCTGGTGATCACCCCGCCGGTGACGGCCAGGGCGCGCCGGATCCCCTCCCGCGTGCCCGCGCGCAGCGACTCCTCTCGGGCGCGGGTCATCAGGAAGATGTTGTAGTCGATCCCCAGCGCGACCAGGAACACGAAGCCGATGAGCAGCACCTGCGGGTCGCTGCCGGGGAAGTCGAAGAGCGAGTCGAACACCAGCGACCCGACGCCGACCGTCGACAGCACGCTCAGCGCCACCGTGGCGACCAGCAGGACCGGTGCCACCAGCGCCCGCAGCAGCAGGGCCAGGACGACGGTGATCACGCCCAGCACCAGCGGGACGATCACCGCTAGGTCGCGGGCCGCCGTCTCCTGCGTGTCCAGGTCGCTGGCCGTGGCGCCGCCGACCAGTGCCGCGGGGTCGGCGGCGCGCACCGCCGTCCGCAGGTCGGCGACGGTGTCGCGGGCCGCGGCGCTGTCCGGCGCGTCGGCGAGGGTGGCGTCGAGGCGGACCAGCCCGTCGACCTCGACCGGTGGCGCCGAGCCGGCGCCGGGCCGCTGCCCGGTGAACGGGGCGACCGCGCTGACGCCGTCCACGCCGGCGGCCGCCTCGGCCACCGCCTCCCAGCCGCCGGCCGGCGTGACCACCACCGCGGGGCTGGCACCCCCGGCGGCGAAGTGCCGCTCGAGCGCCTCCTGGCCGGTGGCCGACGGCGAGCCGCCACGCACGGCGTCGGAGAGGGCGATCCCGCGGGCGTCGAAGGTGGGCGCGAACGCCGCGAGCACGACCAGCAGGCCGAGGCTGCCGAGCAGCACCCGGCCCGGCCGGCGGCCGACGCCGGTGGCGACCCGCTCCCAGCCGCGACCGTGCGGCTGGCCGTCCCCGTACCGTGGGCGGAACGGCCAGAACGCGGCGCGGCCGAACAGCACGAGCACCGCCGGCAGGAAGGTGAGGGCGGCCAGCACGGCGACGGCGATGCCCACCGCGGAGATCGGGCCCAGGCCGCGGTTGGAGCCGAGGTCGGAGAAGAGCAGGCACAGGACGCCGAGGACCACGGTGGCGCCGCTGGCCACGATCGGCTCCCACGACTGACGCAGTGCCACGCGCATGGCCGTGGACGGGGACCGCTCCCGGCGCAGCTCCTCGCGGTAGCGGGCGACCAGGAGCAGGCCGTAGTCGGTGGCCGCGCCGACGACCAGGATCGACGCGATGCCCTGGCTCTGGCCGTTGACCGCGATCCACCCCTCCCGCGCCAGGAGGTAGGCGACGGCCAGCGCCACCACCAGCGCCATGCCGGCGGTGCCGATGACCAGCAGCGGCAGCAGCGGGCTGCGGTAGACGACCAGCAGGATGAGCAGGACCACGCCGAAGGCGGCGAGCAGGAGCAGGCCGTCGATGCCGGAGAAGCCCTCGGCGAAGTCGGAGAACGCCGCTCCGGGACCGGTGACGTGGGCCGTCGTGCCCTCGACCGGGGGCAGTTCCCGCAGCTGTCCGACGACCTCGCCCAGGGTGTCGCCGAGGTCGGGGTCGAACGGCAGGACAACCTGGACCGCCGCGCCGTCCTCCGACGGGATCGGCGGGGACGGCTCCCCGGCGAGGGCGCCGGCCCGGTCGGCGAGCGCCACCGCCTCGTCGGCGCGGGCGGCGACCTCGGCCTGCCGGGCGCCGTCCAGGGGGCCGTCGTCGCTCTCCCAGAGCAGGACCACCGGCAGGCTCCGCTCGGTGGCGAAGCGGCGCTGCAGCTCGGTGACCCGCGTGGACTCGGCGCTGTCGGGGAGGAAGGCTGCGGAGTCGTTCTCCTGCACCTCGGTCAGGGCGCCGCCGTACTGCCCCAGCGGTCCGGCGAGGCCGAGCCAGAGGACGGCGACGAGGGCGGGGAGCAGCCAGCGGGTGATGGAGCGCATGATGTCCCTTGATGGTCGAACATCTCGATCGTCGAGAGATTACGGCGGGGAGCCGCCGGGCGCCAGTGGGGAGGTGGGGTGGCCGAGGACGCCGTCGCCGCGCGCCAGGAGGTGGCCCTCCTGCTGCGCCGGCTGACCGTCGAGCTGGACGCGGTGGGTCAGCGGTTCGCCGCGGTCCACGGGCTGGGGCGCACCGACGTCCGGGCGCTGGTGACGATCATGGACGCTGCGCGGCGCGGCCAGGCGCTGACCGCGGGTGCCCTCGGCTCGGCGGTGGAGCTCAGCTCGGCGTCGGTGACCGCGCTGGTCGACCGGCTGGAGCGGGCCGGCCACCTGCGCCGGGTGCGCGACCCGCAGGACCGGCGCCGGGTCGCGCTGGAGATGACCGACGAGGCGATGGCCGCCGGCGCCGAGCACTTCGGCGGGCTGCAGCGCGACCTGGTCGCGGCGATGGGCGGCTACTCGGACGAGGAGCTGGCCGTCGTCCGCCGCTTCCTGGTGGAGATGACCGGGGTGATCGAGCGCCACGCCCGCGCCGCGGACCCGCCGGCGGAGTGACCGGGTCCGCGGGGTGTGCACACCCGGCGGCGGTCGACGCCCGGAGACCGCGGTACGTGCACAGAACGTCGTCGGGAGGGGCGGGAGCCGCTACAGGTAGAGGCCGGTGGACTCCTCGATCCGCTCGGCGGCCACGGCGTGCACGTCGCGCTCGCGGAGGATGAGCAGGTCCTCGCCGTGCACCTCGACCTCGTGCTGGTCCTCGGGGGAGAACAGCACCTGGTCGCCGACCTTCACCTGGCGGACGCTGGAGCCGACGCCGCGCGCCTCGCCCCACACCAGCCGCTTGGCCACCTGGGCGGTCGCGGGGATGAGGATGCCGCCACTGGACCGGCGCTCGCCGTCCTCCTTGCGCAGCGCCACCAGGATGCGGTCGTGCAGCATCTTGATCGGCAGCCCTGAGCCCTTGACGTCAGCCACGTCGATCAACTTACGCGGTGGCCCGTGCGTCGGTTTCCGCGGAAACCGAC
>NZ_JBJGYS010000023.1:0-91965 GCF_054050115.1 Geodermatophilus sp. SYSU D00708 | reverse complement strand
CCCCCCCCCCCCCCCCCCCCCCCCCCCCCCCCCCCCCCCCCCCCCCCCCCCCCCCCCCCCCCCCCCCCCCCCCCCCCCCCCCCCCGACTCCGACTGGGCCGGCGGCACCCGGCTGGCCGCGGGCATCGGCGGGTTCGTCGCCACGCACGGCCGCCGGGGCCTGGCCCGCGGCGCGGTCGTCGTCGTGCTCTCCGACGGCTGGGCCACCGACGACCCCGACGACGTCGCCGAGGCGATGCGGCGGCTGCGCCGGCTGGCCGCCCGGATCGTCTGGGTCAACCCCCGCAAGGCCGCGCCCGGCTACGCCCCGCTGGTCGGGGGGATGGCCGCCGCGCTGCCGCTGTGCGACGCGTTCGTCAGCGGGCACAGCCTGGCCGCGCTGGAGGAGGTCGTCGCCGCCGTCCGCGACGACTGACCCCGATGATCATGGGGCCGGAACCGCGCCGGGTGCCGGCGGAGTGGTCGCGGCGCCATGACCACGTCGGTCACCCCATCGTCTTCTGGCCGTCGAGGGACTCCCGCAGGATGTCGGCGTGCCCGGAGTGCTGGGCGGTCTCGGCGATGATGTGCACGAACACCCGGCGGGCCGACCGGCGGGCCCCCGGCGGGAACCACGGCGCCTCGGGCAGCGGGTGCGAGGCGTCCAGGTCGGGCAGCGTGCGCACCAGGTCGTCGGTGCGGCGGGCCACCTCCTCGTAGTGGGCGAGGATCCCCTCGAGCGTCTCGTCCGGGCCCATCCGGAACTCCTCGGCCCACTTCGCCATCTGCTCGGGGTCGTCCGGGCCGGCCATGACGCCGGGGCCCTCCAGGATGAACCGGGCCCACGTCGCCTCGGTGTGCGCCACGTGCTTGACCAGCCCGCCGAGGGTCAGCTCGCTGGCCGTCGTCCGCTGCCGGGCCTGCTCGTCGGTGAGCCCCTGCACGGTGAACCGCAGGAAGTAGCGCTGCGCGGCCAGGGCCTCCAGCAGGTCGGCCCGCTCGCCGGTCAGGGTGCTCGTCGCGCTGGTCATCGTCGTCCTCCTCGTCGGTGGAACCGGTCAGGACCAACGCTAGGGGCCGCAAGTGCCAGATCCTGACCTCAATGTCGGCAGGATCGGAGACGTGACCGATCCGGGTGCGCGCACGCTCCGCCTGCTGTCCCTGTTGCAGCAGCGCCGGTACTGGGCCGGCGCCGACCTCGCCGAGCGGCTGGAGGTGTCGATCCGCACGCTGCGCCGGGACGTCGACCGGCTCCGCGACCTCGGCTACCCGGTCGAGGCGCAGCGCGGGGTCGACGGCGGTTACCAGCTCGCGCCCGGTGCGGCCCTGCCGCCGCTGGTGCTCGACGACGAGGAGGCGGTCGCGCTCGCCGTCGGCCTGCAGGCGGCGGCGCAGAGCGCGGTCGCGGGGACGGCGGAGTCGTCGGTGCGGGCGCTGGCCAAGGTGGTGCAGGTGATGCCGCCACGGCTGCGCCGGCGGGTGGAGGCGCTGCGCGCGGTCACCGAACCGGCGCCGTGGACGGGCACGCGCGACGTCGTCGAGCCGCTGACCCTGACCGCCGTCGCACAGGCCTGCCGGGACACCGAGCGCCTGGCGTTCGGGTACACCGCCGCCGACGGGACGGCGACCGAGCGGGAGGTCGACCCGCACCGCCTGGTGGCGCTGGGCCGCCGCTGGTACCTCGTCGCCTACGACCTCACCGGCGGGGACTGGCGCAGCTTCCGGCTCGACCGGCTGGAGCGGCCGCGGCCCACCGGTGCGCGGTTCGCCCCGCGGCGGCTGCCGGCCGAGGACGCCGTCGCCTTCGTCCGCGCGGGGCTGGGGGCGGCGACCGGGACGCGGACGGTGGAGGCCCTGGTCGAGGCGCCGCCGGAGCGGGTACGCCAGCGCATCGGGCGGTGGGCCACCGTCGAGGCGGACGGGGCCGGCCGCAGCCGGGTGCGGATGGAGACCGACTCGCTGGACTGGCCGGCCTTCGCCCTGGGCTCGCTCGGCGCCGAGTTCGCCGTGCTCTCCCCGCCGGACTTCGCCGACCTGCTGCGCGACTGGGCGGACCGCTTCGCGCGGGCCGGAACCGTCGTACCCCCGGCCTAGCGTGCGGGTCATCAGGAGAGGAGGTCACCATGACCCGCACCGTCACCAGCATCGACACCCTCGACCTGGAGATCGCCGTCGCCTACATCGCGCTCGGCGTGGCCCGCAGCGCCCGGGCGCACTGCCCGTCCGGGGAGAACGACCGGCGCGTGGCCGAGGCGGTGGCCGCGGTCGACGCGCTGCTCGACGAGCGCCTCGACGCCGCCGGGGTGCAGCCCCTCGACGCCGCGGCCTGAGGACGGCCCGCCTGCAGGGGCCCGCCGCGAGCGCACGGCCCTGCGGCGTCCGGTGGCGCGCCCTAGCGTCGGCCCATGACCCAGACCTCGCCCCGCATCGCGCTCGTCACCGGCTCGGACTCCGGCATCGGGAAGGCGACCGCCGTCGCCCTCGCCGAGTCCGGCTGCGACGTCGGGATCACCTGGCACCGCGACCGCGACGGGGCGGAGAGCACCGCCGAAGAGGTCCGCGGGCTGGGTCGGCGGGCCGAGGTCCGGCAGCTGGACCTCACCCGGCTGCCGGAGGCCGCGGACGTCGTCGACGACCTCGCCGAGGCCCTCGGCGGCGTCGACGTCCTGGTCAACGACGCCGGCACCGGCCACATGAGCACCATCCTCGACACCGACTTCGCCACCTGGCGGGAGGTGCTGGCCACCGACCTCGACGGCGCCTTCCTGTGCCTGCAGAAGGCGGCGCGGCGCATGGTCGCCGCCGGCCGCGGCGGGCGGATCGTCAACATCACCAGCGTCCACGAGCACCAGCCGCGGGTCGGGGCGGCCGCCTACTGCGCGGCCAAGGGGGGCCTGGGGCTGCTCACCCGGGTCGCGGCGATCGAGCTCGCCGAGCACGGCATCACGGTGAACGCCGTCGCCCCCGGTGAGATCGCCACGCCGATGACCGGCCAGGAGGACGAGGACCCGACCGCTCCCGGGCACGAGCGCCCGGGCGTCCCGCTGCGCCGTCCCGGGGACGCCCGCGAGGTCGCCGCGGTCGTGGCCTTCCTCGCCTCCCCGGCGGCCGCCTACGTCACCGGCGCGTCCTGGCCGGTGGACGGCGGCATGCTGCAGATGGGCCCGATGGCCGGCTCCCACCTCGAGTCCGACGACTGGCGACGCCCCTGACGGGCGGCCCCCCGGCGGGGGACGGGGGGTCCGTCACCCGGCGAGCAGGTCGAGCAGCTGCCGGCGGTCGGGGCCGGGCGCGACCGGCACCGGCTGGTCGGCGTACTGCGCGAGCCGCTCCCGCATCCCCGGCCGGGCCAGCACCTGCTCGGGCAGGGCCAGGCAGGTGATCATCTCGAGCAGCGCCCGGTAGGCCTCGGGATCGTGGACCGCCGCGGCGAGCAACTGCGCCCGCACCGGGTCCGGCGCCGGGGGCTCGCGACCCTCGCGGATCGCGTTCATCTCGGCGATCCGCACGCGGTCGGCGGCGAGCTGGTTCCGGAAGAACGGTGTCACGTCCCGCTCGGTGGCCTCGTCGAAGGCCCGCCCGAACGCGGCCGGGTCGGAGAGGTGCTCGCGGGCCGTGGCGCGCAACGTCTGGGCGTGGACCATCCCCACCGAGATGCCGCGGCCGGCCGAGGGGTTGGTGCAGGCCCAGGCGTCCCCGACCGGGACGTAGCCGGTCACCACCGGCTCCCCGTCGACGACCAGCCGGCGGTAGCAGTCGAGGACGCCGGCCATCGCCAGCACCTCGGTGATCGGCTGGCCGTCCAGCCAGTGCGCCTGGCGCGGGCAGGCGGCCACCACCCGGGTGAACACCTCCGGGTCGCGCAGCGCCTTGAGGGGGGTGTCGTGGGTCGGGCCGAACACGGTCACCGACCAGGTGTCGTTGTCGCCGACCAGCGTGATGACCGAGATGCTCCCCATCGGGGTCAGCTGGGGGCCGATCCGCTGCGGCTGTCGCGGCCCCGTGTAGTAGCGCGTGTAGTAGACGAAGCCGCCCGTGTCGCGCTCCACCTGCGGCGGCCGGGCACCCAGCTCGGCCAGCCACTCGCTGCCGCGCGTCCTGCGGCCGGTCGCGTCGACCACCAGGTCGGCGGGGACCGGGCCGCCGTCGTCGGTGCGGACGCCGCAGACGTGCGGGACACCGGTGACCGCGGCCGCACCGGGCACCAGCCCGGTGGCCCGGACGCCGCGGCGCACGGTGACCCGGGGGTGCTCGGCCGCCATCGTGGCGACGACGGCCTCCGTGACCGGCCGCCGGCCGGTGACGAAGCGCAGCCGGTCGTCCCCGGGGCGCGGGGTGCGGTCGGCGATGCCCGGGGGGAGCGGGTCGGTGTAGTCCCCCCAGGCGCACCCGCCGTCGGAGAGCCGGTCCACCAGACCGGGCAACTCCTCCTCGGCGACCACGCGGAACCGCGGGAAGAGCGTGTGCGGCTGGCGGAACTGGGCCACGCCCGTGCGGCGCCAGTCGTCCCACGCCCCGACGGGGGTGTCCGGCGGGTCGCGGGGGTCGGCCTCCAGGACGGTCACGTCGTGCCCGTCGTCGGCCAGCATCAGCCCCGCACACAGCCCGATGACCCCGCCGCCGCACACCACGATGGCCGCCATGTCGACCTCCCCGAGCAGCAGACGGGGACACCCTCCGCCCGCGAGCAGGGCAGCGGACAGGGCACGAGGACCCGGTCGGGCGGGTCGACGGCCGGCCCCGGGGTCACCCGGCGAGCAGGTCGAGCAGCTGCCGCCGGTCGGGGCCGGATGTCGGGGGCGGGGCGCCGTCCGCGGCGGCCTCGATTCGCTCGCGCATCCCGGGGCGGGCGAGCACCTCGGCCGGCCGCGCCAGGCAGGTCACCGTCTCGACCAGGGCGCGGAAGACGTCGGCGTCGCGCATGGCCGCGGCGAGGAACCGGGCCTGCGCGGGGTTCGGCGCCGGGGGCTCGGTGCCGGACCGGATGGCCTCCATCTCCGCGAGGCGCGCCCGGTCGGCGGTCAACTGGTCGCGGTAGAAGGGCGCCACGTCGCGCTCGGTGGCCTCGGCGAACTCCCTCGCCAGCCGGCCGGGAGCGTCGAGGTGCGCGGCCACGGCCCGGCGGAGCACCTGGGCGTGGACCGCGCCGATCGAGATGCCCCGGCCGGCGGAGGGGTTGGTGCAGGCCCAGGCGTCCCCGACCGGGACGAACCCGGTGACGACCGGCTCCCCGTCGACGACGTACCGGTGCGCGCAGTCCAGCACGCCGGCCATGGCGAGCACGTCGGTGATCGGCCGGCCGTCCAGCCAGTGGGCCTGCAGCGGGCAGGCCCCCACGACGCGGGCGAACGCGTCGGGGTGGCGCACCGCCTTGAGGGCGGTGTCGGCGCTCGGGCCGAAGACGGTCACCGACCACGTGTCGTTGTCGGCGATCAGGGTGAGGACCGAGAAGCTGCCGAGCGGGGCGAGCGCCCGGCCCCTGAGCCGCGGCGGCTCCGGGCCGGTGAAGTACCGCGTGTAGTAGACGAACCCGCTGTCCTCGCTCTCCACCTCCGGTTCCCGGGCGTGCAGCTCGGCCAGCCAGTCGCCGCTGCGGGTGCGCCGGCCGGTCGCGTCCACGACGAGGTCGGCCGGGATCTCCTCGCCGGTCGTCGTCCGCACGCCGCGGACGTGCGGCACCCCCGGCAGTGCCGACGGCGCGGGGAGCAGCCCCGACACCCGGACGCCGCGGCGCACCGTCAGGCCGGGCACCTCCACCGCCGCGGCCGCGACGACGGACTCGGTGACCGGCCTGCGCCCGGTGACGAAGCGGACGCGGTCGTCCCCAGGGCGCGGTGTGCGGTCGGTGACGGACGGCGGCATCGCCTGGAGGTAGTCCACCCACGGGCACCCGGCCGCGGCGAGCCGGTCGGTGAGCCCCGGGAGCTCGGCGTCGACGACCTCCCGGAAGCGGGCGAACAGGTTGTGCGGCTGCCGGAACTGCGCGACCCCCCTGCGCTGCCACGACGTCCAGGCCGCGGCGGCCGTCGTCGGTGCGCCGTCCGGGTCGGCCTCCAGCACGGTGACCTCGTGCCCATCGCGCGCCAGCATCATCGCGGCGGTCAGCCCGACGATCCCGCCGCCGCACACCACGACCGACCCCATGTCGACCTCCCCTCGGGGACGCCGCCACCGTGCTCCCGGGACTGCGGCCGCGGCCAGAGCCGGACGGCCCGCCTACGCGCTTCGTCGGGCCCGGCGGTGGCGCTTGTTCCGGTACAGCTCGGCGTCGGCCCGCATGACCAGGTCGGAGAGCGTGTCGCCGGGCCGGGCGGTGGCGGTCCCCGCGGACCAGGACGCGGTGTGGCTGGCCCGCAGCCGGGTCAGCAGCTCCCCGGCGTGGGACGTGTCGGTGTTCGGCAGGCACAGGACGAACTCGTCGCCGCCCTGGCGACCGAGCAGGTCGGCCATCCGCAGCTCGGAGCTCCACGCCCGCGCGAGGGACTGCAGGAGGGCGTCGCCGGCGCCGTGGCCCTGGTGGTCGTTGACGGCCTTGAAGCCGTCGAGGTCGATCACCGCCACCGTCAGGGGCTCGCCGGTGCGCTGGGCGTGGGCGAGGCTGCGGGTGGCGTCGGCCTCCCAGGCGCGCCGGTTGGCCAGCCCGGTGAGCGGGTCGGTCCCGGCGGCGCGGTGCAGCTGGGCGGCGATGCGGACCTGCGCCTCGGCGACGGTTCCCACCGTCACCACCATCGTCAGCCACGGCACGGCGAAGCCGCCGGGCACCGCGGCGATCGCCCCGGCGGTGGTCGCGGCGACCAGGTAGCCGACGTGCAGGCGGGCGGCGCGGGAGCCGAGGTAGTGGGCGCAGAACAGCCCCACCGCGACCATGCACGGGCCGAGGCCGACGATGCCGACCGCGGTGGCCGACTGCCACGCGAGGACGGCGACCAGCGTCGACATCAGCCCGACCGCGGCGTGCACCGACCGCGCACTGAGCCCGGCCCGGCGCCACCACAGCAGCGCACCGCCGAGCAGGCCGACGCCGGCCAGTACCCAGGCGAGGCCCACGGGGGTGTCCGGCGACATGGGGTTGAGCGCGCCCACGACGCACAGGGCCCCGCTGACCGCGTACAGCAACGCGAGCAGCGCGATCCCCGTCGGCCGGTCCTCGCCCACCTGTACCCCCGTCGTGTCCGTGCTGGTCGCGGACAGGATCGACCGGACCGGTGACGGTCTGGAGCGCAGCGTGACGACAGGCCCCCCCATCGGGGGAGGAGCAGGTCACCCGCCGGTGAGCTCGGTGGGCACCGTGATGACGTCGACCATGGCGCCGCGCCGGTACACCGTCACCGGCAGGGCCTGGCCGATCGCCTCGTCGAACAGCAGCCGCTGCAGGCTCTGCGCCTCCGCCACCGGCCGCCGTCCGGCCTCGAGCACCAGGTCGCCGGCCTTGAGCCCGGCCCGGTCGGCCGGCGAGCCCGGGACGACGTCGACGACCCGCAGCCCCCGCCGGCGACCGGTGCGCTCGGCGAGCGGTGCCGGCAGGGGAGCCGGGGTGCTCACCAGCCCGAGGAAGGCCCGGCGCACGCGGCCGTCGCGGGTCAGCGCGGCCACGATCCGCCGGGTGGTGTCGTTGATCGGCACCGCGAGCCCGAGGCCCCAGCCGGCGACGGCGGTGTTGACGCCCACGACCCGGCCGGCGGAGTCGGCCAACGCCCCGCCGGAGTTGCCCGGGTTGAGCGCGGCGTCGGTCTGGATGACGTCCTCCACCACCCGCGCCGTCCGGCCGTCGCGGGTGGGCAGGGACCGGCCCAGGCCGCTGACCACCCCGGCGGTGACCGAGCCGGCCAGGCCGAGCGGGTTGCCCACCGCGACGACGAGCTGGCCCACGCGCAGCGCGGCGGCGTCCCCGAGCTGGGCCGGCGGCGGCGTCGCCGACCGGGCGCGGACCACCGCGAGGTCCGACAACGGGTCGGCGCCGACGACGTCGACGTCGGCCTCGCTGCCGTCGCTGAAGACGGCTCGGCCGCGGTGGGACCGCCCGACCACGTGGGCGTTGGTCAGCATCAGCCCGTCGCCGGGGACGACGACCGCCGACCCCGCCCCGCCGCTGGTGACCTGCAGCGCGGCCACGTGCGGGGTCAGCTCGGCGGCGACGGCGGTGACCACGCGGGAGTAGGCGTCCAGCGCGGCGCCGTCCGTGACGCCCTCGGCGGACGGACCCGGGAGCAGGCTCATGGCGGACCTCCTCGATTACACGCTTACACGTCTCAGTGAACTCCTCCGGGGGCCGGTGTGGCGGGCGTCATGCCGTGGGCGAACACCGCCCCGATACTGGGCCGATGACGATCTCGGCGGCCGACCGCAGAGCTGCGGCGGCACGGTCGTGGGCGGCCCTGCGGCCGCGGGTGGCGAAGGAGGCGGTCGCCGCGCTGGGGGAGGCCGAGGGCGACGCGTTCCTCGCCCGGGCCGACCTCGCGGTCTTCGACGTCGGTGAGCCCCTCGCCGAGCTCTACGGGGACGCCGCCGACGAGCTGTTCGAGCGGGCGCTGCGGGTGGTCCTGGCCGCCGCGGCCGAGCGGCCCGAGGAACTGCGCCGCATCGACCGCCGCCGCGAGATCGACCCGGCGTGGTTCCAGCGGGCGCGGGTGCAGGGCTACGTCTGCTACGTCGACCGCTTCTGCGGCACCCTCGACCGGCTGCCCGACCACCTCGACCACCTCGCCGAGCTGGGCACCACCTACCTGCACCTGATGCCGCTGCTGCGGCCCCGCCCCGGCGAGAACGACGGTGGGTACGCGGTGGCCGACTACCGCGCCGTCGACCCGCGGCTGGGCACGATGGCCGACCTGGAGCGGGTCGCGGCCGCCCTGCACGAGCGGGACATGAGCCTGTGCATCGACCTGGTCCTCAACCACACCGCCCGCGAGCACCCGTGGGCGCAGGGCTGGCTGGCCGGCGACCCGGCGTACGCCGGCTTCTACACCGCCTTCCCCGACCGCACCCTGCCCGACGCCTACGACGCCACCATCCCGGAGGTCTTCCCCGACCGGGCGCCGGGCTCGTTCAGCTGGGTGCCCGAGGCCCGCGGCGGTGCCGGCGGCTGGGTCTGGACGACGTTCTGGCCCTACCAGTGGGACCTCGACTACGCCAACCCCGAGGTCACCCTGGCGATGCTCGGCGAGATCACCTGGCTGGCCAACCGCGGTGTCGACGTCTTCCGCATGGACGCCGTCCCGTTCATGTGGAAGCGACTGGGCACCTCCTGCCAGAACCTGCCGGAGGGCCACTCGCTGCTGCAGCTGCTGCACGCGCTGACCCGGCTGGCCGCCCCCGGCGTCGTCTTCAAGGCCGAGGCGATCGTGTCGCCCGACGACCTGGTGCCCTACCTCGGCGGGCACGACCGGTTCCGGCCCGAGTGCGAGCTGGCCTACCACAACTCGCTCATGGTGCTGCTGTGGAGCAGCCTGGCCACGCAGGACGTGCGGCTGGCCCGGGCCGCGCTGGGTCGGATGCGGCCGATCCCGCCGTCGTCCACGTGGGTCACCTACGTGCGCGGCCACGACGACATCGGCTGGGCGGTCACCGACGAGGACGCCGCCGCCGTCGGCCTGGACGGGTTCGCCCACCGGCGCTTCCTCAACGACTTCTACGCCGGCCGCTTCCCCGGCTCGTTCGCCCGCGGGGCGCTGTTCCAGGAGAACGAGGCCACCGGCGACGCGCGCATCTCCGGGTCCGCCGCCTCGCTGTGCGGCATCGAGCAGGCGCTGGCCGACGGGGACGACGAGGGCCTGGAGGCCGGGATCCGCAGGCTGGTGCTGCTGTACTCGGTGGTCTACGGCTTCGGCGGGATCCCGCTGCTCTACATGGGCGACGAGCTGGCCCTGCGCAACGACCCCGGCTACCTGGCCGACCCCGAGCGGGCACCGGACAACCGCTGGATGCACCGGCCGCCCATGGACTGGCCCGCCGCGGGCCGCCGGAACGACCCCACCACGGTCGAGGGCCGCGTCTTCGCGCGGATCCGCCGGCTGGGGGAGGTGCGCCGGTCGGTCCTCGCGCTGCGCGGGGGCGTCGAGTCGGTGCTGCTGGACGCCGGCGGCGACGCGGTGCTGGCGTGGTCGCGGCGGCACCCGCGCAGCGGCACGTTCGTCGGGCTGGCCAACGTCAGCCCGGAGCCGCAGGAGGTCGACGCCGACACCGTCACCGGCTTCGGCACCTTCCCGCTGGTGCACGGCAGCGACGGCCCGCTGGAGGTCCGCGACGGCCGCCTGCTCGTCCCCGGCCTCGGCTTCGCCTGGTTCGCCGAACCGTGACCGCACCGGCCGGCTCGCCGGGCCCGGTGCCGGCCGGGGCCACGCTGGGCGTGGAGGAGGAGTTCCACCTCGTCGACCCGGACACCCTCGCGCTCACCCCGGCGCCGGAGGTCGCCGCGGCCGCGCTCGCCGGCGAGGCCGGGGCGCACGTGCACGCCGAGATCACGACGACCCAGCTGGAGACGGCGACCGGCGTGTGCACCACCCTCGCCGGGCTGCGCGCCGCGCTGGTCGCCACGCGCAGGGAGGCCGCGGCCGCGGCCGCCCGCGGCGGGGTGGCGGTGCTGGCCGCCTCCACCCACCCCTTCGGCTCCTGGCGCGACCAGCCCATGACCCCCGACCGGCGGTACGACGACATGGTGGCCCGCTGGGCGGTCCTCGCCCGCCAGCAGGACATCTGCGGCTGCCACGTGCACGTGGGCGTCCCGGACCTGGAGACGGCGGTGGCCGTGCTGGACCGCGCGCGGCCGTACCTGCCGGTGCTGCTGGCGATGACCGGCAGCTCGCCCTTCCACGACGGCGTCGACACCGGCTACGAGAGCTTCCGCACGCCGTGGTGGTCGCGCTGGCCCAACGCCGGGCCGCCCGAGCACCTGGGCAGCGCCGACCGCTACCGGGCGGTCGTCGACGCCCTGGTGCGCGGTGGCGTCATCGGCGACGCCCGGCACCTCTACTGGGACCTGCGCCCCTCGAGCCGCTACCCCACGGTCGAGTTCCGGCTCGCCGACGTGTGCACCGCCCTCGACGACGTCGTCCTGCACGCGGCGCTGGCCCGCTCCCTGGTGCGGGTGCTCGCCACCCGTGCCGAGCACGGCGAGCCGGTGCCCGAGGTGCGGCCCGAGCTGCTGCGCGCGGCGCGCTGGCGGGCGGCGAAGGACGGCCTCGGTGGCGAGCTCTACGACCCGGTCCGCGGCGAGCCGGTGCCGGCGCGCGCCGCCGTCGACCGGCTGCTGGCCGAGCTCGCCGACGACCTCCGCGCCCACGACGAGGAGGACGAGGTCGACCGGCTGCTGGTCCGCCTGGAGCGGCGGGGGACGTCGGCGGCCCGCCAGCGACGGACGTGGGAGGCCACCGGGGACCTGCGGGCGGTGGCCGCCGAGCTGGTCAGGGACAGCGCGGTCGGCGACGGCTGACGCGCGTGACCTGCGGCGACCCGGGTAGGGGAGTCCCATGACCGAACCGCGCCCCCTCGCTCTCGTGACCGGTGCCTCAAGCGGGATCGGGCTGGAACTCGCCCGCCAGTTCGCCGGCGCCGGCTTCGACCTCGTCGTCAACGCCGAGGACACCGAGCTGACCACGGCCGCCGCGCAGCTGCGCGAGGGCGGGACGACGGTGCAGGAGGTCCGCGCCGACCTGCGCACCGCCGCCGGGGTGGACGCCGTCTGGGCCGCCGTCCAGGCGACCGGGCGCCCGCTCGCGGCGGCCGCGCTCAACGCCGGGGTCGGGCAGGGCGGCCCGTTCGTCGAGAACGAGCTCGACGAGGAGCTCGAGATCATCGACCTCAACGTCACCTCGACGGTGCGGCTGGCCAAGCTGGTGCTGCGGGACATGGTGGCGCGCAACGAGGGGCGGGTGCTGTTCACCTCGTCCATCGCCTCGACGATGCCCGGGTCGTTCCAGGCGATCTACAACGCGTCCAAGTCGTTCATCCAGTCGTTCGCCGAGGCGCTGGTGGAAGAGCTGAAGGACACCGGGGTCACGGTGACCTCGCTGATGCCCGGGCCCACCGACACGGAGTTCTTCGACCGCGCCGAGATGCAGGACACCAAGATCGGCGCCGGCAAGAAGGACGACCCGGCGCAGGTCGCCGAGCAGGGCTTCGAGGCGCTGATGAAGGGGGAGGACAAGGTCGTCGCGGGCTCGCTCATGACCAAGGTGCAGGGCGCCGCCAACGCCGTCATCCCCGACCGGCTCAAGAGCAAGGCGCACCGGCAGATGGCCGAGCCCGGGAGCGCGGAGTAGCACCGTGACCTCCGGCGTCCGCGACCTCGCCCTCCCGCTGCGGGGACCGGTCGACCTCGACCCGCTGCTGGAGCGGGTCGGGGACGCCCGCGTCGTCGCGATCGGCGAGGCCAGCCACGGCACGCACGAGTACTACGCCTGGCGGGCGGCGCTGACGCGCCGGCTGGTCACCGAGCGCGGCTTCGGCTTCGTCGCGGTCGAGGGCGACTGGCCCGACTGCTACCGGGTCAACCGCAGCGTCAAGCTCCGCCCCGGGGCCGACGCCGACCCGCACGACGCGCTCGACGCCTTCTCCCGCTGGCCCACCTGGCTGTGGGCCAACGACGACGTCGTCGACTTCTGCCGCTGGCTGCGCGAGGTCAACGCCGAGCGCCCTGACGACCAGCGGGTCGGCTTCTACGGCCTGGACGTCTACAGCCTCTGGGACTCCATGCAGGAGCTGGTCGCCTGGTTGCGGGAGAACGAGCCCGAGCACGTGGAGACGGCGGTCCGCGCGCTGCGCTGCTTCGAGCCGTTCGGGGAGGACGGCGCCGAGTACGCCTTCGCCAGCCGATTCGCGCCGACCTCCTGTGAGCATGCCGTCGTCGACCTGCTGCACCACCTGTGCGAGCGGCGCGGGGAGGTGTCGTTCGACGGCGACCCCGAGATGCGCTTCTCGGCCGAGCAGAACGCCGCCGTGGTCGTCGACGCCGAGCGCTACTACCGCGCGATGGTGCGGGGCTCGGCCGAGTCGTGGAACGTCCGCGACGTGCACATGGCCGACACCCTCGACCGGCTGCTCGCCCATGCCGGGGACAAGGCGGTCGTCTGGGAGCACAACACGCACGTCGGCGACGCCCGGGCCACCGACATGGCCGACTCCGGGATGGTCAACGTCGGGCAGCTGCTGCGCGAGCGGCACGGCCGGGACGACGTCGTCCTCGTGGGCCTCGGCGGCCACGCGGGCGGGGTGGTCGCAGGGTCGGAGTGGGGCGCGCAGATGCAGCGCATGCCCGTGCCCGAGGCCCGCCCCGGCAGCCTGGAGGCGGTGCTGCACGACGAGGTCGGGCGCGACGCGCTGTTCGTCGTCCCCCGCGGGCCGCGGCCGGCCTGGCTGGATCGGCGGCTCGACCACCGCGCGATCGGGGTGGTCTACCGGCCCGAGCGGGAGCGCTGGGGGAACTACGTGCCCACGGTGGTGGGGGAGCGGTACGACGCGTTCCTCTACCTCGACGACACCCGTCCGCTGCAGCCGCTGCACCTCGAGCGGCCCGAGGAGCACGTGCCGCCCCTGGCGCACGTCGTCTGAGGCGCCGGTGGACCTGCGGCCGGCGGCGGACGGGCGCCTGCAGAGCCGGCCGTCGGCCGCGGCGCCCGGGAAGCCGTTCCCGGCCGGGACGGTCTCGCTCGGCCTGGACACACGGGCCGAGGCGCTGCTGGCCGTGCCGGACCGCGCGCCCGGCCCGCGCCCCCTGCTGGTGTTCTGCCACGGCGCCGGGGGCACCTCTGCGCAGAGCCTCGCGGCGGTCGGTGACGTCGCCGTGCGCCGGGGCGTGCTCGTGCTGGCGACCACGTCGGTGGGCCGCACGTGGGACCTCATCGCCGGGGGACTGGGCCGGGACGTCGCGCTGCTCGACGCCGCCCTCGAGCGCGTCTTCGCCGCCCAGCCGGTGAGCCGGGTCGCCGTCGGCGGGTTCTCCGACGGGGCGTCCTACGCGCTGTCCCTCGGACTGGCCAACGGGGACGTCGTCGACGCCGTCCTGGCCTTCTCGCCGGGCTTCGTCGCCCCGCCCGGCCGCGCCGGCCGGCCGCGCATCTGGATCTCCCACGGCACCGCCGACCGCGTGCTCCCCGTCGACCGGTGCGGACGGCGGGTGTCCCGGCTGCTCGCCGACTCCGGCTACGACGTCACCTACGAGGAGTTCGCCGGCGGGCACGTGGTGACACCCGACCTCGTCTCCGCCGCGCTCGACCACTGGCTGGACGACGCTCCCTGACCTGGGGCCCCGTCCCGGGTCCCGCCCCGAGCCTGCGAGGGGTGGGGAGGACGGGGTCCTCCTTCAGGCGGACTTGCGCTCGGTGACGTCCACGTCGGGCGCGGCGTCGTCCTTGGGGCCGCCGGTCTTGGACACCGAGAACCCAGGCCCCAGGTGCTCCAGTGCCAGCCGGCCGTAGACCTGCTGCTGGGTGGCGACCCGCTCGGCCCGCCCGCGGCCGAGGAAGCTGACCATCCAGTGCAGCACCGTGGTGAGCCGGTTCTTGAACCCGACGATGTACATCAGGTGGACGACCAGCCACAGCACCCAGGCGATGAAGCCCTGGAACTTCAGCTTGCCGATGTCGGCGACCGCGGAGAACCGGGAGATGGTCGCCATCGACCCCTTGTCCGTGTAGCGGAACGGGCCCTTGGGCTCGCGGCCGGCGAGCTTGCGCTTGATCTGGTCGGCGGCGTACCGGCCGCCCTGGATGGCGACCTGCGCGACACCCGGCAGCCGGTCCAGGCTCATCATGTCGCCGACGACGTGCACCTCGGGGTGGCCGGGCAGGGTGAGGTCCGGCTGGACCGAGACCCGGCCGGCGCGGTCCACCTCGGCGCCGGACTGCTCACCGAGCATCCGGCCCAGCGGGGAGGCCTGGACGCCGGCCGCCCATATCTTGGTGGCCGCCTGGATGCGCCGGGTCTGCCCGTCGGCGTCCTTGACCTCCAGGCCGTTGGCATCGACGATGGTGACCATCGCGCCCAGCTGGACCTCCACGCCGATCCGGTTGAGCTGGCGGCGGGCGCGGTCGCCGAGCTTCTCCCCGAACGACGGCAGGACGGCGGGGGCGGCGTCGAGCAGGATCACCCGCGACCGGGTCGGGTCGATGTTGCGGAAGTCCCGGTGCAGGGTCCGGTGCGCCAGCTCGGCGATCTGCCCGGCCATCTCCACCCCGGTCGGGCCGGCGCCGACGACGACGAACGTGAGCAGCCGGTCGACCTCGGCCGGGTCGGTGGCCAGCTCGGCCAGCTCGAAGGCGCCGAAGATCCGCCCGCGCAGCTCGAGGGCGTCGTCGATGCTCTTCATGCCGGGCGCGAACTCGGCGAACTGGTCGTTGCCGAAGTAGGACTGCCCGGCCCCGGCGGCGACGATCAGCTCGTCGTAGTGGTGCACGGTGCGGCGGCCGAGGATGGTCGAGGTGACGGTGCGGTTGGCCAGGTCGATGTCGGTGACCTCGCCGAGCGCCACGCGGGCGTTCTTCTGCCCCCGCAGGATCTCGCGGGTGGGCGGGGCGATCTCGCCCTCGCTGAGGATGCCGGTGGCGACCTGGTAGAGCAGCGGCTGGAACAGGTGGTGGCTGGTCTTGGCGACCAGGGTGACGTCGACCGGCGCGTTCCGCAGCGCCCGGGCGGCGAACAGGCCACCGAATCCCGAGCCGATGATGACGACCCTGGGACGGTCGGACGGGGGAGTGCCGACGGGTTCGGTCGCAGGTGATGTCGTCATGACGAATGAGTCTCCCATCCCGCCGTCTCGGAACCGTGTGCGGCCCCGAGGGATGCAGGCCACAGTCTGGCCCTACCCGTCGAGCGGCGCCTCACGCGGCGGGCAGGTAGACCGTTGGGGTGGTGATCCCCACGGCCCGGCCGGTGCTCGTCCCCGGGCTGGGTCTCGACGCCCGGTCCTCGGCGCGGTTGCGCCGGCTGCTGCCCGGCGAGGTGGTCGTCCTGCCCGGCATGGGCCGCGCCGCGCCGGTCCCACCGCTGGACGACCTGGCCGCCCGGCTGCGGGACCGGCTCGGGACCGGACCGGTGGTGCTCGTCGGTCACTCGCAGAGCTGCCAGGTCGTGGCCGCCGCGGCGGCCGACCCGCGCGTGGCCGGGCTCGTGCTGCTCGGGCCCACCACCGACCCCCGGCTGCGGTCGGCCCCGGTGCTGGCCCGGCGGTGGCTCGGGACGGCGCTGGGCGAGCCGTGGTGGCAGGTGCCGCTGGTCCTCGCCCAGTGGTGGCACACCGGCCCGCGGGCCATGCGGCAGCTGTGGCGGGCAGCCGCGCCGGACCGGATCGACGTCCGGCTGCGCGGCACCCACGTGCCGGTGACCGTCGTCCGCGGCACCCGCGACCGGCTGTGCCCGCACGCCTGGGCCGCCGCCGTGGCCGCCGCGGCGCCGCTCGGCCGGCTGGTCGAGGTGCCGGGCGCGGCGCACATGACGGTGCAGACCCACCCGCGGGAGGTCGCGGCCGTGCTGCGCGAGGCGGTGGACGGGTCAGCCGCCGGCGGCGTCCGGGTCGGGTGACGGGCCGGCCGGCTCTCCCTGGGCCATCGGCCGCGACGCCGGCCGGCCGGGGATCCGGGCGGCGACCGGTGCCGTGTGCTGGGCGACCCAGGTGCCGGCGGCCACCGCCAGCGCCACCGGCCACTCGAGCGCGCCCATCGCGCCCGCGGCCGCGACGCCGCCGTAGAAGACGACCTTCTGGAACGTCCCGCGGTCCCGCGGTGCCGCCGGCGGCGCGGCCGTGGGTGCGGGGGCGGCCGGCAGCGGGCCGACGGTGATGGTGACCAGCGGCAGGCGGACGGTGAGGGTGCGCGGCGCCTGTACCTGGGGAGCCGGCTCGGCGGTCCTCGGCGCGGGGACGGCCGTGGCGGTGCGGCCGGACTTCCCCGTCCGCTCCCGCTCCGTGGTGCTCCGCGGCTGCCTGGTCTCGGTCATCCCGGTCCCTCCCGGCGTGCGGGTCGGCCACCGGCCGGGCCTGCGTGCTCCGTCCCGGCGGCGCGGCGTGGAGGGCTCTTGCCTACTCGCCGTCCGGCCCGCGGGCAACCGTCCCGACCCCGCGGCGCGGGCTCAGGTCGCGGGGGTGCGCAGCACGCGCCGGACGCCGGCGACCAGCAGGGCGATCAGAGCGGCCGCAACCGCCTCGGCGAGAACGGCGAGCAGGATCTCGGACACGGGCACTCCCAGCCGGTGGAGGGACGCCCCCAGGATCGGCCGCGTCCGGGGAACCGCGGGAGGCCGGTCGGTGAACAGTCGGCCACGAGCGTCCGCCGGGTCCGTCCGGAGCCGCGGCTCCGGGCGCAGGGAGAACGTGCGGGTCCGTGTCACGATGACCACATGGCGCACACCTCTGCCTCCGCCGGAGCGCTGCTGCGTCACGTGCGGACCGGCCGGGCGCGCAGCCGCGCCGAGCTCGTCGTGCTCACCGGCGCGTCCCGGAACACCGTCAGCGCCCGGGTCGACCAGCTGATCGCCGCCAACCTCCTGGAGGAGGGCGGGCGCGGCGGGAGCACGGGCGGGCGGCCGCCGACCCTGCTGCAGTTCAACAGCCGGGCCGGGTGCGTGCTCGCCGTCGACCTCGGCGTCACGAGCGTGGACGTCGCCGTCACCGACCTGTCCGCGCAGATCCTCGCCACCGCCGGCCACGACATCGACGTCGCCGAGGGTCCCGGCCCCGTGCTCGCCGAGGTGGACCGGCTGGCGGAGAAGGTGCTCGCCGAGGCGGGCCTGACACCGGCCGACGTCTGCGCCGTCGGGGTGGGCGTCCCGGGCCCGGTGGAGCACTCGACCGGGCGGCCCTCGCACCCGCCGATCATGCCGGGCTGGCACGACTACCCGATCCCCAGCGCCTTCGGCCGCTACGAGTGCCCGGTGTTCGTGGACAACGACGTCAACGTGATGGCCCTCGGGGAGATGGGGGTCGGGGGCTCGGTCCAGGACGTGCTCGTCGTCAAGGTCGGCACCGGCATCGGCTGCGGCGTGATCGTCGACGGCCGCGTCTACCGCGGCGCCCAGGGCAGCGCCGGCGACATCGGGCACATCCAGATCGCCCGGTCCCACGGGCACACGGTCGTCTGCCGCTGCGGCCAGGAGAACTGCCTGGAGGCGATCGCCGGCGGCGGGGCGCTGCTGCGCGACGCCGTCGCGGCGGGGCTGCCGGTGACCACGACGCGGGAGCTGGTCGGGCTGGCCACCCAGGGGAACGGCCCGGCGCTGGAGCTGGTCCGGGACGCCGGCCGCACCATCGGCACCGTGCTCGCGGCGCTGGTCAACTTCTTCAACCCGCACCGCATCGTGGTGACCGGCGGCGTGGCCCGGGCCGGCGTCCCGCTGCTGGCGGGCATCCGCGAGGCCGTCTACCGCCGGTCGATGCCGCTGGCGGCACGGACGCTGGAGATCACCGTCAGCGAGGCCCCCGATCTCTCCGGCCGGGTCGGGGCGGCGCTGATGGCCATCGAGGGATACCTCGACGACGAGTCCGTCGAGGCCCTGGCCCGCTAGGGCCACCTGGCCCCTCCCGCCGCCCGGAGGCGTGTCGCGCACCCTCCGTGGCTGGGGTGCGCCGGCGGAACGTCTCGGTTCGGAAACACCCGTGACGTGGCCTTGACCACACTCGCGGCCGGGACATACGTTCCTCGCTGACCCCACTAATGATCAGCGTTGAGCAAAAGTCCGGGTGGTGACGCCGTGTCCTCGGTCCTTCCTCCGACACTCAGCGGGTGTCGGTCGTGACGGCCCCGCTGCTGGAGATGCGCGGGATCGTCAAGACCTTCCCGGGGGTCCGGGCGCTCGACGGCGTCGACCTCGACGTCCGCGCGGGGGAGGTGCACTGCCTCCTCGGCCAGAACGGCGCCGGCAAGTCCACGCTGATCAAGGTCCTGGCCGGCGCGCACCAGCCCGACGCCGGGCGCATCTCCTGGCGCGGGCAGCCGGTCGACCTGGCCACGCCGCAGGCCGCCATGTCGCTGGGCATCGCGACCATCTACCAGGAGCTGGACCTGGTGGCCGGGCTGACCGTCGCCGACAACGTCTTCCTCGGGCGGGAGTTCTCCCGGCTGGGCATCACCCGGCCCGCCGAGGCCAACCAGGCCGCCGGTGAGCTGCTCACCCGCCTCGGTCACCCGGAGATCCGGCCGACGGCGGAGGTCGGGTCGCTGTCGGCCGCGTCCCAGCAGATGGTCAGCATGGCCCGGGCGCTGTCCCAGGACGCGAAGCTGATCGTCATGGACGAGCCGTCCGCCGTCCTCGACAACGAGGAGGTCGAGCGGCTGTTCGCGGTCATCCGCGAGCTGCAGGCCTCCGACGTCGCCGTCGTCTACATCTCCCACCGGCTCGAGGAGATCCGCACGATCGGCGACCGGATCACCGTGCTCAAGGACGGCCGCACCGTCGCCACCGGGCTCCCGGCCCGCGAGACGCCGACCCGCGAGGTCATCACGCTGATGACCGGCCGCACCATCGAGTACGTCTTCCCGGAGCGGCGGGCGCTGCCGCACACCGACGAGGCGCCGCTGCTGGAGGTCGAGGGGCTGGGCCTGCGCGACTCGTTCAGCGACGTGTCGTTCCGCGTCCGCCCCGGCGAGATCGTGGGTCTGGCCGGCCTGGTCGGCTCCGGCCGGTCGGAGATCCTCGAGACCGTCTTCGGCGCGCGGCACGCCACCACCGGCACCGTCCGCGTCGCCGGTCGCCGGCTGCGTCCCGGGGACGTCGGGGGCGCGGTGGCCGCCGGAGTGGGGCTGGCCCCGGAGGAGCGCAAGAGCCAGGCCCTGCTGCTGGGCGAGTCGGTCTACCGCAACATCAGCATCTCCAGCCTGGCGCGCTTCGCCCGCGCCGGCTTCCTGTCCGGGGCGTCGGAGAAGGACGCCGCGCGGCACCAGGTCGAGTCGCTGGACGTGCGTCCCGCCGACGTCGACCGCGAGGTCCGCACCCTGTCCGGCGGCAACCAGCAGAAGGTCGTCCTGGCCCGCTGGCTGCTGCGCGACTGCCGCGTGCTGCTGCTCGACGAGCCCACCCGCGGCGTGGACGTCGGCGCCCGGTCGGAGATCTACGCGCTGGTGCGCGACCTGGCCGACCGCGGCGTCGCGGTCGTGGTCGTCTCCAGCGAGATCCCGGAGGTCCTCGGGCTGGCCGACCGCGTCCTGGTCGTCGCCGAGGGCAGGGTGCTCGCCGAGGAACCGGCCGACGCGCTCGACGAGCACCGCGTGCTCGACCTGGTCATGGAGGGGATCGGCCACCGGGGCGCCCCCCTCACCGGAACAACCCAGCACGAAGGGGACGTGGCATGAGCGGCAGCACCACCGCGACGACGGGGGGAGCGGCGAGCACGGCCGCGGGCCCGGCGGCGCCCGAGCGGAACGGCGGGAAGGGGCCGGGCTTCATGTCCGGCCCGGTCGGCCGCAACCTCGGTCTGGTCGTGGCCCTGGTGATCCTCTGCATCGTCGGTGTCATCACTGCCGGTGACCGGTTCGCCAGCGTCGACAACACCCTGACGATCCTGCGCGCCGCCGCCGTCATCGGCGTCGTCAGCATCGGGATGACGTTCGTGATCATCGGCGGCGGCATCGACCTGTCGGTCGGCGCCCTGGTCGCGCTGTCCTCGGTGTGGGCCACCACGCTGGCCACCCAGCAGATGGCCGAGGACGTCCACTGGATCGTCATGGTCTTCACCGCGCTCGTCGTCGGCTCGGTCGCCGGGCTGGTCAACGGCGTGGTCATCGCCTACGGCAAGCTCGCCGCCTTCATCGCCACCCTCGCCATGCTGGCGGCCGCCCGCGGCCTGGCGGAGATCATCGCCAACCGGCGGACGCAGATCGTCCAGAACCGCGACTTCCTGGACTTCTTCTCCGGCGACGTCCTCGGCGTCCCGACCCTGGTGATCATCTTCGCGCTGGTCGCCGTCGCCGGCTGGGTGCTGCTCAACCGCACCACGTTCGGCCGGCGCACCTTCGCCGTCGGCGGCAACGCCGAGGCCGCCCGGCTGGCCGGCATCCGCGTGCAGCGGCACACGGTCAAGCTCTACGTCCTCTCCGGCCTCACCTGCGGCATCGCCGCGGTGATGCTCATGGCCCGGACGACGACCGGCAGCTCGACGCACGGCACCCTCTACGAGCTCGACGCGATCGCCGCGGTGGTCATCGGCGGCACGCTGCTCATCGGCGGCCGCGGCACCATCGTCGGCACCGTCCTGGGCGTGCTGATCTTCACCACGCTGAACAACGTCTTCGTGCTGAACAACCTGTCCAGCTCGGCGCAGGCGGTCGCCAAGGGCGTGATCATCGTGGCCGCCGTCCTGCTGCAGCAGCGCCTGGCCACCGGCGGCTTCAGCTTCCGCCGCCCGACCGCGGGCAGACCTGCGGCCGGCGCCCCCGCGGTGGCCGGAGCGCCGTCCGGCGCGGTGTCCGGCGGGACCACCACCGACGGCGGTCCCGGCGGGGCCGGCCCTGGAACGGCGCCCGACCGACCCCAGACGTGACCGGTGCGCCCCGAGGCGCGTCGCCGGTCCGCACCACCCCACCGGGCTCTCGGCCCGTTGGGCGCACCAGCACCCGACAGACCACCTGGCCAGAGCAGCCAGGGAGGCCCATCCGAGGAGAGCACATGTCTGCAGCGAGGCAGCGTCCCTTCCGCCGCCTGTCCTACACCGCGATCGCCCTGGTCGGTGCCGGCGCCCTCGTGGCCGGCTGCACCAGCAACACCCCGGAGAGCTCCGGCGAGGACGGCGGCAACAACGCGGCCAGCCCCAACGACGAGGCCGGTGAGACGGTCCGCATCGGCTTCTCCGCGCCGGCCGCCGACCACGGCTGGATGGCGGGTATCAGCCAGGCCGCCCAGGCCGAGGCCGATCGCTACGAGGACGTCGAGCTGAGCATCGCCGAGGGCACCAACGACGTCAGCACCCAGATCAGCCAGGTGGAGACGTTCATCAACGAGGGCGTCGACGCGATCGTGCTGCTGCCCTTCGACGGCGCCGCCCTGACCCCCGTCGCGCTGCGGGCCATGGAGGCCGGCATCCCGGTCATCAACGTCGACCGCGAGTTCAACAGCCCGTTCGCCGCCCAGGCCACCGTCCTGGGCGACAACTACGGCATGGGCGTCTCGGCCGGCCAGTACATCTGTGAGCAGCTGGGCGACCAGCCCGACGCGGTCGTCGCGGAGATCGCCGGCATCGACTCGCTGCCGCTGACGCAGGACCGCAGCCAGGGCTTCGCCGACGCGCTGGCCGAGTGCGGGCTCAACGTCGACAACCGGGTGGCGGCGGACTTCACCGTCGAGGGCGGCGAGGAGGCCGCGGCCAACCTGCTCCAGGCCGCGCCGCAGATCGACGCCATCTGGAACCACGACGACGACCAGGGCGTCGGCGTCCTGGCCGCCATCACCAACGCCGGCCGCAGCGAGTTCTTCATGGTCGGTGGCGCCGGCTCGGCGAACGCGATGCGCGAGATCCAGTCCGGCGAGTCGGTGCTCCAGGCGACCGTCATCTACCCGCACACCCAGGCCGCGGACGGGATCGCGCTCGCCCGGCTCCTGGGGCAGGGCAAGAGCCTGTCCGACCTCACCTCCCAGGGGGTGCCGCAGCGGATCGTGCTCGACGCGCCGGTCGTCACCGCCGAGAACGTCGACCAGTACATCGACGCCGCCTTCGAGTCCTGACCGCTGCCGCGGGGTCGCCGGAGCCCGGTGCTCCGGCGACCCCGCTCTCCCCCCGGAGCGACCGCATGACCTCCACCCTCGGCACACCCCCTCTGCGCGTGGCCCTGATCGGCTACGCCTTCATGGGCGCCGCCCACTCCCAGGCCTGGCGCACCGCCCCCCACTTCTTCGAGCTGCCCCTGCGACCGGAGCTGACCGTGCTCGCCGGCCGGGACCCCGCCCGGGTCGCCGACGCCGCAGGGCGGCTGGGCTGGTCGAGCACCGAGACCGACTGGCGCCGGGTGCTCGAGCGTCCTGACGTGGACCTGGTCGACGTCTGCACGCCCGGCGACACCCACGCCGAGATCGCCATCGCCGCTCTCGAGGCCGGCAAGCACGTCCTCTGCGAGAAGCCGCTGGCCAACACCGTCGCCGAGGCCGAGGCGATGGCCGAGGCCGCCGCGCGGGCCGCCGCCCGCGGCGTCCGCTCGATGGTCGGCTTCACCTACCGCCGGGTGCCGGCCATCGGGCTGGCCCGGCAGCTGGTCGCCGAGGGCCGGATCGGGCAGATCCGGCACGTGCGCGCGCAGTACCTGCAGGACTGGATCGCCGACCCGGCCGCGCCGATGTCGTGGCGGCTGGAGAAGGACAAGGCCGGCTCCGGGGCGCTGGGCGACATCGGCGCGCACATCGTCGACCTCACGCAGTACATCACCGGCGAGCGGCTCACCGGGGTCAGCGCCCTGCTGGAGACCTTCGTCAAGCAGCGGCCGCTGCCGGTGTCCAGCGGCAGCCTCAGCGGCGTCGGCGGCGAGGAGACCGGCGAGGTCACCGTGGACGACGCGGCGGTCTTCCTCGGCCGGTTCTCCGGCGGCGCGCTGGCCAGCTTCGAGGCCACCCGGTTCGCGCTGGGCCGGAAGAACGCCATCCGCATCGAGGTCAACGGCTCGGCCGGCAGCCTGGCCTTCGACTTCGAGGACATGAACGTGCTCGAGTTCTTCGACGGCGCCGAGCCGGCCGCGACCGCCGGCTTCCGCCGCATCATCGTCACCGAGCCCGAGCACCCCTACGTCGCCGCGTGGTGGCCGGCCGGCCACGGCCTGGGCTACGAGCACGGCTTCACCCACCAGGTGGTCGACCTGGTCGCCTCGATCGCCAAGGGCGAGGACCCCACGCCGTCCTTCGCCGACGGGCTGCAGGTGCAGCGGGTGCTCGACGCCGTCGAGCGCAGCGCGGCCGCGGACTCCGTCTGGACCCCCATCCCCGCCTGAAGGAGGACCTGCTATGCCCCGTCCCGTCACCCTGTTCACCGGCCAGTGGGCCGACCTGCCGTTCGAGGAGGTGGCTCGGCTCGCCTCGGAGTGGGGCTACGACGGCCTGGAGATCGCCTGCTGGGGCGACCACCTCGACGTCGAGCGCGCCGCGAACGACGACTCCTACGTGCAGGAGAAGCTCGACCTGCTCAAGCGCCACAACCTGCAGGTCTTCGCCATCTCCAACCACCTCAACGGCCAGGCCGTCTGCGACGACCCGATCGACGAGCGGCACCGCGGCATGGTGCACCCGCGCGTGTGGGGCGACGGCGACCCTGAGGGCGTCCGGCAGCGGGCGGCCGAGGAGATGAAGACGACCGCCCGCGCGGCGGCGAAGCTCGGCGTGAAGACCGTCGTCGGGTTCACCGGGTCGAAGATCTGGAAGACCGTCGCGATGTTCCCGCCGGTGCCCGATTCGATGATCGAGGACGGCTACCGCGACTTCGCCGACCGCTGGAACCCGATCCTCGACGTGTTCGACGAGGTCGGTGTGCGCTTCGCCCACGAGGTGCACCCGTCGGAGATCGCCTACGACTACTGGACGACGGTCCGCACGATGGAGGCCATCGGCCACCGGGAGGCCTTCGGCCTGAACTGGGACCCGTCGCACTTCGTGTGGCAGGACCTGGACCCGGTGTCGTTCATCTGGGACTTCAAGGACCGGATCTACCACGTCGACTGCAAGGACGCGAAGAAGCAGGTCGGCAACGGCCGCAACGGCCGGATGGGGTCGCACCTGCCCTGGGCCGACCCGCGGCGCGGCTGGGACTTCGTCTCCACCGGGCACGGCGACGTCCCGTGGGAGGCCTGCTTCCGGATGCTGAACACGATCGGCTACGACGGGCCGATCTCGGTCGAGTGGGAGGACGCCGGCATGGACCGCCTGGTCGGCGCCCCCGAGGCCCTGCAGTTCGTCCGCCGGCTGGCGTTCGACCCGCCCGCGGCCGCCTTCGACGCGGCCTTCGCCAGCGGGAACTGAGAGCCGGGACGGTGGGCGGCGGTCGGGGGCCCGCCGCCCACCGTCCCGGGGTCGGACCGCCGGCAGGCGGCTGCGCCCCGGCGGTGGGCGGTCAGGCGGAGACCGAGACGGGCACCTCCATGCCGTTGGCCCGGTGCTGGCCGACGCCGCAGTAGAAGACGTAGTCGCCCTCCTCGAGGGTCACCTCGAGGGTCGCCGTGCCGCCCGGCTGGAGGACCTCGGTGCCGGCGACGTCCTCGCCGTCCCGCTCGACGACGAAGTCGTGCGGCATGTTGCCGGTGTTGGTGACCTCGAAGGTGTACGTGCCGGCCGCGAAGGAGTCCTCGGACAGCTCGAAGTCGAAGTCGACGGCGTTCACCGTGACGGTCTCGCTCTCGGCGGCCGGGGCCTCCGCGGACGACGGCGCCGCGGCCGCGCTGGAGCCGGTGTCGGCGGCGCTGCTGGACGTGCCGCCGGCAGCGCCGCCGGCGTCGTCCTCGCCCCCGCCGCAGGCAGTGAGGCCGACGCCGAGACCGAGGGCGAGGACGGCGGCCGCGGTGCGGCGGGCGGGGCGGGTGGAGCCGGTCAGGCTGAGCACGGGACCTCCTCGGGGCCGGCGGTGACCTCGCCCCGTCGGCGGGTACCGCTGTGGCCGGAGATACTGCAACCTTGAAGGACCTCGCCGGTACCCCTTCACAGGGGGTTCACAGGGAGCCGACAGGCCGTCGCCAGGGAGCGGGCCGGGGCCGGTTCACGACGCGGGAACCTGCCGGCACCAGGCCACGACGGTCGCGAGCACCTCGGGGTCGACCGGGCGGCGCAGCTCCTCGCGGTAGGCCCGCAGCGAGGCGCGGCCTGGCTGGCGGCGCAGCGTGTGGGTCAGGTCGGGCACGCGGTGCACCTCCACCGGGCCGGGCACGGTCGCGGCGAGGGCGTCGAGGTCCGCGGCGGGGACCTGGAGGTCCTTCTCGCCGGTCACCGCCAGCACCGGGACGGTCAGCCGGGCGAGGTCGGCCCGGGGGTCGTGCGCCATGAACTCGCGCGTCCAGCGGGCGTTGACGCGGACGCCGCCGACCCGGGCGACGTCGGTCGTGGTGGCCTTGATCCGCGCGTGGTTGGCGGCGACCTTCGCCTCCAGGTCGGTGCGCAGCAGGCGCAGCAACCCGCGCACCGGTGCGGGCAGCGTGGGTGCGAGCTGCCGGGCCTGCCAGCGCAGCAGTTCCTCGCCGGGGGTGGCGCTCGTCGACAGCAGGACGACGCCGGCGACCGGCTCTCCCCGTGCGGCCAGCGCGGCGGCCAGGAGGGCGCCCTCGCTGTGCCCGGCGACGAGCACCCGGCTGGCGTCGACCTCGGGCCGAGCGGCGAGGGCGTGGAGCGCTCGGGCGAGGTCGTCGACGTTGTCGTGCAGGCCGGCCGAGCGCCAGTCGCCGGGGGTCTCGCCGACGCCACGCTTGTCGTAGCGCAGCGAGGCCAGGCCACCCGCCGCGAGGGCGTGTGCGAGCTGTCGGGTGACGTCGAACCGGGCACGCCGGTGGTTGGAATCCCGGTCGAGCGGGCCGGACCCGGAGGCGAGGAGCACCGCCGGTGCCGGGAGCGGGGTCCCGGGGAGGGTGAGCGTGCCCGCCAGTGCGGGCTCGCCGGGGACCCGGATGGGCAGGTCGCGCACGCTCAGCGGCCCGGGGCGAGGTCGGCGGCCAGCGCGGCGGCGTCGTCGGCACCCACCAGCAGCGCGTCGTACCGCTGGCCGGCCAGCCGGACGCGGACGGCCGGCTGGCCCCGGCGGACCGACACCAGCGACTTCTCCTCGCGCGCGCGCCAGGTGCCGATCTTGCGGACGCCGGGGAGGCCGAGGCCGGGAGCGCGCAGCCCGCGGGCGCCGGCCAGCCCGTCGGGGACCACCTCGGCCGACGTCACCGACGCGCGCGGCACCTCCAGGTCGCCGAGCAGGCCGAGGACCTTCTCGGCCGTCGTGAGGGTGATGCGGAGGGTCTGCGGAGTGGTCGTCACGGTCGCCATGGCGCTACCATTCCCGAAATCGATACCGTTGTCAAAAACGAGAATGGTGGTGGCCGTGGCGACCGCAGACCTGCTGCTGCACCCCGTCCGGCTCCGGATCGTGCAGGCGTTCCTGGGGGAGCGGGTCCTGACCACCGCCGACCTGCGCGCCGAGCTGGCCGACGTCCCGCCGGCGACGCTGTACCGGCACGTCGGGGTGCTGGCCGAGGCGGGCGTGCTCGCGGTGGCGGGGGAGCGGCGGGTGCGCGGCGCGACGGAGCGCAGCTACCGGCTGGTGACCGAGGCGGCCTCGGTGGACGGCGCGACCGCGGCCGCCATGCCGGCCGACGAGCACCGGCGGGCGTTCGCGACCTTCGTCGCCGCGCTGCTGGCCGACTTCGACCGGTACGCCGACCGCGCCGACGGCGGTCGGCTCGACCCCGCCGCCGACGGGGTCGGGTACCGGCAAGTGGCGCTGTGGCTCAGCGACGAGGAGTTCGCCGAGCTGGTGACCGAGCTGCGGGCGGCCCTGACCGCCCGGATGGCCAACGAGCCGGCCGGCGCGCGCCGGCGGCGGGTCGTCACCCAGGTCTTCCTGCCCGGGTGACGACGCGCCCCGGGGAGTGGCCGCTCCCGCCCCCGCCCGGGCACCGGCCCGAGCGGGGGAGGGCGGGGTCCTCCCTCAGGCGGCCTCGCGCCGGGCGGCGCGGGCGGCCTTCCGGTTCGCCTTGGCGAGGGTCTTGGCGGCCTTGCGGACCTGCCGCGGCTTGCGGTCGATCGTGCCGCGGGTGAGGAGGCCGACGCCGATGCCGAGCAGCCAGACGTCCTTGGCGACGGCCAGGCCCTCCTGGGTCGGGGCCAGGCTGCCGGGCTTCCGCATCCCCGGGGTGTTGAGGTACAGCCCCAGCAGGCCGCCCGAGAAGCCGGTGAGCACGGCGCCGGCCAGCGCCGTCGGCACGAACGGGGTCAGCAGCGCGGTCCCGACGGCGATCTCGGCGTAGGCCAGGCCCTTCACGAACTGCTGCGGCGGGATGTTCTTCAGGAACGGGTAGGTGCCCGACGCGAACCCGTGCAGGCCGGCGGCGGTGGCCTCGTCGGCGCCGCGCTTGCCCAGGCCGCTGTTGAGGATGAACGCGCCGGCCGAGATGCGGGGGCCGATCTCGGACAGGGTGATGGGCAGAGCCATGGTGGGGTACCTCGCAGGTCGGGTCGGGCGGTCAGGGGTTCGACCAACCCTGGACGACACGTGCCGTGCCCACCACCCCGGGCGTCAATCGGAGTGGACGGCGGTCAGCGGCCCCCGCGCCGGGACCGGCCGCTGAACGACGCGGCGGAGTGGCTGCCGGCGCGCGCGGCCAGCTCGGCCCGGGTGCGGGCCGGACCCGCGGGCCGACCCGTACCGCCCCGTCCGCCGGACGTCGGGGCCCCAGCACCCGTCGGAGCCCCGGTCGAACCGGCGCCCGCACCCCCGGACCGGCGCCGCCGGCCGCCGCCCTGGCCCTGCGGCTGGGGAGCCGGTGCCGGGGCGGGCTCGACGTGCGGGGCGGGCGGGCCGGTCAGCGCGGCGATCTCCGGCGCGCCGGGGCGCACCGAGCTGACCGTCGGGGTGATACCGGCCTGCCGGGCGAGGGTGCGCACCTCGCCGGCCTGGTCCGGCGTCGCGACGGTCACGACCGTGCCGCCGGCGCCGGCCCGCGCGGTGCGGCCCGAGCGGTGCAGGTAGGCCTTGTGCTCGGCCGGCGGGTCGACGTGGACGACGAGCGCGACGTCGTCCACGTGGATGCCGCGGGCGGCGATGTCGGTCGCGCACAGCACCCGGGTGCTGCCGTTGCTGAAGGCCTCGAGGTTGCGCTCGCGGGCGTTCTGGCTGAGGTTGCCGTGCAGGTCCACGGCCGGGACGCCGGACGCGGTCAGCTGCTTGGCGAGCTTCTTGGCCTGGTGCTTGGTGCGGGTGAACAGCACGCTGCGGCCGAGCCCGGAGGCGAGCTCGCGGACCACGGCGGCCTTGTCCGCGGCCTCGACCCGCAGGACGTGGTGGGTCATCGTCGCGACCGGCGCCACGGCCGGGTCGACCGAGTGGGTGACCGGGTTCGAGAGGTAGCGCTTGACCAGGACGTCGACGCCGTTGTCCAGCGTGGCCGAGAACAGCAGCCGCTGGCCGGTCTTCGGCGTCCGGTCCATGATCCGCTTGACGCCGGGCAGGAAGCCCAGGTCGGCCATGTGGTCGGCCTCGTCGAGGATCGTGATCTCCACGGCGGAGAGGTCCGCGTGGCCCTGGCCGATGAGGTCCTCGAGCCGGCCCGGGCAGGCGATGACGATGTCGACGCCGGCGGCCAGCGCCTGCACCTGCGGGTTCTGGCCGACCCCGCCGAACACGGTGGTCGCCTTCATGCCCAGGGCGCGGGCGAGCGGGTCGACGGTGGCCAGCACCTGGTTGGCCAGCTCGCGGGTCGGCACCAGCACCAGCGCGCGCGGCCGCCGGGCCTGGCGGCGGCTGTCCGAGGCGGCCAGCCGGGCCACCAGCGGCAGGCTGAAGGCGAGCGTCTTGCCCGAGCCGGTGCGGCCCCGGCCGAGGACGTCACGCCCGGACAGCGAGTCCGGCAGCGTGGCCACCTGGATCGGGAACGGGGCGGTGATGCCGCTGGCGGCGAGCACCTCGACCAGCGGCGCGGGGACGCCGAGCGCGGCGAAGGTGGTGTCGGTGGCCACGACGGTGGCGGGGGCGCCGGCGGGGACGACGGCCGGGGCGACGTCCACCGGGGCGAGGTCCACGGAGGCGGCGGCCGGCGCGGATCGGGTCGGCTCGGCGGCGGGGGCGGCCGGACGGGCGGCGCCGGAGCGGCCGCGGCCGCGGCTGCCGCGGCGGCGACGGCCGGCGCTGTCGCGGGCAGGGGTGGACGGGTCGTGCGAGGTCATTCGGTCTTCCTGACGGTCGGGATGGCCGCCGTCGATCCCGGGCGCGGCGCACCTGCGCGGAGCAGGGCGAGCTCGCGTCGTCCGCGGGACGTCCGACGACCGGGCGCGCCTCGGTGGCGCTGCCTCGGTCCGACGTCGGGTCCTGCAGCTCCGGATGAGCGGAGGGCGGCGCCGGTACGTCGTACTCAACCAGATGCGGACCGCGTCTGTGCCGTCACCCCGTGGAGTGTCCGGTCACACCCGCGCCGCGGTACGTGCGCCGGTAGGTGCCCGGGGCGACGCCGATGCTGGCCCGCAGGTGCTGGCGCAGCGAGGCCGGCGTGCCGAACCCCGCGTCGGCGGCGACCCGGTCGATCGGCGCGTCGGTGGACTCCAGCAGGTGCCGGGCCAGGGCCAGCCGCTGCCCGGCCAGCCAGCGCAGCGGGGACACGCCGGTCTCCTCCCGGAACCGGCGGGTGAAGGTGCGCACGCTCATCCGCGCGTGCGCCGCCAGGTCGGCCAGGGTGAGCGGCTCGCCCAGCCGCTCGGTGGCCCAGGCACGGGTGGCGGCGGTGCCCGCCTCGCCGGCCTCCGGCAGCGGTCGTTCGACGAACTGCGACTGGCCACCCTCCCGCCACGGCGCGACGACGTTGCGCCGGGCGACCCGGTTGGCGACCTCGCTGCCGTGGTCGCGGCGCACCAGGTGCAGCAGCAGGTCGATGCCCGCGGCGACACCGGCGGAGGTGAGCACGTCACCGTCGTCGACGAAGAGCACGTCCGGGTCGAGGTGCACGGCGGGGAAGTTGCGGCGGAAGGCGTCGACGTCGCGCCAGTGGGTGGCGGCCGGCCGGCCGTCGAGGAGGCCTGCGGCGGCGAGCACCGACGACCCGGTGCAGATCGACACCATCCGGGCGTGACCGGCGGCTGCACGCAGGGCCTCGCGCAGCTCCGGCGGGATGCGGCCCTCGTGCACCGCCGGGCCGCCCATGATCCCGGGGACGATCACCGTGCCCGCGGTCCGCAGCACCGAGCCGTCGTGGTCGGGCTGGACCGAGAACCCGTCTGCCGTCCGGACCGGTTGCCCGTCGAGCGTGGCGATCCGCACGTCGTAGAGCGGCGAGCCGTCGTCGGCCTCGGCCAGCCCGAGCAGCCGGTAGGGCAGCCCGAGTTCGAAGCCGACGACGCGGTCCACCGCGAGGACCGCGACCTCGTGCCGGCTCGGGCCTAGAAGCATGGCCGGACTCGGGCCTGAGGACATGGCCGGATCGTTGCACATGTTGGCCTCCGGGCCACTGTCGGTCGGTCGCCGCCGTCGGTCATGCTCGGCGCCGTGACGACGACCGACCACCCCCGCACCGCCGCCACCCACCGCATCCACCCCGCCTGGTGGGTCGCGGCGGTGACCTTCCTGGCGCTGGTGGGCGCCGCGGCGTTCCGGGCCGTGCCGGGGGTGCTCATCGACCCGCTGCGCGCGGAGTTCGGCTGGTCGGTGACGACCATCTCGGCCGCCGTCGCGGTCAACATGGCCCTGTTCGGGCTCACCGCGCCCTTCGCCGCGGCGCTGATGGAGCGGTTCGGCATCCGGCGGGTCGTCGTCGCCGCGCTGCTGCTCACGGCGACCGGCAGCGGGCTGACCGTCTTCATGACCGCCAGCTGGCAGCTGGTCCTGCTGTGGGGCGTGCTGGTCGGCCTCGGCACCGGGTCGATGGCGCTGGCGCTGGTGGCCACGGTGACCGGCCGCTGGTTCGTGGCCCGGCGCGGGCTGGTCTCCGGCGTCCTCACCGCGGGCAGCGCGACCGGTCAGCTGGTCTTCCTGCCGCTGGTCGCCTGGGCCGAGCAGACCTGGGGCTGGCGGGCGGCCTCGCTCGGGACGGCGGCGGCGGCGCTGGCCGTCGTTCCGCTGGTGGCATGGCTGATGCGCGACCGGCCGCGCGACCTCGGGGTGGCCCCCTACGGCGGGACGCCGGACGACGACGTCGTCCCGGTGCGCAGCGGCGCCGCCCGCTCGGCGGTGCGGGGCCTGGTCGAGGGCGCCCGCACCCGGCCGTTCTGGCTGCTCGCCGGCGGGTTCTTCATCTGCGGGCTGTCCACCAACGGGCTGGTGCAGCCGCACTTCATCCCGGCCGCGCACGACCACGGGATGCCGGTGACGACCGCGGCGGGGCTGCTCGCCGTCGTCGGCATCTTCGACATCGCCGGCACGGTCTTCTCGGGCTGGCTCACCGACCGGGCCGACCCGCGGGTGCTGCTGCTGGCCTACTACGGGCTGCGGGGGCTGTCGCTGTTCCTGCTGCCGACCCTCTTCGGGCCGGACCTGCACGCCAGCATGATCGCGTTCATCGTGTTCTACGGCCTGGACTGGGTGGCCACGGTGCCCCCGACCCTGGCGCTGTGCCGGGAGCACTTCGGGCCGCGGGCGCCGGTGGTGTTCGGCTGGGTGTTCGCCTCGCACCAGGTCGGGGCGGCGGTCGCCGCGTTCGGCGGCGGCGTCATCCGGGACGTGACCGGCTCCTACGACCTGGCCTGGTTCGCCGCCGGTGCGCTGTGCCTGGTGGCCGCGGCGCTGTCCATCTCGATCCGGCGCTCCCGCCCGGCGGCGTCCGACGTCGGGCTGCCGCCGTCGCCCACCCAGGCGGCGGCCGGCCAGGCGCACGGCTGAGGCCGCCGTCGGAGGGCAGAAATGGCCATTTCTGCCCTCGGGGCCTCAGCGTGGGGTGCTGATGAGCGGTGCCGCGCAGACCCCGTGGTGGCAGGCCGGCGCGGCGGGGGAGAACAGCGCGGAGGAGCAGACCGCGACGCCGCACAGCAGCAGCGCGAACCCGACCGGGCGGACCAGCCGCGCGCCCCAGCGGGCGGTCTTCTCGGCGACCATCACGGCGGTGAGGGCGAGCATCCAGCCGAGGCTGGCGACGCCGGTGGCGGTCAGCAGCAGCATCAGCGCCCAGCAGCAGCCCAGGCACCACAGCCCGGCCCGGACGCCGAGGGCCGCCGCGGCCCGGGTCCCGCGGCGGTAGTGCTGCCAGAGGAAGGACGCCGGTGACCGGCAGGTGGTCAGGCAGGCGTCCTTGAGCCGGCTGAACTGGTAGCCCCCGGCGAGGAGGAGTGCCGCGCCGAGGACCAGCCCGTCGCGGGCGGCGAGCCACGGCCAGGCCGTGACCAGCCGGTCCACCGCCCAGGCGGCGAGGAGCGCCGGCAGCGCGGCGGCGGTCCAGGTGGCCAGGTAGCCGGCGTACAGGCCGGTCCGGGCGGCCCGCGGGTGCGGCCCCCGCGCGCTGACCGCCGCGAACAGGCGGGCCAGCGGCACCAGCGTGGGCAGCATCATCGCGCCGAGCATCACCGTCCAGGCGGCCAGCGCCGCGGCCACCCGCACACCCCACGGGGCGGCGCCGTCCGCCGTTGCGTGGCCGTGCCCGGCCGCCCCGGTGAGGACCAGGGCGAACGTGACCGCCCAGCAGGCGCCGGCGACGCCCCACAGCAGCGGCGCGGGGTCGCGCGGCCGGCGCGTCGGGGGCGCCGCCCGGGACGCCGTCGTCACGCCGGGCCGCTCAGCCGGTGAAGCGGAAGTGGCCCTGGATGGCGTTCTTGCCGGAGATGTCGATGTCGGGCCGGCCCAGCATGCGCCCGGCTTGCCGGTAGACGGTGGCCTTGCCGGGGAAGGCGGGGGAGCCGGGGATCGTGCTGAACACCGTCTCGTTCAGCGTCGTCGTCCGGCCGGTGGCGCCCTGGAACGGCGCGAGCTGGGCCTCGACGACGTCCCCGATCCGCAGCGTGCCCGCGCCCTTCTCCACGGTGAAGGTCAGCGGGGCCTTCTGCACCGAGACGACCTCGCCGATCAGCGCGGCGAGGTCGGCGATCGGGCCGCCGAGCTGCCCGGTGAACACGTCGAGCAGCGCCTGCTGCTGCTCGTCGGTGCAGCGCTCGTCCACGTAGAGGGCGACCCGCCAGTTGCCGGCCAGGACGTTGCCCGGGATGTGGGTCACCGACGCCAGTGCCCGGTCGGACACGTCGACCCCGCGCACCGTGCCCGAGTCGACGTACCAGGCCAGCGACGAGTCGCAGACGCCCCCGTCGGGGTTCTCACCCACCCAGCAGGGACAGATCGCGTCGCACGTGCACACCTCCAGGAGTCGGCCCTCGAGGGTGTAGGTGGTGGTCTGGGTGGCTTCGGCGGTCGCGGTCACGGGAGTCCTCCCCCTAGCGCGCCAGGGATGCGGGCACGGTCATCGCAGCACCGCGGGCCCGCCGGGGGCAGGGTCGCCGGTCCCTGCCGGGCAGGGACCGGCCGCCGGTCAGGCGGTGCCGGCGAGGGCGGGGTCGACGGTGCGGCCGGTGACCAGGTCGGCCGCGCGCTCCGCGACCAGCATCGTCGGGGCGTTGGTGTTGCCCCGCACCAGCGTCGGCATCACCGAGGCGTCGGCCACCCGCAGCCCGTCGAGGCCGTGCACCCGCAGCTGCGCGTCGACCACCGCGGCGTCGTCGGTGCCCATGCGGCAGGAGGACACCGGGTGGTACAGCGACTCGAGGGTGTCGCGCACCGCCCGGCGCAGCCGGTCGGGGGAGTGCACCGTGCCGCCCGGCGACCACTCCTCCCCGAGGACGGCGGACAGCGGGCCGGTCGCGGCGATCTCGCGGGCGACCTCGACCCCGCGGGCGAGGGCGTCGAGGTCGCGCTCGTCGGTGAGGTAGCCGGGGTCGATCGCCGGGGCCCACGTCGGGTCGGCCGAGCGCAGCCGCACCGAGCCCCGCGAGTGCACCCGCACCAGCACGGCGGCGGCGGTGAAGGCGTCGACGTCGGGGTCGACCTCCGCCTGCCGCCAGTACTTGACCGGCAGGAAGTGGAACTGCAGGTCCGGGGCGGGCAGGTCGGGCCGGGAGCGGGTGAACAGCCCCGCCTCGGCGAGGTTGGACGTCAGCGGGCCGCGCCGGGCGGCGAACCACTGCGCGTACCCCGACGGCGACTCGGCGCGGAACAGCGACCGCCCCGACCGGGTGTGCCAGACCACCGGGACCAGCGGGTGGTCCTGCAGGCCGGCCCCCACGCCGGGCAGGTCGTGGACGACGTCGACGCCGACCTCGCGCAGGTGCGCACCCGGGCCGATGCCCGAGAGCAGCAGCAGCTGCGGTGAGTTGACCGCCCCGCCGGCCAGCACGACCTCGGCGGCGGCGTGCGCGGTGTGCACCCGCCCGCCGCGGCGGTACTCGACGCCCATGGCCCGCCCGCCGGAGACCAGCACCCGGGTGGCCAGCGCGCCGGTCCGCACGGTGAGGCCGGGGCGGCTCAGCGCGGGCCGCAGGTAGGCGTCGGCGGCCGACCAGCGCCGGCCGCGCCGCTGGGTGAGCTGGTAGAGCCCGGCGCCCTCCTGGGTGGCGCCGTTGAAGTCGTCGTTGCGCGGGTGGCCGGCGGCGATCGCGGCCTGGACGGCGGCCCGCGACCACGGGTGCGGCGAGCGCGGGTCCTCCACCCGCAGCGGGCCGCCGACGCCGTGGAAGCGGTCGGCGCCGCGGGCGTTGTCCTCCATCCGCCGGAACAGCGGCAGCACGTGCTCGTAGGACCACGACTCGTCGCCGGTGAGCGCGGCCCACTCGTCGTAGTCGCACGACCCGCCGCGCACGTAGATCATCGCGTTGATCGACGAGGACCCGCCGACGAGCTTGCCCCGCGGCCAGAACAGCCGCCGGCCGTCCAGGGCCGGCTGCGGCTCGGTGGTGTAGTTCCAGTCCCGCCGGGTCCGCCAGTTCTTGTACAGCGCCGCCGGGATCTGCACCTCCAGCGCGTCGTCGGAGCCGCCGGCCTCGAGCAGCAGCACCCGCCGAGACGGGTCCTCGGTCAGCCGGGCGGCCAGCGCGCAGCCGGCCGACCCCGCGCCCACCACGACGACGTCGAACTCCTCGGCGCCGTCCTGCTGCACGGTCACCGGTGCCGCCCGTGCACCAGGCCCATGACCCGGGCCAGCGCGTCGGCGGCGGCGGCCGGCCGGCGGAAGCTCATCAGGTCGACGGGGAGCGGCACCCGCTGCCGGGTGATCGCCTTGGCCCGGGTGAACTCCTTGAGCCCGTCCGGGCCGTGGATGCGGCCGAAGCCGCTCTCGCCGACGCCGCCGAAGGGCAGCGCGGGCACCGCGGCGAAGGTGAGCACCGAGTTCACCGAGGTCATCCCGCTGCGCATCCGCCGGGCCAGGTCCATCGCCCGCTCCTTCGATCGGGAGAAGACCGCGCCGGCCAGGCCGTGCGGGTTGGCGTTGGTGCGCGCCAGCGCCTCCTCGGCGTCGCGCACCCGCGTGACCGTGAGCGTCGGGCCGAAGGTCTCCTCGCGCACCGCCGCCGAGGTCTCCGGGACGTCGAGCAGCACCGTCGGCGCCACGTACCGGCCCTCCACGGTGCCGCCGGCCACCACCCGCCCGCCGGCGGCGACGGCGTCGTCCACGTGCCGGCGCACCACGTCGGCCTGGGACGGCATGGTCATCGGCCCGTAGTCGGCGGCGTCGTCCGACCCCGGGCGCAGGCCGCGCACGCGCTCGGTCACCTCGGCGACGAAGGCGTCGTAGACGCGCTCGGTGGCGTAGACCCGCTCGATGCCGATGCAGGTCTGCCCGGCGTTGCTCATCGCGCCCCAGACCGCGGCGTCGGCGGCGGCGGCCACGTCGGCGTCGTCGTCGACGATCATCGCGTCCTTGCCGCCGAGCTCCATGAGCACCGGCGTGAGGGTCTCGGCGCAGGCGGCCATCACCCTCCGCCCGGTGGGGGCCGACCCGGTGAACGCGAGCTTGCCGACGCCTGCCTGGCACAGCGCCGCGCCGGTCCCGCCGTCGCCGGTGACGACCTGGAGGGCGTCGGCGGCGTCCGGCACGGCGGCCCGCCAGGCGGCGGCCAGCCAGGTGCCGACCGCGGGGGTGTGCTCCGAGGGCTTGAAGACGACGGCGTTGCCGGCCGCCAGCGCGTAGGCGATGGAGCCCATCGGCGTGAAGACCGGGTAGTTCCACGGACCGATGACGCCGACGACCCCGAGCGGCTGGTACTCCAGGTACGCGGCGTGGTTGGCGGCGAGCAGGCCGGGGTTGACCCGCCGCGGGCGCAGGACCGTGCGCGCGTGCGCGCCGGCCCAGGCCAGGTGGTCGATCGCGAGGCTGATCTCGAGGATCGCGTCGGCGTGCGGCTTGCCGTTCTCGCGGTGCACCAGGTCGGCCAGCTCGTGCAGGCGCCGGGCCAGGTAGCCGCGGTAGGCGGCCAGCCGCCGGCGGCGGCCGTCGAACCCGAGGCCGGCCCACGCGGCGGCCGCGGTGCCGGCCCGCTCGACCGCGGCACGCACGTCCGCGGCGTCCTGCACGGGGAAGACCCCGACGACGGCGCCGGACGCCGGGTCGGTGGACTCGAAGGTCGGCGCCCCGGAGCCCGCGGGGACGTCCTGGCGCGCGGCGAGCGACATGGCCACGCACGCTACCCAGCGGAGCTGTGCGCTGCCTCCACGGAGGCAGACCTCTGGCGCGCGTCAACGATCTGCGTATCGTTGTCGGCCATGACGAGCGCGACCGCACCGCCGGCGGGGAGCGCGGGGCCGTGACCGCCGCCGACGCCCTCCCCGGTGGCGGGGTGCTGGAGGAGGCCGCGGAGGTCCTCGGGAACGCCGGCCCGCCCCAGGTGCGCCCGCAGACCCACGTGCTCATGTTCTGCGGCGTGCACCTGACCGACCCGGGCGTCGCCGTCCCGACGCCGGGGCTGGTCGAGGTGCTGGCCCGGACCGGCGTCGGTGAGCACGCCGCCCGCTCCACGGTCAGCCGGATGCTCCGCCGCGGGACGCTGCAGGGGCACCGGCGGGGCAAGCGGGTGCTGCTCTCGCCGTCCCCGGGCGCGCGGGCCGAGCTCGCCCAGGGCGGTGAGCGGGCCTGGCGGTCGCCGGTCAACCGCACGTGGGACGGGCAGTGGACGCTGCTCGGCTTCTCCCTGCCGGAGAGCCGGCGGGCCGACCGGCACCTGCTGCGCTCGCGGCTGCAGTGGGCCGGCTTCGGCATGCTGCAGAACGGCCTGTGGGTGGCGCCGCGGCGGGTCGACGTCGAGGCGCTGCTGCGCACGGTCGACGTTCTCGACTCGCTGAAGGTCTTCCGCGCGCAGGTGGCCGCGCCCAGCCAGGTCACCGACCTCATGGACGACGCGTGGGACGTGGCGGGCATCGCCCGGGGGTACGTGCGCTTCCTCGAGCGGTGGGACCGGCCCGACCCGCTGCCCGACGCGCCCGACGACCTCGCCCGCCAGGTGTGGCTGCACGGGGAGTGGACCCTGCTGGCCCGCGCCGACCCGGGGCTGCCCATCGAGTACCTGCCGGCCGACTGGCCCGCCGTGCGCGCCGAGCACGTGGCGCTGCGGCTGCGCGCCCGCTACGAGGCGGGCGCCGCCGCGATCGCCGCGGGGCTGGTCGAGCGCCTCGACCCCGCCGGCGACGCGCCGCGCTGACCTGCGGACCTGTCGCGCCGCGGTCCGTTGTCGACGCACGTGCGTTGACGTCCGACACGAAAGTGAATAACTTCGCGGGCAGTGGTCGACGTGGCGCGGGCCACGTCCCCCCATCCCCGTACTCGTTCGAGAGGACTCCCATGCAGCTGAACGGCAAGGTCGCCGTCGTCACCGGGGCCGGTCGCGGCCTCGGCCAGGCCTACGCCAAGGCGCTCGCCGCGGCCGGTGCCGCCGTCGTGGTCAACGACCTCGACGTCGAGCTCGCCGAGGAGACCGTCAAGGCCATCCAGGCCGCGGGCGGCAGCGCGGTCGCCGAGGGCTCGGCCATCGGCTCGACCGAGGCGGCCGACGCGATCGTCGCCAAGGCGGTCGAGGAGTTCGGCCGGCTCGACATCATGGTCACCAACGCCGGCGTCCTGCGGGACCGGTCGCTGCTGAAGATGGAGGACGCCGACTTCGACGTCGTCGTGCAGACCCACCTGCGCGGCACCTTCACCTGCGGCCGCGCCGCCGCCCGGCAGTTCAAGGAGCAGGGCGGCAACGGCCGGCTCATCCTCATCGGCTCCCCGGCCGGCCAGCGGGCCAGCTTCGGGCAGACCGGCTACACCGCCTCCAAGGCCGGCATCGTGGGCCTGGTGCGCACCTGGGCCGCCGAGCTCGAGCGCAGCGGCAGCACGGTCAACGCGGTCATCCCGGTGGCGCTGACCCGGATGGTCGCCACCATCCCGGGCTTCGCGGAGCTGGTGGAGAAGGCCGACCGCGGCGAGCCGATCCCCGCCGAGGTCCGCGCCAGCGGCCTGGGCACCCCCGACGACGTCGCCGGGCTCGTGGTCTTCCTCGCCTCCGACGAGGCCGCCGGCGTCACCGGCCAGGCCATCGGCGCCGGCGGCGACCGCATCTCCATCTGGTCGCACCCGAGCGAGGTCGTCACCGAGCTGCGGGACGGCGGCTGGACCGCCGACGCGATCGCCGAGGCCTTCCCGACCGCGTTCGCGCCGCACCTGCAGGCCTTCAAGCCGGACACCATCCCCGGCGTCCCCGAGGGGAAGTGACGACCGGCATGGGGATCGACCTGGACGGCATCGTCGCCATCGACGTGCACACCCACGTGCACAAGTCCGTCCACGGCGCCGCGCACACCGCGGACGCCGAGGACATGGGGGAGTACTTCGGCATCGGGAAGATGCCGCAGTACTCGCTGCCGGAGCTGGCCGACTACTACCGCGAGCGCAAGATGGCCGCGGTCGCCTTCGGCGTGGACAGCGTCTCGCAGACCGGCGAGGAGCCGGTGCCGACCAACGAGGAGGTCGCCGAGCTCGCCGCCGAGCACAGCGACGTCATCATCCCCTTCGGCAGCATCGACCCGGCCCGCGGCGCGGCCGGCGTCCGGGCGGCCCGGAAGCTGGTCACCGAGTACGGGGTCAAGGGCTTCAAGTTCCACCCGAACACCCAGGCGTTCTTCCCGAACGACCGGATGGCCTACCCGCTCTACGAGGTCATCGCCGAGCACAACCTGGTCGCGCTGTTCCACACCGGCCAGACCGGCGTCGGTGCCGGTCAGCGCGCCGGCGGCGGCATCCGGCTGAAGTACTCCAACCCGATGCACGTCGACGACGTGGCCGTCGACTTCCCGGACATGAAGATCATCCTGGCCCACCCGTCCTTCCCCTGGCAGGACGAGGCGCTGTCGGTGGCCACGCACAAGCCGCAGGTCTACATCGACCTGTCCGGCTGGTCGCCGAAGTACTTCCCGCCGCAGCTGGTGCAGTACGCCAACTCGCTGCTGAAGAACAAGGTGCTCTTCGGGTCGGACTTCCCGGTCATCACCCCCGAGCGGTGGATGAAGGACTTCGACGGCATCGCGATCAAGGACGAGGTGCGGCCGAAGATCCTCAAGGAGAACGCCGCCCGGCTGTTCGGGCTGGACGGGTCCGGGGCGTGAACGAGAGCTTCGCGACCGTCCTGGAGACGGTCGGGGACCTCCGTCGCGACCGGCTGGCGGTCAGCCACGGGGAGCGCACCCGCACCTGGGCCGAGCTCGACGAGCGGGCCGCCCGCCTCGCCGGGCACCTCGCCGCCCGGGGGATCGGCCCGGAGTCCCGGGTGGCGGTCGCGCTCTACAACGGCATCGAGTACCTGGAGAGCGTCTACGCGATCCTCAAGCTGCGCGCGGTGCCGCTGAACGTCAACTACCGGTACCGGCGGGACGAGATCGTCGCGCTGCTCGAGGACGCCGGGGCCGAGGCGGTCGTCTTCGACGCCTCGCTGGCCGAGCGGTTCGGCGAGGCCCGCCCGGCCCTGCCGCGGCTGCGTGCCCTGGTGCAGGTGGGCGGGGCGGACGACGTCCCGGAGTGGGCCGACGACTACGAGCGGGCGGTGGCCGGCGCGGAGCCGGCGCCGCGCATCGAGCGCGGCAACGACCTCTGGCTGATGTACACCGGCGGCACGACCGGCCGGCCCAAGGGCGTGCTCTCCCGGCACTCCGGGCTGTTCGGCACCTGCAGCGCCAACGGGTTCCTTCTGCTCGGGGAGCCGTTCCCGCAGACCCTCGAGGAGCTGCGGGCCACGCTGGAGCGGCTCGGTCTGGACCGGGACGCGATGGTCTGCCTGCCGGCGCCGCCGCTGATGCACGCGACCGGCATGTACACCACCTTCGGCGCGCTGCTGGCCGGCGGCCGGGTCGTCTACCTGCCGTCGCGGTCCTACGACCCCGACGAGCTGGCGGCCACGGTGCAGCGGGAGCGGGTGGACACCGTGTCGATCGTCGGCGACGTCTTCGCCCGGCCGCTGGCCGACGCGCTCGACGCCGCCGAGGCGGCCGGCCGGCCCTACGACCTGTCCAGCCTGGAGCGGATGATCAGCGTCGGCGTGACCTGGAGCGCCGACGTCAAGGAGCGGCTGCTCCGGCACGCCGACATGGTCTGTCGCGACCTGGTCGCCTCCTCGGAGGGCGGTCCCTACGCCGTCGTCGAGACGCGGCGCGGCGAGCCGACCGAGACCGCCCGCTTCCGGCTCTTCCCGGGTGCGGCGGTCATCGACGACGCGGGGCGGCCGGTCGAGCCGGGCTCGGGCGAGATCGGGCTGCTGGCCGCGCCGGTGGACCAGCACATCCGCTACCAGGGGGACGACGCGGCGACCGCGGGCACCTTCCGCGAGATCGGCGGGCGGCGGTGGGTCGTCCCCGGCGACATGGCCAGCCTCGAGGCCGACGGCACCGTCGTCTTCCACGGCCGCGGCAGCCGGGTGATCAACACCGGCGGCGAGAAGGTGTTCGCCGAGGAGGTCGAGCAGTTGCTGCTCACCCACCCCGCCGTCCGGGACGCCATGGTCGTCGGCGCGCCCGATCCCCGCTGGGGGTCGCGGATCGTCGCCGTCGTGGCCCTGCAGCCCGGGGCGCAGCTCACCAGCGAGGAGGCCCGCGCCTACGTCGGGGAGCGGCTGGCCGACCACAAGCGGCCCCGCGAACTGGTCGTCGTCGACGAGTTGAAGCGCAGCCCCTCGGGCAAGGCAGACCTGACCTGGGCCCGGCGCGTCGCCGGGTCCGCCGGCTAGACCGGACAACCAGTCCCAACACGAGGAGGACCCATGGCCACCCCCATCACCGTCGACGGCGTCGAGGGCGTCAAGAGCCTGGTCGGCCAGGAGCTCGGCCCGACCGACTGGGTGGAGATCACCCAGGAGATGGTCAACCAGTTCGCCGACGCGACCGGCGACCACCAGTGGATCCACGTCGACGTCGAGCGGGCCAAGAAGGAGAGCCCCTTCGGCGGCCCGATCGCCCACGGCTACCTGACGCTGTCGCTGTGGCCGCGGCTGGCGCCGGAGCTGATGGAGTACACCGGCTTCAAGCTGACCGTGAACTACGGCACCGAGAAGGTCCGCTTCCCGTCGCCGGTCCCGGTCGGCGCCAAGCTGCGCGCCAAGGCCGTCATCGACTCGGTGACCGAGGTCGGTGAGGGCGTCATCCAGGTGTTGCAGACCGCCACGTTCGAGGTCGAGGGCTCGGCCAAGCCGGCGCTGGTCGCCGTGATCGTGCTGCGCCACTTCGTCTGACCGCACACCCGTTCCACGAGCGAGGCCCCCTGACCTGTCGGTCAGGGGGCCTCGCTCGTTCGTGCGTCGGGGCTCGAGGTCAGCCCGCGGCGCGCCCGGTGACCGTGGCGAGCACGCCGTCGGCGTCCTCGACGGCGTCGCCGACCCAGGCGACGTACTGGTCGGGGCGCACCAGCACCAGGTCCGCGCCGTAGGCGGCCCGGACGTCGGCGCCGACGTCCACCACGCGCAGCGGGACCGACGCCCGCTCGGCGGCCGCCACCAGCTCCTCGCCCCCGGTCCCGGCGCGCAGCAGCACGAACGCACCGCCGGTCAGGTGGTCGAACAGGTCGACGTCGGCGCCCTCGGGCTGGGCGGCCAGGTGGTGCCCGGGCCGGGCCCGCGTCTCGTGCCGGCCCAGGGCGCTGGGCGTCCCGGTCCCGTCCCCGGCGACGACGGGCGAGCCCTCGTAGTTGGGCTCGAACGCGTCGACCTCCTCGGGGGAGCCGGAGGCCCGCTCGTCCCAGGCGGCCTCGAAGGCCTCGAGGTCCTTCTCGGGGTCGTGCGCGGCGAGGAAGTCGCGGTCGACCTCGATGGACTTGTTGATGAAGTCGTCCCGGGTGGAGGCGAAGACCGGCCGCCGCTCGGCGTCGTAGGAGTCCAGCAGCTGCTCGCCGGCCCAGCCCTCGAGCGCGGCCTGGAGCTTCCACGCGAGGTTCGCGGCGTCCTCGAACCCGGTGTTGATCCCGAAGCCGCCGTAGGGCGGGTGGCTGTGCGCGGCGTCCCCGGCGATGAACAGCCGGCCGGCGCGGTAGGAGTCGGCGAGGGCGAAGCGCAGGTCCCAGAAACCGACGTGCTGGAACTCGATGTCGAACTCCGCGCCGACCGTGCCGAAGACCAGCGGGCGGAAGTCGGTGTTCGCGTCGGTGGTCGCCCGGTCGACCGGCGCGTGGAAGAACCAGGTCTCCGTGGCGTCGACGCGGCCGAGGAACTGCCAGTAGCCCTGCAGCTCCGGGTTGAGCACGTTGAAGTACGACCGGCCCCGGTAGCGCTCGAGCAGCCCGTCGAGCTGCCGGGAGCGGAAGACGAGCAGCACCATGAGCTGGTCGTGGTCGGAGCGGGTCTGCGGGATGCCGGCCGCCTCGCGGACCAGCGACCGGGCGCCGTCGCAGCCCACCGCGTACTCGGCCTCGACCTCGAGCACCCCGCCGGAGCCGTCGGTGGCGCGGATGCGCACGCCCCCGTCGTCCTGGGTGACCTCCTCGGCCTTCCAGCCGTAGTGCAGCGAGACGCCCGGCACCTCGGCGACGCGCTCGCGCAGCGCCTGCTCGGTGGCGTACTGGGGGAGGCGCTCGTTGTCGGCGGCGTAGAAGCGGCGGACGGCGGCCCGGCGGTGCCAGTCGTAGGCGTACGGGCCGAGCAGCGAGCCGTAGGCGGTCATGCCCCCGATGCCGTACTCGGTGGGGATGCGCCGGCCCGCGCGCACGCGGTCCTCGACGCCCCAGGCCCGCATGTGCTCCATGGTCCGCTGGGTCAGGTTCTGGCCCTTGGGCACCGGCTGCGGCTCGGGCCGGCGCTCGATGACGGCGCAGCGGATGCCGCGCTGCCCCAGGGCGATGGCCAGCCCGGTCCCGACCGGCCCGCCGCCGACGATGGCGACCTGCGTCTGCACGGTCTGTACGGTCTGCGCGGTCATCCGACGACGACCTCGTCCAGGTCGACCGGCGCCTCGATCAGGCCGTAGCTGACCATCCGGTCCTGGATGAGCTCCACCGACTCCCGGTCGGTGGCGCCCTGCCAGGTGTTGATCCGCACCTGCGAGGCCAGCTCGGGGGAGATGTCGCTGATCTCGGGCAGCGCCGCGCGGAACGACTCCGGGTCCTGCTCGATGGCGTCGGCGGTGTCCTGCACGCCCTGGAGGAAGGCCTCGGCCACCTCGGGGTTCTCCTGCACCGCCTGGGCGCTCATCACGTAGGTGCCGATCTGCAGCCCCGGCCGCAGCTCGGAGTACGGGTGCCCCACGATCTTGAGGCCCTGCTGCTCGGCCGAGGTGACGAACGGCTCGATGACCACGGCGGCGGCGACGTCGCCACCGAGCACGGCCGGCGCCATGTCGGGGAAGGGCAGCTCGACGAACTCGACGCTGTCGGGGGCCAGCCCGGCGTTCTCCAGCATCGCGCCGACGACGACGTCGTTGATGTTGCGCAGCGTGTTGACCGCGATCCGCTGACCCTCCAGCTGGGAGATGTCGGTGACCGTGCTGTCGGGGGCCACCATGAGGGCGGAGAAGTCCTGCTCCGGGTCCTCCGACGTGCTGGTGCCGCCGGCGACCATGCGCACCGGCAGTCCCTGCTCGGCGGCCACGAGGACCGAGACGATGTTGGAGCCGGCGACGTCGAGGTCGCCGCCGAGCAGCTGCGGGATCACGGTCGCCCCGCCGGCGGAGGCGGAGACCTCCAGGTCCAGGCCGGCGTCCTCGAAGAAGCCCTGCTGCTGGCCGTAGGTGAGGAAGTTCAGCGGGGCGCCGGCGGTGTCGGCGACGGTGATCGTGGTGAGGCCGCCCTCGCCGGCGGGTGCGGAGGCGGACTCGGAGTCCCCTCCACATCCGGCGAGGAGCAGCGCCGCTGCGCTGAGCGCGGCGGCGGCGGGACGGAACCGGGCGGACACGGGGTCTCCTCTCGGACGGGGTGGCGACATCCGTGACCGACGCCACCCGACTGGTCTCGACGGTAGCTGGAGTTCCGCATCACGGACGCCACGTCGGGAGAAGTTCCGCAGCGTCGAACAGTCGGGGGTCAGTGCAGGTGGCCGCCGCCGTCGCAGATGAGGGTCTGGCCGGTGACCATGCGGGCGTCCGGGCCGCAGAGGTACGAGACCAGGCCGGCGAGGTCCTCGGGCCGGACCCGGCGGCGGATGGCCTGCTGCGCCATCGTGCGGTCGAAGTCCTCCTCGGTGTTGTACTGCTCGGTGCCGGGGGTGGCGACCTGCCCGGGCATCACCGCGTTGACCGTCACCTCGTGCGGCCCGAGCTCACGGGCGAGCACCCGGGTCATCCCGATGACCGCGCCCTTGCTCGCCACGTACGCCAGCTGGCCGGGGCTGCCGGTGAAGAAGGTCCGCGAGGCCACGTTCACCACGCAGCCGCGGTCGCTGGCCACCAGCCACGGGTGTGCCGCCTGGGTGGCCAGCGCGCAGCCGACGGCGTTGACCGTGAGGTAGCGCAGCAACTCGTCCTTGCCGGACTCCAGGTAGGGCCGGCGGGGCGAGATCAGCCCCGCGTTGTTGACCAGGACGTCGATGCCGCCGGTGCGCCCGGCGACCGTGGCCATGGCCGTCTCCAGCTGGTCGGGCTCGCTGACGTCGCAGGCGAGGAAGTCGCTCGTCGCGCCGTCCTCGGGCGCCAGGACGTCGAGGACGGTGACCCGGTGGCCGTCGGCGGACAGCCGCTCGGCCAGCGCCCGGCCGATGCCGCGCGCGCCTCCCGTGACCACGGCGGTGGTCCCGCCGTCCCGACCGGACCCGGGCGAGCTGGGCATGCGCGGGGTTCCTCCCTCTCCGGCGGGCGGGGTGCCCGTGACCGGGCAGGATCCTCCCGGAGCGGCCTCAGCTCGCCGGTACGAGGTCCTCGCGCTGCAGCGCCTCGCGGTCGGACTCCAGGACGTCGGCCGCCGCCACGACGATGTTGGGGTCGGGCGTGCCGACCGCTGCCTCGTCCTTGTCCGTGTAGGGCAGCAGGGACAGCACGTGGCGCATGGCCTCCAGCCGGGCCCGCTTCTTGTCGTTGCTCCTGATGACCGTCCAGGGCGCGACGTCGGTGTCGGTCGCGGCGAACATCGCCTCCTTGGCCGAGGTGTAGTCGTCCCACTTGTCCAGCGAGGCGAGGTCGGTGGGGGAGAGCTTCCACTGCCGCACCGGGTCGATGGCGCGGACGATGAACCGGGTGCGCTGCTCGCGCCGGGACACCGAGAACCAGAACTTGACCAGGTGGACGCCGCTGTCGACGAGCATCCGCTCGAACTCCGGGCACTGCCGCATGAACTGCTCGTACTGCTCCTGGTCGGCGTAGCCCATCACCCGCTCGACGCCGGCGCGGTTGTACCAGGAGCGGTCGAACAGCACGATCTCGCCGGCCGCCGGCAGGTACTGCACGTAGCGCTGGAAGTACCACTGGGTCTGCTCGCGCTCCGACGGCTTGTCCAGCGCGACCACCGACGCCCCGCGCGGGTTGAGGTGCTCGGTGAACCGCTTGATGGTGCCGCCCTTGCCGGCGGCGTCCCGGCCCTCGAAGAGGACGACGAGCTTCTGCCCGGTGTCCTTGACCCAGCCCTGCAGCCGCAGCAGCTGGATCTGCAGGCGGCGCTTCTCCCGCTCGTACTCCCGCCGCGGGAGCTTCTCGTCGTACGGGTAGTCCTCGCGCCAGGTCTCCACCCGCTGCCCGTCGGGGCCGAAGAGCTCGCCGTCGTCGTCCCAGTCCTCGTCGGAGTCGTCCCCGGGGAGGGCCTGCAACCGGTACCGGGAGACGTCGATCTCGCTCACGGGCACGGTGTACCCACGGGCAGGCCGCAGCCATGCCCCGCTGCCATGCTGACCGGCGTGTCCGACCCCTTCGAGACCGCGGAGCTGCGGCGGCGGGTGCTCGCCGCCTGGGCCGACTCCCCGGCCCGCTTCCGCGAGGACGCCAACGCGGAGGAGGACCTCGTCCGCGGCGGCTACCGCGACCGGCTGCTGGTCGAGCTGGCCCAGAACGCCGCCGACGCCGCGCTGCGGGCGGGGGTGCCCGGGCGGCTGCGGCTGGAGCTCGACGGCGACGGGGGAGACGTGCTGCGCGCGGCCAACACCGGGGCGCCGCTGGACGCGGCCGGCGTCTCGGCGCTGGCCACGCTGCGCGCCTCGGCCAAGCGCGACGAGGGCGACACCGTCGGCCGCTCCGTGGTCGAGGGCGGGCCGCCGGTGCAGACGATCGGCAGGTTCGGGGTCGGCTTCGCCGCGGTGCTGGCCGTCAGCGACGAGCCGGCGCTGCTGTCCACCTCCGGCGGGGTGTCGTTCAGCGCCGCGCGCACCCGCGCCGAGGTCGCCGCCGTCCCCGCGCTGGCCGAGGAGCTGACCCGCCGCGAGGGCGGGGTGCCGGTGCTGCGGCTGCCCTGGCCGGCCGACGGCGGCCCGCCCGAGGGGTTCGCCACCGAGGTGGTGCTGCCGCTGCGCGCCGGGACGCGGGCCGCCGTCCGCGCCGCGCTCGAGGAGCTCGAGGCCGAGCTGCTGCTGGCGCTGCCCGGACTCGCGGCGGTCGACGTCGTCCTCGACGGCGCGGTCCGGTCCCTCGCCGTCCGGCACCGCGACTCCGAGGCCGACCTCACCGACGGCGCCCGGACGACGACCTGGCGGCTGGCGCGGCGCACCGGCGAGCTGCCGGCCGAGCTGGTCGCCGACCGGCCGGTGGAGGAGCGCGGACGGCGCGGCTACGCGGTGACCTGGGCGGTGCCGCTGGACGGCGACGGGCGCCCGGTGCCGCTGCCGCTGCCGCAGCGGGTGCACGCGCCGACCCCCGGCGACGAGCCGCTCACCCTGCCCGCCCGGCTGGTCGCGCCCTTCCCGCTGGGCCCCGACCGCCGGCACGTGCTGCCCGGCCCGGTCACCGACGCGCTGGTCGACGTCGCCGCCGACGCCTACGCGGACCTGCTCGCGGGCCTGCCGCCGGACGCGGCGGTGCTCGCGCTGGTGCCCCGCATCGGGCTGGCCGGCGCGGAGCTCGACGCCGCGCTGGGCACCGCCGCCCTCGACCGGCTGCGCGCCACCGCCTGGCTGCCGGTCGCCGGGGCGGAGCGTGAGCGGCAGCCGCCCGGTCGCGCCGCGGTGCTGGCCGAGGCGACCGACGAGCGGGTCGCGGCGCTCGCCGGCGTGGTGCCCGGGCTGCTGCCGGCGGACTGGTCCCGGCGGAGCGACGTCCCCGCCCTCGCCGCGCTGGGCGTACGGCGGGTGGGCACGGCCGAGGCGGTGGAGGCGGTGCGCGGGGTCGACCGCCCGGCGTCGTGGTGGGCCCGGCTGTACGCCGCCCTGGACGGCGCCGACCGCGAGGAGATGGCCGCGCTGCCGGTGCCGCTGGCCGACGGCCGCACCGCGCACGGCCCGGCCGGGGTGCTGCTGCCCGACGCCGGCCTGCCGGTGCAGCGGCTCGGCCCGCTGGGCCTCCGGGTGGCCGAGCCCGCGGCCGTCGCCCCGCCCGCGGCCCGGCGGCTGCTGGAGCGATTGGGCGCCCGGCCCGCGACGGCGGCGGGCGTGCTGGCCGACCCCGAGGTGCGCGCGGCGGTCGAGCGCTCGGTGGACGCGGTGGAGGACGGCTGGGACGACGGCGCCGGGCCCGAGGCGCTGGCCGCGGCGGTGCTCGCCCTCGTCGCCGCGGCCGGCACCGCGCCCGGCGAGCTGCCGTGGCTGGCCGAGCTGGCCCTGCCCGACGCCGACGGCGGGTGGGCGCCGGCCGGTGAGCTGGTGCTGTCCGGCTCGCCGTTCGCCGCCGTGCTCGAGCCGGGGGCGCTGGGCCTGCTCGACCCCGCGGTGGACGCCGACCCCGCCGTGCTGCGGGCGGTCGGTGTGCTGGACGGGTTCGCGCTCACCACGGCGGAGGACCCCGACGACCTCGACGTCGACGGCGCCGCGGACTGGGCCGACGCGGTGCTCGACCGGCTGCCGCCCGGCGCACCGCCCCCGCGATGGCCCGCGGTGACCGCCGTCCGCGACCTCGAGCTGGTCGTCGACTGGCCCGGCGCGCTGCGGCTGCTGGCCGGGCTGCCCGCCGCGGCGTGGGCGGACGTGCTGCTCGACGGGGTGGCGGTGCCGGGCTACCTGCGCTGGTGGCTGGGCAGCCACCCGGTGCTCGACGGCCGCCGTCCGGACCGGCTGCGGCACCCCGACGGCGCGGAGTTGCAGGGACTGTACGAACCGGCGCGGGCCGACCCGGTCCTGCTCGACCTGCTGCGCCCGCCGGCGACCGTGGCCGACGTGCTGGCCGACGTCGACAGCGCACTCGACCTCCTCGACCGGCTCGGCGACCCGCGGCGCACGGTGCCGCCGGCGACGCTGCGCACGGTCCACGCGCGGCTGGCCCGGGCGCTGGACGGGGTGGACGTCGAACCGCCGGACCGGGTGCGCGTGGCGACCGACCGCGTGGTGCCCGCCGAGGAGGCCGTCGTCCTGGACGCACCCTGGTTGCAGCCACTGGTCGACCGCGCACTCGTCCCGGCCGGGGGAGCGCCGGGCCCGGTGGCCGACCTGCTGGACCTGCCGCTGGCCTCGGAGGTGGTGCGGGCGCGGGTGGACAGCCGCCCCGCGCGGCGGCTGCGGTGGGCCGACGTCCCGGGGGCGCGCCTGGCCGCGGCCCGGCTCGGGGCAGCCGAGCTGGCCGGGGAGGTCGCCGTCCACGAGCCGCTGCGGGCCGGAGGCCGGACGGTGCCCTGGTGGCCGGGCGAGGACGCCGACCACGTCGACGGCACGCCCGCGGCGCTCGGCCGGGCGCTGGCCTGGCGGGCGGGCGCCTGGTCGCTGCGCCAGGCGCTGGCCGAGGCGTTCGCCCACCCCGACCGGGCGGCGGACCTCGCCGCCGAGGACGCGGTCGGCAACTGACAGCCGACCGCGCCTCCCTCGGTAGCGGGTCTCTCAGGCGCCCCAGCGCGGGATCGCGTGCGCGCCGGGAGCGTGGCCGTGCGCCGACGGCCGGCCGGCGCGGCCGCCGGGGACGCCCGCCACCGGGACGGCCCCGGTGCTGCTCCAGCAGCGGTACAGCGACAGCCACTGCTCGGCGGTGAGGTCGGCCGCCCGGGCGGTGGGCGGCAGGCCCACCGAGTGCAGCCAGCGGACGCCCTCGGTGCCGGGCAGCTGGGCACGCAGCACCGCGCCGAGTGCGGCGCCCGGCTTGGCGAGGACGGCGTGCGTGAGGCGGTCGAAGGCGGCCGCCTCCGGATCGGGCAGGGCGGCGCGGGCGGCGGCGGGCGTGCCGTCCAGCGGGCGGGAGGGTCGTGACACGGGGGCCTCCGGAGGAGGGCAGGGCTGGGCGCAGCCGGGAGAGGGGACGGGCGGCGCCCCGGTCGGGACGGGGCGCGGACGGCGGGGAGCAGCGGCTCGACCCGCGGCAGGGGGACGCTCAGGCGCACTCAGGACCGCATGCCGACGACGGTAGGGACGCCGTTCCGCGGCGTCGACCGGTTTTCGCCCGGGGCCCGCCTGGGGCCTTCCCGGGCTCAGCTCTGCGAGCGGCGGGCCTTGCGCTGTTGGTGGGCCTCCCAGCGGGCGCGGTCGCGGGCCCGCGCCTCCTTGCCCTTCTCCCGGTGCTCGGCGCGACGACGGGACCGGACGAGCTCCCGCTGCTCGAAGGAGGGGTGCCGCTCCCAGTCGGAGGCGAGCAGGGCCACCCCCCACAGCGACAGGCCCAGGATCGCGACGAAGGCGGCGAGGATCGGGTCCAGCGTCAGGAAGGCCACGACTGTCACGGCCAGCCAGATCCCGCCCCACACCACCAGCCGCTTGGACACGTCTCCCAGTATCCCTGCGTCGCGGAGCGTGCCCGGTCCCGGGCACACCGTGGTCGTCGCGGCCGGGGGCCCTTGCTTCCGGGCCGTCGGGTCCCTACCGTCGGGGGTAGCGGTTCAACAGTCAGCCGTCGCACCCAGTGCCGGACTCCTCGCCGCACCTCGGCCCCGCTGCCGAGGGCCTCGGACGGGTTCGCTCTCCTCGAGAGGCGCAACCGTGACCGCTACCCAGATCCCACCCGGCGATGAGCTGATCTCCGTCGGCGTGGCCGCCACCGACACCTCGGTCCGTCTCACCGTCAGCGGCGAGGTCGACTCCTCGTCCGCGCCGTCCCTGCGCACCACCGTCGACGAGGCCTTCGCCGCGGGCGCGCGGGAGATCACCATCGACCTCGACGCGGTGACCTTCCTCGACTCCGCCGGACTGTGCGTGCTCGCCGCCGCGCACCGCCGCGCCGAGGAGGACGGCGTCCGGCTGCGCGTCCTGGCCTCCAACCGGGCCGTCACGCGCCCCCTCCAGATCACCGGCCTGTGGGAGCTGCTGGCCGTGGAGCAGGTCGAGCCCGGAGCCGGCAGCGCCGCCTGAGTCCCTCGACGCCGTCCTCCCCGTCCTGACCTGGGCCGGGCTTCCGGTCAGCGGGAGGCCGCTGCGGTCACGGCGGCCCGGCTGGCGCACACTCGTGTGCGCTGACGTGGACTGACGAGGAGGACCCCCGTGCGTGATGCGGTCATCTGCGAGCCCCTGCGGACCCCTGTGGGCGGCTTCGGCGGCTCACTCCGCGACGTACCCGTGCAGGACCTGGCCGCGACGGTCATCCGCGCGGTGATGGAGCGCACCGGGCTGCCGCCGGAGTCGGTGGACGACGTCCTGCTCGGCCACTGCTACCCGACGATGGACGCCCCCGCGCTCGGCCGGGTGGCCGCCCTGGACGCCGGCCTGCCGGTCACCGCGAGCGGTCTGCAGATCGACCGGCGCTGCGGCTCGGGCCTGCAGGCGGTGGTCTACGCCGCGATGCAGGTCCAGTCGGGCGCCTCCGACGTCGTCCTCGCCGGCGGCGCGGAGTCGATGAGCAACGCGCCCTTCTACACGACCGCCATGCGCTGGGGCGTCAAGGCCGGGCCCGGCGTGATGCTCCAGGACGGGCTGGCCCGCGGCCGGGTCACCGCCGGCGGCCAGAACCACCCGGTGCCCGGCGGCATGCTCGAGACGGCGGAGAACGTGCGCCGGGAGTACAAGATCTCGCGCGAGGAGCAGGACGAGTACGCCGTCCGCAGCCACCAGCGCGCCGCGGCCGCGACGGAGGAGGGGCGGTTCGCCGACGAGATCGTCCCGGTGACCGTCAAGAGCCGGAAGAGCGAGACCGTCGTCGACCGCGACGAGCACATCCGTCCCGACTCGAGCGTGGAGACCCTGGCCAAGCTCCGGCCGATCCTGGGCAAGGACGACCCCGAGGCCACGGTCACCGCCGGCAACGCCAGCGGCCAGAACGACGGCGCCGCGGTCTGCGTGGTCACCTCCCCGGAGAAGGCCGCCGAGCTGGGGCTGCGGCCGCTGGCCCGGCTGGTGTCGTGGGGCGTGGGCGGCGTCCCGCCGAAGACGATGGGCATCGGCCCGGTGCCGGCGACGGCCAAGGCCCTGGACCTGGCCGGGGTCGCGCTCAAGGACGTCGACCTGATCGAGCTCAACGAGGCCTTCGCGTCCCAGGTGCTCGCGGTGACCCGCGAGTGGGGCTTCACGCCCAGCGACTTCGACCGGATGAACGTCAACGGCTCGGGCATCTCGCTGGGCCACCCGGTGGGCGCCACCGGCGGCCGCATCCTGGCCACGCTCACCCGCGAGATGGCCCGCCGGGGCGCCCGGTACGGCCTGGAGACCATGTGCATCGGCGGCGGGCAGGGCCTCGCCGCACTGTTCGAGCGCGTGTGAGCAACGACCCCGTCGTCCCCACCCCGGCCAGCGGTGGGGACGACGGGGTCGCCTCTCAGGTGCGCTCGGGGTAGCGGGCGCGGACGAAGCAAAACGCGCCGAACGCGGCGATGCCGAGCGCGACCAGCGTGAGCAGCCACTGGCCGAAGGGCGCGTCGAGGATGGTCCGCAGGGCGCCGTCGAGACCGCCGGCCTTGGACGGGTCGAAGGTGACCGCGGCGTAGACCAGCAGCGCGCCGACCAGGCCCAGCGCGACCCCCTTCGCCGGGAAGCCCACCATCCCCAGCTTCTCGACCAGGGCCTTCGTCTTCGGCGGTGCCTGCGTGAGGTCGATCTGCTTGAGGAAGCGCTTCGAGAGGCCCTTGTAGACGTGGTAGACGCCGACGCCGACCACCACGAGGCCGACGATGCCGACCAGCCAGCGGCCGCCGGGCCACCCGAAGACGCCGGCGGTCTGCTGCTGTTGCTGCCCGGCACTGGACTGCCCGCCGCCGGTGGCGAAGCGCAGCGCGAGCACCGCCAGCGCGAGGTAGACGACGACCTTCGACGCCGACTTGACGATCTTCTTGACCGCCTTCTTCCGCGCGTCGCCGGACGCCGAGAGCCCGCTGCGCCAGCGCAGGATCTCCGCCGCCTGCCAGGCGGCCAGCGCGATCATGCCGAGGGCGATCACCCACAGCAGCGGCTTCCCGACCGGCGACTCGGAGAGGGTGGCCATGGCACCGGACTGGGAGGCCTCCTGCCCGCCGCCGCCCCAGGCCAGTTGCAGCGCCAGCCACGCGAGCAGCACGTGGACGACGCCGTAGGCGATCAGCCCGACCCGGGCCAGGTGCTCCAGTGCGTCGCTGTTGCCGACCCGGCCCGCGGCGCCCGCGGCCGACCCGACGGACCCGCGCCCGCTGCTCATCCCGACTCCTCCCGTCGTCCCACGTGGTGGGAAAGCCCAGCGTGGCACAGGAGCGGCCGCGCCGCCGGTCGGGACGGCGACGCGTCCGGCGGCGCGGCTGTGCGAGCAGGTGGCCGGCGACCGGCACCACGGCCCCGAGTCAGCCGAGGGGGTGCCGGGCGCGGGCCAGGCAGTACACCGCGAACGAGGCCAGCCCCGCCGCGAGGACGGTGAGCACCCAGGCCCCGTACGGCTCGGCGGCGACGGTCCGCAGCGCGCCGTCCAGACCGGTCGCCGCGGCGGGGTCGAAGGTGGCCGCCGCCCACGCGACCACCGCGCCGACCAGCACGAAGGCCACGCCCTTCAGGACGAAGCCGACCTGGCTGAACCGGTGCGTGAGCGTGCACAGGGCGGGGGAGACGGTGCTGAGGTCGATCTCGCCGAGGAAGTCCGAGCGCAGCCCCTTGCGGACCTGGTAGGCGCCGATCCCGATGACGACCAGGCCGGCGGCGACGACCAGCGCCTGGCCGCCGGGCCAGGACAGGACGCCGCGCACCGCCCGCGCACCCTCCTCCGGCCGCTGCCCGTCGCCGAGGGCCGTGCGGGCGGCCGAGACGGCGAGGAAGCCGTAGACCACCGCGGTGCCGAGGGTCTTGCCGAGCTGCACCAGGGCGGCACGACGCTCCGGCCCCGGGTCGGGCGGCGTGGTGCGGTGCCGCAGCACCTCCACCGCCTGCCACGCGCACAGGCCGGCCAGGCCGACCGTGAGGGCCCACAGCAGTCCCCGGCCGACCGGTGACTCCGCGAGCAGCGCCATCGCCCCGCTCTGGTCGACGGGGTCGCCGGCGCCGCGGGACCGCCCGGCGTGCCAGGCCAGCTGCAGGGCCAGCCATGCGACGAGGAGGTGCACCAGCGCGTACCCGACCAGCCCGAGCCGGGCCACGTGCCGCAGGGCGGTGCTGCGCGCCGCCCGCTGCACCACCGGGACGGCGTCCCCGTCCGCCTGCTCGGTCTCCGTCGTCATCCCGTCCCCGTCATCGGCGTTCCTGCGCAGGGCAGCGTGACACGGCTCGCGCTCGGTCGCCCGGGACGCTCGGGAGCGGGCCGCGGCCGGAGGGCCTCGGTGAGGGACACTGGCTGCCGTGGCGAACGGCGCAGCGGTGTTGACGGCGGAGCGGACGACCCCGGAGGAGGCCCGCCGGTCCTGGCCGCGGTGGCTCGCCGGCGGGGGAGCCCTGCTCGTCGTGGCCGTCGTGGCCGTGTTCTGGGACGCCGCCGGTGCGCGGCTGCTGCTCGGTGTGGCGGGCGCGCTGGCCGCCGTCCGCGGTGGGGTGCTCCTCGCCGGGCGCCGGTCGCGGGGCCCGGCCTCCGTCGCCATTGCCGCCGGGCCGGCCGCACTGGTCGTGGCGCTGCTCTCGGCGTCCGCCTCCGGCTGGGTGCTGCTGGCCGGCGTCCCGGCCGGGTTGCTGGCCGGCGCGCTGGTGCTCCTGCGCCGGGGCGGCGCGGCGCGCCGCAGCGGCTCGGCCGCCCTGGTCTGGTGGGCGCTGGTGACCGGCCTGCTCGTCGTGACCGGCGTCGTCGCCGGCTGGGGCCGGGCCGCGGACGGCGCCACCGTCGTCGCCGCCCTCGCCGTCGGCCTGCTCGGGGTGTTCCTGCTCGTCGGCGCCGCCAACCTGCGCACGGTGGCCCAGCGGCCGCCGGCACCGGCCCGGCCCGCCGGCTGCGCGGGGTGCGCCTGCGGCGCGGGGGGCTGCGGCTCCCTCGGCTGACCCCGACGGTCGGCACCGTTCCGGTTACGGGGGGACGGCGCCGGGAACCCCCGTTGCGTGACCGGACACGTCTTCGTGGTCGGCGCCGATCTGCGCCACCTGGTGTGCGACGACGTCCTCGTGCCGACCGACCGGGCGCTGCGGGTCACCGCGGGGTGGCGGGAGCTGCTGCCCGCCCAGCTGGTCGCCGACGAGGACGGCGAGGGGGTCTGCCTGGACCTGCGGTGGCACGGCGACGAGCGGGTGCTGGAGGTCCCCTGCGACGACCGTCACCCCCGCCTCTGGCTGGTCGACACCGTCGCCGGCGACGGGGACGAGGGGGACGACGCCCTGCCGTGGCTGCTCGACGGCGCCCGTGCGGCGCTGGCCGCCGTCGCCCGGCGGGAGGTGGCCGAGCCGGTGCACGGGCGCGCCCGCCGGCTGGTGGCGCTGCCGGCGCTGGGCACCGGCTGGGGTGGAGCCGCCGGCCGCCGCGGCGAGCTCCTGCAGCGGCTGCTGCCGGTGCTGCGCGAGGCGGCCACCGAGCACGGCTTCGACGTCGCGCTGGTGCTGCGCGGGCCCAGCGACCTGGCCGCCGCGCAGCGGGTGCGCCGCGGCGAGGACGGCGGCTGGGACCTCCCCGAGCACCTGCGCGACCTGGCCGGGCAGCTGGGCGAGCGGGCCCGGCGCGGGCAGCTGGCCGCGTTCGTGGGCGCCGGGGTGAGCGCCGCGGCGGGCCTGCCGACCTGGGAGCAGCTGCTCGACGAGCTGGCCGAGCGGTCCGGGCTGGGCGCCGGGCTGCGCGCTGGTCTGGCCCGGCTGCCCGCCCAGGACGCCGCCGCGCTGCTGGCCCGCGAGCTGGGCCGCGGGCAACTGGAGTGCTTCGTCAAGGAGCGCTTCGGTCCCGGCCACTACGCGCTCGCCCACGCGCTGCTCGCCGACCTGCCCGTGCAGGAGTTCGTCACCACCAACTACGACCCGCTGGTCGAGACCGCGGCCCGTGACATCGGACGGTCGGTGGCGGTGCTGCCCTTCGACGACCCCGAGCCCGGCCGGCCGTGGCTGCTCAAGCTGCACGGCGACGCCGCCCATCCGGAGAGCGTCGTCCTGACCCGCGAGGAGTACCTGCAGTTCGGCGACACGCGGGCCGCGCTGGCCGGCGTGCTGCACTCGATGCTGCTCACCCGGCACGTGCTGTTCGTCGGGACCTCGATGCAGGACGACGACCTGATCCGCATCGCCCACCAGGTGCGCAGTGCGATCCAGGCGCCCGGCGCGGCCCCCCGCCGGCGCAACGGCACCGTCCTCACCCTCCGCGAGGACCGGGCGCGGGCGCGGCTGTGGGAGCAGGACGTGGAGACCGTCGCGATGGCGCCGGCCGACACCCGGCCGGCCGAGGCGGCCCGCCTGCTGGAGGTCGTGCTCGACCTGATCGGCTGCCTGTCCACCCCGCCCACCGGCTACCTGCTCGACCCCGCCTACCGCGGGATGCTCGACGAGGAGGAGCGGGCACTGGCCGAGGCGCTGGGCCGCGTCGAGCAGGTGCTGCCGGCGGGGTTCCGCAGCACGGCCGCCGCGGAGGTCGCCGCCCTGCTGCGCCGGCTGGGCTCCCGGGCCGGCGACGACCGCCCGCCGCCCGACGAGGCCACCCACCGCCAGGACGACCGGGTCCAGGAGCAGCGGCCCGGCTGAGGAAGGACCCCGTCCTCCCCACCGCGCGCAGGCTCGCGGCGAGCCTCTGGACGGGGCGGACCGCCTGGTTACCCACCGTCGCGGCTGGGCACGGGTGCTGCCATGCGCCGCCCCCGCCTCGACAACAGCGTCCAGCTGCTGACCCAGGGATACGCCTGGCTGCCCGACAAGCGGCGGACGCTGGGCCGGCGCACCGTCGCCACCCGGCTCGGAGGCCTGCCGGCGTTCGGCATCGAGGGCCCCGACGCGGCCCGCTTCCTCTACGACGAGGACCACGTCCGGCGCGCGCACGCCATCCCGGAACCGGTGCAGGGCACCCTCTTCGGCAAGGGCGCCGTGCACACCCTCGACGGGCACGAGCACCGGGTGCGCAAGGCGATGTTCGTGGCCCTGCTGATGGACCCGCAGCGCACCGCGCCGCTGGTGGAGCGGGTCACCGCCGCGTGGGACGCCGCCGTGCCCGGCTGGGCCGCGCGGGAGGAGATCGTGCTCTTCGACGAGGCGCGGGTCGTGCTCACCCGCGCCGTCCACGACTGGGCGGGCATCCCGCTGGCCGACGACGAGGTGCCCGGGGTGGCGCGGGACCTCACCGCGATGGTCGACGGCTTCGCCACCGGCGGTCCCCGCCACTGGCGGGCCCGGCGCTCCCGCGGGCGGCAGGAGGCCCGGCTGTCCCGGCTCGTCGAGGAGGTGCGCGGCGGCGGGACGACGGTGCCCGCGGGGTCGGTGGTCGACGTCGTCGCGCGGCACCGGGACGCCGACGGCGAGCAGCTGGACCCGCACCTGGCCGCCGTCGAGCTGCTCAACGTCGTCCGGCCCACCGTGGCGATCAGCTGGTTCCTCGCGTTCTCCGGGCACGCGCTCGTCCGGTGGCCGCAGTACCGCGAGCGGCTGGCGTCGGACCACCCGGCGTTCGCCGAGGCGTGGGCGCACGAGGTCCGCCGGTTCTACCCCTTCGCGCCGTTCATCGGCGGGCGCGCGCCGCGCGAGGTCGAGTGGGACGGCGAGCGGATCCCGCGCCACGCGATGGTGCTGCTGGACCTCTACGGGCAGGACCACGACCCCGACCTGTGGGGCGACCCCTACGCCTTCCGGCCCGAGCGCTTCCTCGACCGGGAGATCGGCGCCTTCGAGCTGGTGCCGCAGGGTGCGGGGGACCCCCGCACCAACCACCGCTGCCCCGGGGAGCAGGTCGTGGTCGCCGTGCTGGCGGCGCTCGCCGTCCGGCTGGCCCGGCTGCGGGCCGACGTCCCCGAGCAGGACCTCACCATCTCGCTGCGGCGGATCCCGGCGCGGCCGGCGTCGGGCGTCGTGCTGCGCGTGCGGGGCTCGGCGTGACCGCAGCGGCGTGGTCGCGCTCCGAAGCGGCCACGCCGGGGGCGACTCCCGGCCGCCGGCGGCCCGTGGTCAGATCAGAGCCGGTCGGGCTGGGGGAGGCGCGAATGTGCAAGGTCTGGGCTGCGGCGGTGGGTGTCGTGGGGCTGCTCGCGCTGGTCGGCGGCGTGGTGTGGGCCGAGATCGACATGGCCTCCATGACCGGTCCGGCCCTCGTCGGCCTCGGCGCGCTGCTGCTGGTGGCGGCCGCGACCCTCTGCGGCGTCAAGGAGGGCCTCGACGCGCTGACCCGGCACCGCCACGCCGGCCACCCCTGAGCCCACCCGACCCGGGAGGGGCAGAAATGGCCATTTCTGCCCCTCCGAGGACTACGCCAGGCGGGCGAGCTCGGCGGGCAGCGCGCCGGGGGAGAGGACGGCGAGCCGCTGGGTGGCCCGGGTGAGGGCGACGTAGAGGTCGTTGTGCCCGCGCACCCCCTCGTCGAGGACGCCCGCGGGGTCCACGACGAGCACGTTGTCGAACTCCAGCCCCTTGGCCTCGGTCGGCGTGATCACCACCGGGCCCGTCGAGGAGTCGGCGTCCGGACCGCTGGAGACGCCCGCCACCCGCTCCGCGACCGCGTCGGTGACCTCGTCGACCCGGCTCGCCGGGACGATCACCGCGGTGGTGCCCTCGTGCTCCGCCAGCTGCGCGGTGAGCTCGGCGACCCGGCCGGTCAGCTTCTCCTGGCCGGTCACCTCGGCCCACGGCGCGGCGGTACCCGGCCGCACCGAGCGGGGCGCGGTGGCGCCGTTGCCGGCGGCGGCGAGCACGTCGGCGGCCACCGCCATGATCTCGGCCGGCGTGCGGTAGTTGACGGTCAGTTCCTCCAGCCGCCAGGCGTCGCCGACGTGCGGGCGCAGCGTCTCGTCCCAGGCGGCGGCACCGGCCAGTGAGCCGGTCTGGGCCAGGTCGCCGACGGCGGTCATCGAGCGGGTGGGGCAGCGGCGGACCAGCAGCCGCCAGGCCATCGGCGAGAGCTCCTGCGCCTCGTCGACGACGACGTGCCCGAAGGTCCAGGTGCGGTCGGCGGCGGCCCGCTCGGCGGTCGTGCGGGTGTCGACCGCGCGCTGCCGCTCGGCCAGCTCCTCGGCGCCGATCAGGTCACCGGCGCTGAGCACCTCGGCCTCCAGGTGCTCGTCCTCGAGGTCGATCGAGCGCGAGCCGTGCAGCACGTCGAGGGTCTCCTGCGCCTGCGCCAGCCGGCGGCGGCGGTCGCGCTCCTCGCGGGCCCGCTGCGCGCTGTCGTCGAAGCCGAGCAGCTCCTCGGCCTCGTCCAGGAGGGGGACGTCGGCCGGGGTCCAGGCGGCGCTGCGCGGCCGGTGCAGGAGCGCGCGGGTCGCGTCGTCCCAGCCGGGCGTGGCGGCGGCGATCCGGGCCGGGTCGGCGTACAGCTCGGTGAGCAGCCGTTCGGGGGTCAGCACCGGCCACAGGTCGTCGACGAGCAGCCGGACGGCGGGCTCGGCGGCGACCTCGCGGCGCAGCGCGGCGACGTCCTCGCGGTCGAGCAGGCTGCCCCCGCCCTGCACGTCGGTGCCGATGCGCTCGGCGTAGCGCTTGGTGAGCGTGTCGACGATGCGGCGGGCGAACTCCGGCCGGGCCAGGTTGTGCAACCGGTCGGCCTTGCGCGCCCCGGTCTGCGCACGCTTCACGTCGATCGGGCGCAGCCGCAGCGCGAAACCGTCGACGACCACCTCGACGGGGGAGTTCGGCACCACCTGCCGGGCGGCGACGGCGCGCTCGAGGACCTCGACCATCTCCAGCCGGCCCTTGACCGCCGCGGTCTCCGGCGACTCGGTCCCGCGCGCGTCCAGGCCCGGGCGCAGCTGGCCCAGCCCGGCCAGGAGCACCCCGGTCTCGCCGAGCGAGGGCAGCACGTCGGCGATGTAGCGCAGGAACGTCGGCGTGGGCCCGACGACCAGCAGGCCGCGCCGGGCCAGCCGCTCGCGGTGGGTGTAGAGCAGGTAGGCCGCGCGGTGCAGGGCGACGGCGGTCTTGCCGGTGCCCGGCCCGCCCTGGACGACCAGGACACCCCGGTCGTCGGCGCGGATGATGCGGTCCTGCTCGGCCTGGATGGTGCGGACGATGTCGGTCATCCGGCCGGTGCGCGCGGTGTCGAGCGCGGCCATGAGCGCCGCCTCGCCGGTCAGCCCAGAGCCGGCGACCCCGTCGGTGAGCACCTCGTCGTCCAGCCGGACGACGCGGCGCCCGCGGGTGCGGATGTGCCGGCGGCGGGACACCCCGAGCGGGTGCACCGGGGTGGCGGTGTAGAAGGGCCGGGCCGCGGGTGCCCGCCAGTCGACCAGCGCGGGATCGCCGCCGGCGTCGTCGGCGGCCAGCCCGATCCGGCCGATGTAGAGCGGGCCGTCGTCGGTGCGGTCGATCCGGCCGACGCACAACCCGGCCTCGGCGGCGTCGAGGGCGGTGACCCGCTCGGTCTGGAACCGCACGGTGGCGTCGCGTTCCTGCAACGCCTGCGGGTCGACCGCCGGCCAGGAGATGGCCTGCCTCAGCCGCTGCGAGGCGAGGTCGCGGGCGGCGTCGAGGCGGCCGTAGAGGTCGGCCACGTACTGCTGTTCGGTGTCGAGCTCGGGATGGGGAACGACATCGGGCTGCGTCGTCGGCACTGCGCGTCTCTCTGTCGGGGATCTCGGCGAAGGAGCAATCGCCCATGGTGCCCCGACATTCCCGATCCGCGCCGCCGACGCACCCGAGGACCCCTGCGCCCGGCCCGGGTCCTCGGGTGCGTCGTGCCGCGGTCAGCTGCCCAGTAGCCGGCGCAGCCAGCGGGTGCGTGCTGCGCGCGCCTCCTTCGAGATGGTCGCGTCGGGGGCGAACCCGTCGAATCCGTGGAACCCGCCCGGCCACACGTGCAGCTCGGCGATCCCGCCGGCCTGCCAGATGCGGGTGGCGTACTCGACGTCCTCGTCGCGGAAGGTCTCCGCGGAGCCGACGTCGAGGAACGTCGGCGGGAGGCCGGACAGGTCGGCGGCCCGTGCGGGCGCTGCGTAGGGGGAGACGTCGGGGCCGCCGCGGGCGTCGCCGAGCAGCGCCGTCCAGCCGGTGTCGTTGGCGGTGCGGTCCCACACGCCGCGACCGGCCATCTGGTGGGCCGAGACGGTGTCGTTGCGGTCGTCGAGCATGGGGCACAGCAGCAGCTGCCCGAGCAGCGGCGGGCCACCCCGGTCGCGGGCCATCAGGGCCAGCGCCGCGGCCAGCCCACCGCCGGCGCTGACGCCGCCGACGACGATCCGCGCCGGGTCGATGCCGAGCTCGGCGGCGTGTTCGGCGGTCCAGACCAGGCCGGCGTAGCAGTCCTCCACCGGGCCGGGGTGCGGCGTCTCGGGTGCCAGCCGGTAGTCGACCGAGACGACGGCCATCCCGAGCTCCTCGGCGTGCTCGAGCGCGCCGAGGACGCCGGAGCGGTTGTCCCCGATGATCATCCCGCCGCCGTGCGTGAAGTAGATCGCCGCGGTCGGGCCGGTGGCGGCGGTGGGCCGGCAGATCAGCAGCGAGACCTCCGGCGCACCCTCCGGGCCGGGTACCGACCGCTCCTCGAGGGTGAACGCGCCGCCCCGGCGGAGCTCGTCGTCGGTCGGCCGCGGGGTGAGCGGATTCTCCCGCAGCGCCGGGATGAGGTCCGCGGTGAGCGGGGTCGAGGTGAACGCCGCGAACTGCTCCAGCGCGACCGCGCACTCCGGGTCGAACGGGGGCGGCGGGCCGATCTCGGTGTCGGGGCGGGCGGACGGCGACGTCAGTGTCACGGGACCTCCAGGGCGCGGGCGGACGGCGGCCCCATCGTGGTGCCGGGTGCACCGGTCGGCCAACCCCCGCGGGCTCGGACCGGGCGCCGTGCGGCGCTGCGCCTGCCGGGACCAAGGACTCTGGACCAGATCACAGTCGGTGACCGCGACGGCAACTCGGAGGTCATCTCGACGTCATGTCCACTCCCTACCGTCGGTCGTGCACACCCCAGGAGGAAGCCATGACCGCACCCACCGCTGACCGCTCGGCCCGCCGCGCCTCCGGCTCCCGCAGCCGCCCGCGTCCGGACCGCACGACCTGGACCTGCCCGAACTGCCACCGGGAGACGAAGCCGCCGCGCAAGCGCTGCGCGGACTGCGGCACCTCCCGCTACTGAGAGGACCTGACCCTCCCCGCCCGTCGCGGGCCCGTCGCGGCGCCCTGGACGGGGCCGCCGGCCGGCCGACCGGGGGCGGACACGCCTGGGCGCGTGGACGGCGCGAGGAGACGGGGGACAGCCGGGGCGCCGTCCGTATACGGTCGTTCCGTGGGCGTGATCATGCGGAACCGGGTCCGCGTGACCGGGGCCGCCGGCGCGCGGCCGATGGTCTTCGCGCACGGCTTCGGGTGCGACCAGGAGATGTGGCGGTTCGTCGCGCCGCAGTTCGAGACCGACCACCGCGTCGTCCTCTTCGACCACGTCGGGGCCGGGCGCTCGGACCTCTCCGCGTACGACCCGGTCAAGTACGGCTCGCTGCGGGGGTACGCCGCCGACGTCGTCGAGCTGTGCCGGGAGCTCGGCCTGGCGGACGTGGTGTTCGTCGGGCACTCGGTGAGCGCCATGATCGGCGTCCTCGCCGGCCGGCTGGCACCGGGGCTGCTCGGCGCCCACGTGATGATCGGTCCCAACCCCCGGTACGTCGACGACGGCGACTACACCGGCGGCTTCTCCCGGGCCGACGTCGTAGGCCTGCTCGAGGCGCTGGACAGCAACCACCTCGGCTGGGCGCGCGCGATGGCCCCGGTGGTCATGGGCAACCCCGACCGGCCGGAGCTGACCGAGGAGCTGGCCAACAGCTTCTGCCGCACCGATCCCGACATCGCCCGCCGGTTCGCCCGGGTCACGTTCCTCTCCGACAACCGCGCCGACCTGCCCGGTGTGGACGTGCCGACGCTGGTGCTGCAGTGCAGCGCCGACGCGATCGCGCCGGAGGCGGTGGGCCGGTTCGTGCACCGGCAGGTCCCCGGCAGCGTGTTCACCCAGCTGGCCGCGACGGGGCACTGCCCGCACCTGAGCGCCCCCGAGGAGACCACCGCCGCCATCCGGGCCTTCCTCTCCGGCCTCGGCGGGTGAGGCCTGTCGTGGAACAGCCCGTGGGCGGTCGGCGGCCGGACGACCCGGCCGTGCTCCAGCGGTTGCTCGAGGAGGACCCGGCCGACCTGTACGAGAACGCGCCGTGCGGCTACTTCTCGGCGCTGCCCGACGGCCGCGTGGTCAAGGTCAACCGCACGTTCTGCGAGTGGACCGGCCGGGACGCCGGGGACCTGCTCGGCACCCGGTTCCAGGAGCTGCTCAGCATCGGCGGCCGGGTCTTCTACGAGACACACATGGCGCCGCTGCTGCGCATGCAGGGCGCGGTGCGGGAGGTGGCGCTCGACGTCGCCCGCGCCGACGGCTCGCTGCTGCCGTGCCTGGTCAACGCCGTCGAGGTGCGCGACGCCTCGGGTGCGCCGCTGCTGGTGCGGGCGACGGTGTTCGAGGCGACGTCCCGGCGACGGTACGAGCGTGCGCTGCTGGCGGCCCAGCGCGCGGCGGCGGAGTCCGAGGCGCGGTCGGCGACGCTGCACCAGACCGTGTCGGAGCTGGCGGCGGCCACCTCGGCGCGGGAGGTGGCGCGCGTCGTGGTCTCCCGCAGCCGGTCGGCCGTCAGAGCCGGCGGCGCCGGGCTGTGGCTGGCCACCGAGCGGCGGGGCGCGGCGCGCCCGGGACGGTCCGTCCCGCCCATCGAGCTGGTCGCCGCCGAGGGCATCCCCCCGCAGCTGCTGCGGGAGATGGAGGCGGCCGCGGTCGGGGGCGCCGAGCTGGTCCGCGAGGGCGGGGTCCACACGGTGCCGCTGGGGGCCGGCCTGCGGTCGGTGTGGCCCGGCCTGGCCGCCGCGATGGAGGAGGCCGGCCAGGAGTCGCTGGTCGTCGTCTCGGTCAACGCCGACAGCCGTCACCTGGGGGCGCTGGTGCTGCTGCTGGGCGCGGCCGGGGACAGCGAGCTCGTCGACCTGACCGAGCCGGGGCAGCGGGGCGCGCTGCCGCAGGCCGACCTCGACCTGCTGGCGACCGTCGGCCGGCAGGCCGGGCAGGCCCTGGAGCGGGTGTGGCTGCACGAGGAGACCGCGCGGCAGGCCGAGCGGTCGGCGTTCCTCCTCGACGCCGCGCGGCTGATGGCCTCGGCCCGGGACGTGACGGAGACCGCCGAGCGGCTGGCCGAGCTGGCGGTGCCGCGGCTGGCCGACCTGTGCGTGATCGACCTGGTGACCGAGCACGGCCTGAGCCGCCCGGCGGCCCGGCACGCCGACCCGGGCCGGCGCCGGCTGGCCCACGAGCTGCAGGAGCGGCACCTGCCGGCGCGCAGTCCCACCCACCCGAGCGTGCAGGCGATGGAGCAGGGGCGCACGGTGTGGGTCCGCGAGATCACCGACGCCTGGCTGGCGGAGGTCGCCACCGACGAGCGGCACCTGGAGATCGCCCGGGCGCTGCAGCTGGTCGACCTGGTCTGCGTGCCGCTGACCGCGGCGGAGGGCCGCCCGCTCGGCGTGCTGACGCTGGGCACCGACCGGGGGCGCGGACCGCTCACCCCGGCCGACGTCGAGGTCGCCGAACAGCTCGCACTCCAGGTCTCCCAGGTCGTCGACAAGGGGCAGCGCTTCGAGCTCGAGGCGCGGACCTCGCACACCCTGCAGGCCAACCTGCTGCCGCCCGCCCCGCCGCCGGTGCCCGGGCTGCGGGTCGCGGTCCGCTACCTCGCGGCCAGCCGAGGGGCCGACGTCGGCGGCGACTTCTACGACGTCGTCCCGCTGCCGGGCGACCGGGTGGCGCTGGCGGTGGGGGACGTGGTGGGCCACGACATCACCGCGGCGGCGGTCATGGGCCAGCTGCGCAGCGTCCACCGGGCGCTGCTGGCCGACGGCGCGACCCCCAGCGCGGTCGTCGACCGGCTGCAGTCCGCGTGGTCGATGCTGGGGCTGCAGCGGATGGCGACGGCGATGTTCGGCACGCTCGACCCCGGCAGCGGCCGGCTGCAGGTGGCCTCCGCGGGGCACCTGCCGCCGCTGGTCGTCGCGGGCGGGGACGCCGCGCTGCTCGACGTCGAGCCCACCCGGATGCTCGGTGCCCCGCCGTCCCCGGCACCGACGCGGGAGTGGACCGGGGTGCTGGCACCGGGGGCCACGCTGCTGCTCTACACCGACGGGCTGGTGGAGAGCCGGGACGCCGACGTCGACGTGGGCCTGGCCGCGCTGCGGGACACCTCGGTGCGGGTGGCGACCGACGACCTCGACGAGTTCTGCGACCGGCTGCTGGCGGAGCTGGCCGGTGGCGTCCGGGCCGACGACGTGGCGCTGCTCGCGATCACCCGGGCGCCCGGGGTCGACACGCCCTAGCGCGGCGGCTCCGTGCGCGCGACCATCGGCGCAGAGCACCACGCGCGGCGCGGGAGGCGGCGATGGAGCGTTCCCCCAACCCTGGGACCACCAACCCGGTCATCGAGTCGATCGACGGCGCCACCGGCGACATCACCATGTCCGGCGACGCGATGCGCTGGTCACCGGAGCTGGCCGAAGGGAACGGGCGCGGGGCGGCGGCGACCTTCCCCGGCGTGGACGTCGCCGCCGGGTTCGGCTCGCTGCTCGGCCTGGACGGCTCGGGCGTGCGGCGGCTGGTGTCCGGCGCGGTGACCTCCCTGGCGACGGTCGCCGGGGACGTCGTCTCGGAGCTGCGACAGCTCACCCGCGGGACCGAGGCGGACGACGACCCCGAGCGCTGACCCGGCGCGCCCCTGTCCCGGCGGCTCCCTGTAGAACCGGGGTGCACGGCCACACCGACGTGGGGAGTCGCACCGGATGACCAGCTCGTTGACCCTGGCGCCGGCGCCACCGTCCGAGGCCGCCGAGCGGGTGCGGGCGGAGGTGCGCGAGTTCCTCGCCGCCGAGCTGGCCGCCGGCACGTTCAGCACGCACGTCGACACCTGGCTGTCCGGCGTCGACCCGGCGTTCTCCCGCAAGCTGGGCGAGCGCGGGTGGCTGGGGATGACCTGGCCGAAGCGCTACGGCGGGCACGAACGGACGGCGATGGAGCGCTACGCCGTCACCGAGGAGCTGCTCGCCGCCGGGGCGCCGGTCGCCGCGCACTGGATCGCCGACCGGCAGTCCGGGCCGAACCTGCTGCGCTACGGCACCGAGGCGCAGCGGCAGGCGATCCTGCCGCGCATCGCCGCGGGGGAGTGCTACTTCGTCATCGGCATGAGCGAGCCGGACTCCGGTTCCGACCTCGCCTCCATCCGCACCCGGGCGACCCGCAACGGCGACGGGGACTGGGTGGTCACCGGCGCCAAGGTGTGGACGTCGAACGCGCACGCCTCCCACTACGGGATCGTGCTGGTGCGCACCTCGCCCGCGGACCCGGCGAACCGGCACGCGGGGCTCTCCCAGCTGCTGGTCGACCTGTCGCTGCCCGGCATCACGGTCAACCCGATCCGCATCCTCGACGGCGGCCACCACTTCAACGAGGTGGTGTTCGACGACGTCGTCGTCCCCGGGGACATGCTGCTCGGCGAGGAGGGCGCGGGCTGGCACCAGGTCACCGCGGAGCTGGCGTTCGAGCGCAGCGGGCCGGAGCGGTTCCTGTCGACCTACCCGCTGGTCGCCGAGTTCGCCCGCCGCGCCCGCGACTCCGGGGACCCGGCGCAGCTGGCCGCGCTGGGCCGGTTGTCGGCGCGGCTGCTGGCGCTGCGCCAGTTGTCGATGCGCATCGCCGCGGCGCTGGACCGCGGCGAGCTGCCCGACATCCCCGCGGCACTGGTCAAGGACGTCGGGACCACGTTCGAGGCCGACGTGATCGACGAGGTGCGGCGGGTGGTCGACGTGCCCGCGTCGCTGGACTCGCCGGACCCGCTCGGGCGGGCACTGGCCGAGGCGCAGCTGCACGCGCCGGGCTACACGCTGCGCGGCGGGACGAACGAGATATTGCGGGGGATCGTGGCGAGGGGGCTCGGACTCCGATGAGTGACCAGGACCTGGTGGTCGAGACCGTCCGGGACATCCTCGCCGCGCACGAGCCGTTCACGCTCACCGCCGAGCAGTCGTGGGACGCCGGGCTGTGGGCCGACCTGGTCGCCACCGGGCTGACCGGCGTGGGGCTCCCCGAGGAGGCCGGGGGCTCGGGTGGCGAGCTCGCCGACGCGGTGGCCGTCGTCCGGACGCTGGCCGCCGGTGCCGCGGCGGTGCCGGTCGCCGAGCAGCTGCTGGTCGCCGGGCCCACGCTGCTCGCCGCCGACCTCGACCTGCCGCCGGTCGAGGAGCCGCTGACGGTCGCCACCGAGGGCGCGGTGCTCGCCGAGCCGGTGGACGACGGCGACGGGCCGGGGCGCTGGGCGCTGACCGGCACCGCGACCGACGTGGCGTGGTCCGGCGTGGCGCGGCACGTGGCCGTCCTCGCCGCCGCGCCGCGGGGGATCGAGGGCGCGGTCCTCGCGCTGGTCGACGTGGCCGGGCTGGACACCAGCGAGGCGCGCAACCTGGCCGGTGAGCCCCGCGGGTCGCTCGTGCTCGCCGAGGCGCCGGCCGCCGGTGCGCTGCTCAGCCCGGCGCGCGCCGACGAGGTGCGGGCCCGGTACGCGCTGGCGCGGTCGGTGCAGCTGGCCGCGGCGCTGGAGGAGGTCCTCGCGGCGACGGTGCGCTATGCGGGCGAGCGGCAGCAGTTCGGCCGGCCGCTGGCGCGGTTCCAGGCCATCCAGATGGAGCTCGCGGAGATGGCCGGCGAGGTCACCGCGGTCGGCGCGCTGGTGGACGCCGCCGTCCAGCGGCTGGCGCGCGGGGAGGACGTCGTCCTCGCGGCCGCGGCGGCGAAGGTGCGGGCCGGCGCCGCGGTCGAGGTCGTGGCCCGGCTGGCCCACCAGGTGCACGGCGCGATCGGGTTCACGCAGGAGCACCGGCTGCACCACCTCACCCGGCGGTGCTGGTCGTGGCGGGACGAGGCGGGCAGCGAGCGCACCTGGGCCGAGGTGCTCGGCAGGAGGCTGCTCGCCGGCGGCGACGACCTCTGGCCGGCGCTGACCCGGGTTCTCTGAAGCCGCGGGGCGGGGGCCGGCGGTCCCCGCCCCACGGCGGCCCCTGCCGGGTCCCGTCGCGAGCCTGCGAGCGGCGGGGGCAGGGGGTCCGCCTTCTCAGACGGTCTCGGGCACCCGCAGGTGCGCCAGCGCCAACTCGAACTCCGCGACGTCGAGGAACTCCATCCCCATCTCCCGGGCGGTGCGCTCCCGGATGGCGGCGGCGGGGTCCCGGCTGCGGTCGAGGGCCGCACGGTCGGCGAACGTGACCGCCCCGGCCCCCAGCCCCTCCCGGCGGTCCAGCAGCATGCTGGCGCTGCAGAAGCCCTCCATGTCCTCCAGCCGGGGCAGCACCCCCATGCGGTAGGTCTCGAGGAGTTCGTCGACCCGGGCCGGCTCGATGCGCGGCCAGGTGACCCGCACCCGGGCGCCGGCCGGTGCCTCCCGGACCCGGTGGAGGACCGCGATCTCCCAGCCGCGCACCTCGGGCTGCCCGCCGAGGATCTGAGCGGCCCGGTCGCGCAGCGGGCCCACCCGGTCCATCGTGGCGCGCATCGCCTCCTCGGTCTGCCAGGCGGTCGTGACGATGCAGCGGCCGGTGTCGCGGTCGGTGAGCAGTGAGATCCCGACGAAGCCGTCCATCGCCTGGACCGCGGGCATCACCTCGTCGCGCAGGTAGGCGGTCGCGTCGTCGATCGCCCCGGGGTTGCCGCGGATGGTGGTCGTTCGGGCGTACATGCCACCACTCCTCTCGGTGCGCGGCGACGCCCCTGCGGCATCGCCGCACACCCGAGCCTGCTCGCCGGGCGAGAGGGTGGCTACGGACCTCGGGCCCCGGTACCCGAGGAGGACGGGGTCCTTCGTCAGACGGTCTCGGGCACCCGCAGGTGGTGCAGGACCAGCTCGAACTCGGCCACCTCGAGGATCTGCGCGCCCATCGCGGCGGCGAACTCCTCGCGCACCGCCGTCGCGTTCGTGCGGGACCGCTCCAGGGTCGCCCGGTCGGCGTAGGTCACCGCGCCGGCGCCGCGGCCCTCCCGCCGGTCCATCATCAGGCTGGCGCTGCAGAACCCGTCCATGTCCTCCAGCCGGGGCAGCAGGCTCAGCTTGTAGGCGTCGACGACCCGCTCCACGTTCGCCGGGTCGGTGCGGCTCCAGGTCACGCGGGTGCAGGCGCCGTCGGGCGCCTGGTGATCGCGGTGCAGGACGGCGATCTCCCAGGTCTGCACCTCCGGTTGTCCGCCGAGGATCGTGCCGAGACGCGACCGCAGCGGGCCGACGCGGTCCATCGAATCCCGCATCGCCTCCTCGGTCTGCCAGGCGGTCGTCACGATGCACCGGCCGGAGTCGCGGTCGGCGAGCATGGACAGGCCGACGAAGCCCTCCATCTGCTGGACCTGCGGCATCGTCTCGTCCCGCATGTAGGCGGTCGCCTCGTCGATCGCCCCGGGGTTGCCGCGCACGGTGGTCGTTCGGGCGTACATGCCACTCTCCTCCCGGGAGGCGGCGGTGCCCCTGCGGCATCGCCGCGTTGCAGAGCCTCCTCGCCGGGGAGGGGGGTGGCAACGACGTCGGTCCCCGCTCAGGCGGTCTCGGGCACCCGCAGGTGGGCGAGGACCAGTTCGAACTCCGCGACGTCGACGATCTGGCTGCCCACGGCCGCAGCGAACTCCTCGCGGACCGTCGTCGCGTCGGTGCGGGAGCGCTCGACGGTCTCCCGGTCGACGTAGGTGACCGCGCCGGCGGTGCGGCCCTCCTGCCGGTCCACCATGAGGCTCGCGCTGCAGAACCCGTCCACCTCCTCGAGGTGGGGGAGCAGGGTCAGCCGGTAGGCGTCGACGACCCGGTCCAGGTTCGTCGGGTCGGTGCGGGCCCAGGTGACCCGGGTGCAGGCACCGTCGGGGGCCTGGTGCTCCCGGTGCAGGACGGCGATCTGCCACCGGTGCACGGCCAGTGAGCCGCCGAGCACCTCGGCGAGGTGGATGCGCAGGGGCCGGAGGCCGTCGTCGCTGGCGTGCAGCGCCGCCTCCGCCTCCCACGCGGTCGTGGCGATGCACCGGCCGGTGTCGCGGTCGGCGAGCATCGACAGGCCGAGGCAGCCGTCGGTCCGGTCGAGGACCGGCATCACCTGCTCACGCAGGTAGGCGATCCCGTTGTCGACGGCCTGCGGGTTGCCGCGGATGGTGGTCGCACGCGCGAACACGCCGCTGCTCCTTCCGGGGGCGGGAAGCGCTCCGGACGGTGCCCGCCCCGATGTGGCCGGGCACCGTCCGGAGCCCGGGTCAGGCGGTCTCGGGGACCCGCAGGTGGGCCAGCACCAGTTCGTACTCCTGGACGTCGGTGATGGCCGCGTTCGTGCGCGCCACGAAGTCGTCCCGCATGGCGCGGGCGTACTCCCGTGCGCCCTCCATCGCCTCGCGGCTCTCGAAGGTCACGGCGGAGACGCCCATCCCCTCGGCGCGGCTGACCAGGACGCTCATGCTGCAGAAGCCCCGGTACTCCTCCTCCATCCGCGGCAGGAAGACCATCTTGTAGGCGTCGAGGGTGCGGTCCATCTGGTCGGGCTCGCAGCGGACCCAGGTGACCCGCGTCCAGGCGCCCTCGGGTGCCTCGTGCGCCCGGTGCAGGACCCCGATCTCCCACTCGTGGACGTCGGGCTGCCCGCCGAAGATCTGCCCGGCGCGCTCCCGCGAGGAGCGGACGCCCTCGGCACTGGCGTGCATGGAGTCGGCGTCCCGCCACGCGGTCGTCACGACGGCGCGGCCGGACTCCCGATCGGCCAGCATCGACAGGCCGATGCAGCCGTCCATCCCCTGGACCAGGGGCATCACCTCGTTGCGGACGTAGGCGATCCCCTCGTCCATGGCCTGCGGGTTGCCCTGGATGGTGGTCGAGCGGGCGTACATGCCACCACTCCTCTCCGGGAACGACTCCGCCGGGACGGCGGCCCGGCGGGAACGGCGGTGCCCCTGCGGCATCGCCGCGCGACCCAGCGTCCTCGCGCGGGACGGGGGAGGGAAGGGGCCTGCGCCGCGCCGGACGCACCGTTCAGCCCCGTGGTCAGCCGGCTCGGGGGTCGGGTGGGGCGGTCTCGTCGAGCCAGGGTGGGTCGGGTTCGGGGTCGAGGGAGCAGCCGGGTGGGGTGCTGATCCGGGTCAGGCCGGTGGGGGTGCGCACGAGCAGCCGGCCGTCGGGGAGCAGGTCGACGTGCCAGTGCCGGGCGAAGGTCTTGATCCGGTGGTGGGTGCGGCACAGGCAACACAAGTTGGTGCAGGCGGTGGGGCCGCCGTCGGCGTGCGGGCGGACGTGGTCCAGGTCGTGGCGGGCCGGGGGTCGGCGGCAGCCGGGCCAGCGGCAGCGGCGGTCGCGGGCGCGGATGAAGCGGCGCTGGGCGGCGGTGGGCCGGTAGCGGGGCGTCGGTGGGGGTGGCCGCAGCCCGGGACCGTCGGGTGGGGCGTCGGTCGCCGTGTCGGCTGGTCGAGGTGTCGCGGAGTCGCTTCGTGGGCTTGTCGCCGTGTCGACTTCTCTGTCGGGACCTCGTCGGCGTCGGTGGCGGCGGGGAGCGCCGGCGGCGCGGGCCAGCTGGGCGCGGGTGGCCACCGCCAGCAGCGCGCCGTCGGCCGGGTCGTGCACGGCCACGGTGGTGCTGCCGCCGCGGGGTGCCGGGCGCAGGCCGAGCATGTCCAGCTGGGCCAGCAGTTCCCGGCACTGGGCGGCGGTGACCACCGCGCCGTTGATCTCGGCGGCGGGCTGGTGCTCGGCGGCGGGGTCGAGGGCGGGCCGGGCGGCGTGGATGGTCAGGTGCGCGGTGACCGGCGGGCGGGTGGTGTCCCAGGGGCGCAGGATCAGGTCCCGGGTGACCTGCGCGCGCAGCACGCCGATCGGGCGGTCGTCGCCGCCGGCGCGCAGCAGGTCGGCGTAGCGGGCGACGGCGTCGGCGCAGGCGTGCGCGGCGGGCGTGGGCATCTCGGCGATGAAGGCACTCAGCCCCTCGTCCATGGCCTGGACGCGGACCTGCGCGCGGGCGGCGGCGGCGCGGCGGCGGCGGTCGAGGGCGTCGGCGTCGATGCGGGCGAGCACCCGGCGGGTGCGCTCGCGCAGCGCCGGGGCGGGGCGCGCGCCGGCGCCGGGCAGCACGACCGCCAGCACCCGGGCGGCCACCTCGGGGATGACCTCGCCGAGCAGGTCGGCCAGCACCGCCGCGCGGCGGCGGTCGATCCGCCCGGCGTAGAGCGCGCTCCACACCTCGGGCAGGCGCTCGACCAGCACCAGGGACTCCACCGCCAGGGCGGCGGCCTCGGCCTCGGTGCAGCCGCGGATGAGCGCCAGCTCGGGCACGAACGTCTCCGACACGTCGGCCAGGCACGGCGGGCGCCGGTCGAGGGTGTCCCGGCCCGGGCGCCCGGCCGGGCCGACCTCGACGTCGGCCTGCTGCCGGTCGATCCGCCGCCGGCGGGCCAGCTGGGCGATCCACACGGCCAGCTCCGCGGCGGCCCGGGCGGCGGCGGCGTCGGCGGCCCAGATGTCGGCCACGTGCTCCAGCTCGCTACCCGGCCCGCCCAGGTCGCCCGGCCGCACGTCGACCGGCACCCCGGGGTCCGGGGGCCGCGGCGGCTGGGTGTCGAGCACGACCCCATCCTGACCTGCGGGTACGACACTTCCGACGCCGTACGACAGGTCCGAAGGAGCGAGAACCGCTGAGGACCCCCCTGTCAGGCGCGCCGCGCAGACAGGGAGTTCCGGACCCGGGCGTGGGACGGGTCGGTCGCCGGAGCCGCGAGCCCGTCCGCACCGCCGTCCGCCCGCCTGGAGCAGCATGCGCGGGGTGACCAGCGCCTCCGACCGACACGGACACACCCACCGCCTCGACCTGGCCGACGCGACCGTCCGGGAGTGGGACGCCACGGTGGTGGCGGCCGACCCGGAGCAGGGGATCGTCCTCGACCGCAGCGCCTTCTACCCCGGCGGGGGCGGGCAGCCGCCGGACGAGGGGGTGTTGCTGTGGGGCGGCGTCCGCACCCGGATCGCCGGCACCCGCAAGGGCGACGAGCTCTACCTGATCCCCGTCGAGGGCGACCCGGTCCCGCCGGCCGGCACCGCGGTCCGCGGTGCCCTCGACGACGAGCGGCGCACGCAGCTGATGCGCACCCACTCCGGGCTGCACGTGCTCACCGGCGTGGTCTTCCGCGACTTCGGCGCGCTGGTCACCGGCGGCAACATGGAGCCGCTGACCGCCCGGATGGACTTCGACCTGGCCGAGGTGCCGCCGGACTTCAAGGACCGGGTGGCCGAGGCGGTCAACGCCGAGATCGCCGCCGACCGGCCGATCGAGGTCAAGACCCTGCCGCGCGACGAGGCGTTCGCGATCCCCGACATCATCCGCACCGCCACCAACCTGCTCCCGCCCGACATCGAGGTGGTGCGGATCGTCGACATCGTCGGCCTGGACACCCAGGCCGACGGCGGCACGCACGTGGCGAGCACGTCGATGGTGGGCCGGGTCGAGGTCACCAAGATGGAGAACAAGGGCCGCGGGTTCCGCCGGCTGCGCATCCGCGTCGTCTGAGGCTCAGGCCCGGTACGCGGCCCACTCGGGGGTCTCCCGGCCCAGGACGACGGCGTGGGTCAGCCGCAGGCTGCCGGCCAGCCACACCAGGACGTCGTGCAGCCGCAGCCGGGTGAGCGGGACCCCACCTGTGGCCACCAGCAGCTCCGACACCGTCGTCTCGAGGACGGCGAAGGCCGCGGCGCCGGCGACCAGCTCCCGGTGCACGACCGCCTCGACCCCGCTGTCGCCCTCCTCGAGGTGGGGGAGCAGCTGCCGGCGGGTCGTCGCGTCGACCAGCGGGAACAGCTCCGGACGCCGGTGGTGCAGCGCCGCGCCGAGGTGGTCGCGCGACGGCCCGGCCACCCGCTCGCCGATCTCGCGCAGCGCCGCGCCCACCGTCCCGGGCTCGGCGAGCACCGACAGCTCGTCGGCCGGCAGCTCCCAGAAGGCGCGGCCGGCGGCCCGCTGCGTCACGGCGTCCGCGAGCGGGGCCACGTCGTCCATCGCGGCGCGGACGGCGGCCCACCCGGCCGGGTCGAGCCGGCCGTGCAGCCCCTCGGCGGTCAGGACGTCGTCGTCGCCGAGCGGGCCCGTGCCGCGGGTCCGGCCGTCGAAGCGCTCGTAGTTGAAGGCCAGGACGCGCAGCCACCGGCCCTCCGGGCGGCCGAGGGAGCGGAACCACAGCGGCCGGCGTCCGCGGGCGTAGCCGAGCACCGCCGCCACCGCGGTCTCGACCGTCAGCGGCTCGGGGCCGGCGCTCGGCAGGCGGAGGGGAAGACTCCCGTCGGGCACCGCCCCAGCCTGGTGGACGCGGCCTCCGTCGCACAGCAGGGCGCGGCGAGTCGCGGGCGACTGGCCTACCGTCGTCCGTGCGCCCGGAGTCGCTCCCCCCGACCGAAGGAGCGTCGCGTGCCCCCGTCCCCCGCCCGCCGGCGCGCCGTCCTCGGCGCCCTGGTCCTCGTCCTCGCCGGACTGCCGGCCGCGCAGGCGGTCGCCGCCGACTGCGCGACCGACCCTACGCACGAGATCGGCCAGGTCCAGGGGACCGGCGCGGCCACGCCGCTGGCCGGGCGGCAGGTCACCGTCCGCGGCGTCGTCGTCGCCGACCTGCCCGGGTTCTCGGGGTTCTACGTCCAGGCGTCGGACGGCGACGACGCGACCTCCGACGGGGTCTTCGTGTTCAGCCCCGTGCCGGTGGCCCTCGGCGACACCGTCGCGGTCAGCGGCGAGGCACAGGAGTTCCAGGGTCAGACGCAGATCGCAGCCCGCTCGGACGTCACCGTCTGCGCCACCGGCAGCCCACTCCCGGCGCCGGCCGTCCTCGACCTGCCCGCCGGCGACGCGGCCCGCGAGCGGCTGGAGGGCGTGCTGGTCGAGCCGGCCGACGAGCTGACCGTGAGCGACGTGTTCGACCTGGTCGCCTTCGGCGAGCTCACCCTGTCCGAGGGCGGGGTGCTGGTGCAGCCCACCGAGGTGGCGCGACCCGGCCCGGCCGCGCAGGCGGTGGCCGCCTACGACGCGCGGCGGAGCGTCGTCCTGGACGACGGCGTCAGCGCGCGGGTGAGCGTCACGACCCGCCCGTACCTGTCGCCGACGACGCCGGTGCGGGTGGGCGACGGGGTCCGGTTCACCGAGCCGGTGGTCCTCGGCTGGGGCTTCGGCCAGTGGCGGCTGCAGCCCGCCGACGGCACGGCCGAGGGCCTCCTCGCCCCGCAGGACACCCGCCCGGCCGCACCGGACGACGTCGGCGGCGCCCTGCGGATCGGCTCGTTCAACGTGCTCAACTACTTCCTCACCCGCAGCGGCCCCGACGCCCGCGGGGCCCGCACCGACGCGGAGTTCGAGGAGCAGGCCGCGAAGGTCGTGTCGGCCATCGCCGGGCTGGACGCCGACGTGGTGACCCTGCTCGAGGTCGAGGACACCGACACCACCGGCTTCAGCCCCGGCGACGCCGACCGGGCGCTGGCCGACCTGACCGGGCGGCTCACCGGGCGCATCGGCGAGGAGTGGGCGTTCGTGCCGCTGCCGGCCGCGCTGTACGGCGTCGAGCGGGACGCCATCCGCAACGCGATCGTCTACCGCACCGCCGCCGTCCGGCCGGTCGGCGACCCGGTCGGACTGGTGGACGAGGCGGTCTGGGGCAACGCCCGCGAACCGGTCGCGCAGACCTTCGCGGCGGGCGGCGAGGTGCTCACCGTCGTCGCCAACCACTTCAAGTCCAAGGGGTCGGCCGACGGGGCCACCGGGGACAACGCCGACACCGGCGACGGCCAGGGCGCGTGGAACGGCGACCGGGTCCGGCAGGCCCGCTCGCTGGCCGGCTTCGTGGCGGACCTCGCCGCGACCGACCCGGACGTCGTCGTCCTCGGCGACCTCAACGCCTACACCCAGGAGGACCCGGTCGAGGCGCTGCGCGCGGCCGGCCTGACCGAGCTCGGCGAGCGGTTCGACCCGGACCGGTACAGCTACGTGTTCGACGGCCGCTCCGGGTCGCTGGACCACGCGCTGGCCACGCCGTCGCTGGCGGCGCGGGTCACCGGGCTGGCGCACTGGCCGGTCAACGCGGTCGAGTCGTCGGCCTACCAGTACGACGGCGACCCGGCCCTCTACGCGCCCGACCCGTACCGCTCCAGCGACCACGACCCGCTCGTGCTGGGGGTCGACGCGGGCGCCGCCGGCCTCGCCGCCGGCCCGGCCTGCCTCAGCCGAGCAGCACCTCCCGCATGACCCCGTGCAGGTGGGTGTTCGGGTAGCTGCCCGCCAGTCGGTCGCTGCCCGGGCCCTCGGCGGTCACGGGAGTCGGCGCGCCGGTGTGGCCGTCGGTCGCCCAGCGCAGCACGAAGGCCCGGTCGCTGCCGGCCACGGGGAACGGGCCGTCGTCTCCGACCGGGACGGAGCCGCCCACCTCGACGGACAGGCCGCCGGTCTCGTGGTCGCCGGCCACGACCAGCAGCGTGTCGGGGTGCGCGGCGACGTGGTCCCGGACCACCTGGACGGCGTCGTCCAGCGCGCGCAGGGCCGCGAGCAGGCCGGCGCCGGCGTTGTCGTGGCCCGTCGCGTCCACGCCCTCCTCCTCGACGAGGAGGAAGAACCCGTCCGGGTCGGCGGAGAGCCGGGCCAGCGCGGCGCGGGTCAGCTCCGCCAGCGACACGCCGGAGGGGCCGCCGTACAGCGGGCCGCGGGCGAACAGGCCGAGCACCCGGTCGCCGCCCGCGGCCGCGAGCCCGGCGCCGTCGGTCACCGTCGCGTAGCCCCGCCCGCGGGCGGCGTCGAGCAGGCCCCCGGACCAGCGGTCCGCGCCGCCGCCCAGGACCACCGCGGGGCCGCCGTCCTCCAGGTACTGGCCGGCGATGTCCTCCTGCGCGTCCCGGTCGGGCGTGGTGGCGAAGAACGCGGCCGGGGTGGCATCGGTGACCTCCGCGGTGGTCACCACCCCCGTCGCGATCCCGGCGTCCGCGGCCTCGGTGCCGAGCGGGGTCAGCGGGTTGCCCTGCGGGTCCAGGCTGATCGCGCCGTTGCGCGTCCGGACGCCGGTGGCCCACGCCGTGGCCGCGGCCGCGGAGTCGGTCACGGCGGTCGTGGGGTCGTCGGGGGCGGTGGTCTGCTCGCCGGCCACGGCGAGGGAGTCCATGGCCGGCCGCCCGTGGGCGCCCTCCTGGTCCAGCCGGCCGGCCTCGCGCTGGGCGGCGCCCATGCCGTCCCCGACGACGAGGACCACGCTGCGCGGCGGGAGCGCGCCGCGGACCGGCGACGTCGGGCCTGCGCTGGAGTGGTCGGCGACCGTGCCGGCGGTGCCCACCGTGCACGCCGCCAGGAGGACGGCGCTGCCGAGCGCCGCGGCGCGGGCCGACCACCGGTGCCGGCTCATGCGGTCCACTCCCTCCCGCACTCGCCCCGGCCGCGCCGCCCCGGAGCCCGACCGGCTCAGCGGTGGCCGATGCCCCCGGGGCCGTGGTCGGCGGGGACCGTCTCGTCCTCCGGCGGCGGCCCGGGCGGCGTGCCGTCGCCGAACGGCGACCCGCCGAGCTCCTCCCGGCCGTGCGGGGTCAGCCAGTTCGACGTGTCCGGCCCCTGCGGGATGACCTGGGTCGGGTTGATGTCGGCGTGGACGACGTAGTAGTGCTCCTTGATCTGGGGGAAGTCGATCGTGTCGCCGAACCCCGGGGTCTGGAACAGGTCGCGCGCGTAGGCCCACAGCACCGGCATCTCGGTCAGCTTCTGCCGGTTGGCCTTGAAGTGGCCGTGGTAGACGGCGTCGAAGCGGGCCAGCGTGGTGAACAGCCGGACGTCGGCCTCGGTGATCGACCCGCCCATCAGGTAGCGCCGGTCGGCCAGCCGCTCCTCCAGCCAGTCCAGCGCCGTCCACAGCCGGTCGTAGGCCTCGTCGTACGCCGATTGGGAGCCGGCGAACCCACAGCGGTACACCCCGTTGTTGACCTCGGTGTAGACCCGCCGCATCACCTCGTCCATCTCCTCGCGCAGGTGCTCGGGGTAGAGGTCGGGGGCGCCCTGCCGGTGGTACTTCGTCCACTCGGTGGACAGGTCCAGCGTCATCTGGGCGAAGTCGTTGGTGACCACCTGCCCGCTGGGGACGTCGACGATCGTGGGCACCGTGATCCCGCGGTCGTAGTCGGGGAAGCGGGCCAGGAAGGCCTCCTGCAGCCGCTCGTAGCCCAGCACCGGGTCGCGGCCGTCGGGGTAGAGGTCGAAGGTCCACGACCGCTCGTCGTGGGTCGGCCCGCACAGGGCCATGGAGATCGCGTCCTCCAGGCCGAGCAGGCGGCGCACGATCACCGCGCGGTTCGCCCACGGGCAGGCCCGCGCCACGACCAGCCGGTAGCGGCCGGGCTCGACCGGCCAGCCGCCGGAGCCGTCGGCGGTGATCCGGTCGCTGATGTAGGCCGAGTCCCGGTTGTACTCGCCGCCGGTCACGTAGCCCGATCCGCTGCTGTCCGCACTCACGCCCCCCAGCTTGATCGACGCGACGGCGGCGCGCCCGTCAGAGCCGGGTGAGTGTCGCCTCGTCGCGCTCGCCGCCGAAGAACCGGTCCAGCACCTGGCCGAAGACGGCGACCTCGGGCTCGGCCCGCTCGAACAGCGTCATCGACGAGCGCAGCTTTCCCGCGTCGACCGGCCCGAACACCCGGACGGCGTCGTCGGTGCCCAGGTCCAGCAGCGCCTGCGCGCACTCGACCAGCCGCGCGCCGAGCACCGGGTGGTCGAGGTAGGCCTGGGCCTCCGGCAGCCCGGAGACCGCGTAGCGCTGTGCGGTCGCGCTGCGGCCGAGGCCGGCGACCTGCGGGAAGACGAACCACATCCAGTGGCTGCGCTTCGCGCCCGCCCGCAGCTCGGCCAGCGCCTGCTCGTAGGTCCCGCGGTCCTGGGCCTGCACGAACCGCTCGAGGTCGAAGGGATCGCTCACGCCGTCTCCCGTGTCCGCCGCGGGCCCGCGCCAACCACGCCCGGTGCACCCGGGGCGCCGGCCTGCCGATGACGTACGGGTGAACATCGGAGGAAGCCGTGCCGGGCGCGCACGGGATCGAGGACGCCGCCGGCTCGGGACGGCCCTGCTGGCCGGTGCGGTCCTGGGGACGACGGTCGCCTGCGGCGCGCAGACCCCCGCGGAGCCGGCCGCCTCGGCGGCGCCGACCGCGACCACGCCCCCGCCACCCCCGCCCGTGCTGTGGCCCCTCACCGGGGTGGACAGCGCCGGCGCCGACGTCGACCGCCCCGCGCTGGCGATCAAGGTGGAGAACTCCGCCGACGCCCGCCCGCAGAGCGGCCTGAACGCCGCCGACCTGGTGTGGGAGGAGGTCGTCGAGGGCGGCATCGCCCGCTACGTCGCCGTCTACCACTCCACCCTGCCGCCGTCGATCGGCCCGGTGCGCTCGGTGCGGCCGATGGACCCCAACATCGTCGCGCCGCTGCACGGGCTGCTGGCCTTCTCCGGTGGCCAGAAGCCGTTCGTCCAGGCCACCCGTGACGCCGGCCTGCAGGTCGTCGACCCCGGGACGGGCGCCGGCTTCACCCGGGTGAGCGACCGCGTCGCGCCGCACAACACCTACGTCGACCCGGCCGCGCTGCTCGCCCAGGCCGACGCCGACCACCAGGCCGCGCCGCCGCCGCAGTTCGACCTCGCCACCGGGGACGAGCAGCCCACGGCGCTGACCGACGGCACCCCGGCGGCCACCCTGGACCTCGCGCTGTCCCGGATCAGCACGCCGCGCTGGACCTGGAGCCAGCCGGACGGCGCCTGGGTGCGGGCCGAGGGCGGCACGCCGGCGGTCGAGGCCGACGGCACCCCGCTGCGGGCGACCAACGTCGTCGTCCTGCGCGTGGACGTCGTCGACACGAAGTACAAGGACAGCGCCCGCAACCCCGTGCCGGAGACGGTCATGGTCGGCGGGGGAGAGGCGCTGGTCGCCTCCGGCGGCCGCTCGGTGCCGGTCACCTGGTCGAAGGGGTCGGCGGACGAGCCGGTGCGGCTCACCGGCCCCGACGGCCAGCCGGTCCGGCTCGCGCCCGGCCGGACCTGGGTCGAGCTGGTGCCGAACGCGACGGGGTCGGTGACCGTCGGCTGAGGACCGCCATTGCGGGCGCTCCTCGTGGATCGCGGGTCCTGCAGGACCGGCAGTGCACGAGGAACGCCCGCAACGGCACCGGGTGCTACTCCGCCGGTAGCCCCTCCGACGGCGGCGCGGCGGCCACGGCGGCCGGGCGCGGCCCGTCCAGGGAGCCGACCAGGAAGTCCAGCGTCGTCCGCACGATCAGCTTGCGGGAGTCGGCCCGCCGGAAGACGTGCCCCTCGGCCTTGAGCTCCAGGTACTCCACCGGCCGGTCCAGCGCGCGCAGCGTCGCGACGACCTGGTGCGCCTCGCCGATCGGCACGTTCGTGTCGTGCTCGCCGTGGATGACCAGCAGCGGGGCGTCGATCCGGTGGGCCGAGGCCAGGGGCGAGATGTCCTCGAGCAGCGCGCGGTCGCGCTCGGGGTGGCCGTACTTGCTCACCGCCGCCGCGGCGATCCACGGCTCGCTGTCCCGGTAGAACGACACCAGGTCGGACATGCCGCAGACGTCGACGCCCGCGGCGAACACCCCGGGTGAGAAGGCCAGCGAGGCCAGCGTCAGGTACCCGCCGTAGGACCGGCCGGTCACCGCGATCCGGTCGCTCTCGGCGATCCCGGCCGCCACGACGTGGTCGGCCGCGGCGAGCACGTCGGCGAAGGCGTCGTACCGCAGGTGCACGTCGTCGGCGTGCACGAACTCCCGGCCGAACCCCGAGGAGCCGCGGATGTTGGGCGCGAACACCGTGATCCCCGCCGCGGCCAGCGCCTGGTGCTCGGGCTCGAAGGTGGGCCGCTCCTGGCCCTCCGGACCGCCGTGCAGGTACAGCGCCACCGGTCCGGGGGCCTTGAGCCGGCTCGGGGCGCGGTACAGCCAGCCGGTCAGCGGCAGCCCGTCCCGGCCGGCGAAGGTCTCCAGCGTCGGCACGACCAGCCGTCGCTTGGGCAGCGGCGGCGCGGAGGTGACCCGGGTCCAGGCGTGCGTGGTGGTGTCCAGGTGCCACAGCTCGCGGGGGCGGGTGGGGCCCTGGACGCCGAGCACCACGCTCGAGCCGTCGCGGCTGAGCACCGGGTCGGCGGCGACCAGGCCGGGCAGGCCGGTGATCGGCGTGCGCCCGCCCGTGGCGGTGTCCATCAGCTCCAGCTCGCTGCGGCCGGCGACGTTCCACACCAGCAGCAGCAGCCGGCCGGCGTCGTCGGCGTCGATGCCCTCCAGCTCCGCGTCGTCGCGGGCCGCCAGGCAGCGGGCCTCCCCGCGCCAGCCGTTGGGCCCGAACGGCAGCCCGATGAGCTGCCGCCGGGGCAGCCCGACGTCGGAGGCGAGGTAGACGTAGACCGGGCCGCGGTGGTCCTCCGGCGCGGGCCGGATGAGCGCCACCTCGGTCGAGCCGGTCGCGCCGTGGGGCAGCGCGCTGAAGTCCTCGTCGGTGAGCCGGTCGACGACGGAGACGTACTGCTGGCCGCGCTGGCCGTCGCGGATGACGATGAACCGCTCCTCCAGCGACACGTCCAGCACGTGGATCAGGTCGCCCTCGGCGAGGGGGTCCATCCGCCCGGTCGCCGGGTCGGCCAGGTAGGAGCGGGTCGGCACGTCGGGCCCGGCTCCCGGGAAGGTGACGACGAAGCGGTGCCCGCTGCGCGTCCACGGGCCCAGCTCCGCGTGGGTCTCGGCGTCCCCGGCCACGCGCCGCGCGTCGGTGCCGTCGGGCCGCACCACCCAGACCGCCGTCCGGACGCCGCCGTCGGTGGCCACCTCGCAGGTCAGCCAGCCGCTGTCGGCCGCCCACCGGACCTTGACCACCGGGTCGTCGGAGAGCCGGATGTGCCGGGCCGGCGGGATCGGGCCGTCGAGGACGACGTCCTGGATCCACACCTGAGGCGTGCCCGACCGGTCGCTGATGAACGCGACGCAGCGGGCGTCGGGGGTCATGTTCGGGCCCCAGCTGCCCCAGGCGTCGACGAGGTCGTCGGCGAGCGCGGCCGCGGCCTCGACGGTCGTCGGGCTCGCGTCCACGTGGGTCGTCACCGTGCTGTGTCCTCCACCTTCTGCAGCCACATCTCCAGCAGCGCCACCTGCCACAGCGCGTTGGAGCCGAGGGTCGTCCGGGTGACGTTCGGCTCCCGCAGCATGCGCTCCACAGTGTCCGGCCGGAACAGGCCACGCCGCTTGGCGGCCGGGTCGGTCAGCGCCTCGCGGACCCGTTCCAGGTAGGGGCCGTCGAGCTGCCGGATGGCCGGCACCGGGAAGTATCCCTTGGTCCGGTCGATGACCTCGTCCGGGACCATCCCGCGCGCGGCCCGCTTGAGCACGCCCTTGCCGCCGTCGGCGAGCTTGAGCTCCGGTGGGATCCGCCCGGCCAGCTCGACCAGCTCGTGGTCGAGGAAGGGCACCCGCGCCTCCAGGCCCCAGGCCATCGTCATGTTGTCGACCCGCTTCACCGGGTCGTCGACCAGCATGACCGTGGTGTCGTTGCGCAGCGCGGCGTCCACCGCGGTCTCCGCGCCGGGCTGCCCGAACTGCTCGCTGATGAACGCGGTCGGGGCGTCGGAGTCGACCAGCCACTCCGGCTCGAGCAGCTCGCCCATCGCCGCCCAGCGGCGGTCGAAGAACACCCGGGAGTAGGCCTCGACGGCGTCGGCGCGGGGCACCCCGGACAGCGGCGGGTACCAGTCGTAGCCGCCGAGCACCTCGTCGGCGCCCTGCCCGGACTGCACGACCTTGACGTGCTGCGACACGTCCTGCGCGAGCAGGTAGAAGGCGACGCAGTCGTGGCTGACCATCGGCTCGCTCATCGCGGCGACGGCGGCGTCGATGCCCGGCAGCAGCCGCGAGTTGTCGATGGCGATGCGGTGGTGGTCGGTGGCGAACCGCTGCGCCACCAGCGACGAGTACTCGAACTCGTCGCCGGACTCCCCGCCGGCGGACTCGAAGCCGATGCTGAACGTGGCCAGCCCGGTCTGCCCCTGCTCGGCCAGCAGCGCGACGACGAGGCTGGAGTCGATGCCGCCGGACAGCAGCACGCCGACCGGCACGTCGGAGACCATGCGCCGCTCGACGGCGGTGCGCAGGGCGGCGAGCAGCGCCTCCTCCCAGTCCCGGGAGGTCCAGCCGGCCCGGTCGGGGTCGCGGGTGAACAGCGGCCGCCAGTAGACGGTGTCCCGGCTGGTGCCGTCGGGCTCGACGACCCGCACGGTGGCCGGCGGCAGCTTGCGCACCCCGGCCAGGATCGTCCGCGGCGCCGGGACGACGGAGTGGAAGGTCATGTAGTGCGCCAGCGCGGTCCGGTCGATCGCGGTGTCGACGCCGCCGCCGGCCAGCAGCGCCTGCACGGTGGAGGCGAACCGCACGCGGTCGGGCCGGGCGTCGACGTAGAGCGGCTTGATGCCGAGCCGGTCGCGGGCCAGCACCAGCCGGCCGGTGGCGTGCTCGACCACGGCGAAGGCGAACATGCCGAGGAAGTGCTCGACGCAGGCGGTGCCCCACTCGGCGTAGGCCTTGAGCACCACCTCGGTGTCCGACGTCGAGAAGAAGCGGTGGCCGCGGGCGGCGAGGTCGGCGTGCAGCTGCCGGTGGTTGTAGATGATCCCGTTGAAGACGACGGTCAGCCCCAGGTGCGGGTCGACCATCGGCTGGGCGCCCCGCTCGGAGAGATCGATGATCGACAGCCGGCGGTGGCCGAGCCCGATCGGGCCGCGGGCCCACAGCCCGTCGCCGTCCGGGCCGCGGTGGGCCTGGCAGGCGGTCATCCGGTCGAGGACGGCGACGTCGGCCCGCCCTCCGTCGAGGCGCAGTTCTCCGGCGAGTCCGCACATCAGCGGTTCCCCTTCCCCCTCGGGTCCGACGGCGTCGGCCCGGTGATCAGCCAGGTGTCCTTCGCTCCGCCGCCCTGCGAGCTGTTCACGACGAGGCTGCCGGGGGCGGCGACCCGGGTCAGCGCGAGCGGGGGCACCGAGGCGTCGTCGGGCCCGGTGCCGGTGAGGTGGACGAACGCCCGCAGGTCGATGTGCCGCGGGTGCAGGCCGGCGGGGTCCAGCGCCGGCGCGGAGGAGAGCGCGACGACCTCCTGGGCCACCCACCCGCCGGGCCGCAGGGCGATCTCCGCGCGCCGCCGGGCGACGGCGGCCGCGGGTGCCGCCGGGCCGATCAGCACGCCGGAGCCGCCGAAGCCGTCGACGGGTTTGGTGACCAGCTCGCCGACCCGCTCGAGGACGGCGCGCCGCTCGGTCTCGTCGCTCGGCCGGTAGGTGGGCACCGACTCCAGCAGCGGGTGCTCGTCGAGGTAGTAGCCGATCAGCTCGGGCACCCAGCAGTACGTGGCCTTGTCGTCGCCGACGCCGTTGCCGGGGGCGTTGGCCAGCACCACCGCGCCGGCGGCCGCGACGTCGAGCACCGCGGCCCCGACCGGGCGGCCCGATGTGTCGGCGAGGTCGGCCAGCTCGCCGTCCAGCCGGAGGTGCAGGGCGCCGATCGGCGAGCCGCTGCCCCGGTGCACCACCCGGCCCTCGGCGGTGTCGAGGTCGTCGGCGGTGACCAGCAGCAGACCGGCGCCCTCGGCCAGTCTCCGGTGCTCGTACCAGGCGGAGCTGTCCGGGCCACTGGTGAGCAGCGCCGCCGCGGTGCCGGGCTCGGCGTGCCGGAGCAGGGTCGCCCGCAGCGACTCGTACACGGCGGCCGGGTGGGCCAGGCCGGCCGGCCGCGGCAGGTCGGGCATGACGGCGTCGAGCAGCCGGCGGGCGGCCACGGCGTAGGCCGCGCCGCTGGGGTCTCGCAGGTTGTCCTCCAGCACCCGCCAGCCGCCGTACTCGGTGCGGACGACGTCGAAGCCCATCACCGGGGCCCGGACCGCGTCGCGGGGCAGCCGGGTGGCCTCGGGCCGCCACCCGGGGCAGTCGAGGACGGCCTCACGGGGCAGCACCCCGTCGGCGAGCACCCGTTGCGGGCCGTACACGTCGCGGAGGAACAGCTCCAGGGCGCGGGCCCGCTGCACCAGCCCGGCGGCCAGCTCCTGCCACTCGTGGCGGTTGACGATCCGCGGCACCAGATCGACGCCGAACAGCCGCTCCTCGCCCTGCACCCGGAAGGTCACGCCCTGCGCGGCGAGCCAGGCGTCGCGGGCGGCCTCGCGCCGGGCGACCTCCTCCGGCGGGAGCGCGGAGACCACCTCGAGCACGTCGCGGTAGGCCGGCCGGGGGACCGCGCCGGCGCCGATCGCCTCGTCCCCGGCCCGGGACCGGTACCGCCACAGCGCCGGGCCTGCGGGCGCGGGGCCGCCTGCCGGGCCGTGGGACTCGGCGACCACCAGCCGCATGACGTCGGTGAGGTCGCCGGACTCGGCGAACGCCGCCCGCTGCCGGTCGGCGGAGTTGCCGCGGGCCAGGGTGGTCTCGGCCAGCTCGGTGACCGTCTCCCAGTCGCCGAGCTCCTCCAGCTGCGGCCGCAGCCGGGCGAGCAGGCCGCGCACCACGTCGGCGGCCGGGCGCGGCCGCGGGTGCGGGGCGCCGTCGAGCAGTTCGCGGGTCAGGCCGCCGCGGGCCGCCTGCCACATCGCGGCGCGGTGCAGGGGCGCCGGGGCGGGCACGTGCGGGCGGCCGGCCGCCACGTCGAGCTCGGCGGCGCGGACCATCGCCCGGAACAGCCCGGCGATGAGGACCGCGTCGTCCACCAGCGGGCAGGCGTCGCAGACGCGCAGCTCCAGGGTCGGCGCGTGCGACGACGGCCGGACGTCGAAGTAGGCCATCTTGGCGTCGGCGATGACCCCGGAGCCGATGAGGTCGGCCACCAGGGCGTCGTACTCGGCGGCGCTGGCCAGCGGGCCGGTCGCGCCGGCGGTGGGCCAGCGCTGCCAGATGATCGTGCGGATGCTGCTGTAGCCGGTGTCGGAGCCGTTCCAGAACGGCGAGCTGGCGGAGAGGGCGAGCAGCACGGGCAGGTCGCGGGCGACCCGCTGGGCGATCTCGACGGCGAGGTCGCGGTCGGAGACGCCGACGTGCACCTGGGTGCCGCAGATCAGCTGCTCGTCGACCAGCAGCCGGTACTGCTCGTGCATGCGGCCGTAGCGGCCGGTGGCGGTCAGCTCGAAGTCGGCGAAGGTGGAGCGGGGCGCCGTCCCGACGGCGGCGACGCCGAGCCCCTCCCGGCCGGCGACGGCGACCAGCTGCTCGCGCAACCGCAGCAGCTCCGCGCGCAGGTCGGCCAGGGTGGTGACCACCGCGGTGTTGGTCTCGACGGTGGTCCGCTGGATCTCGGCGGCGTAGGACGAGCTGGGCAACCGGCTGAGCAGCCGGGGCGCGCGTGCCGACAGCTCCCACCGGTCGAGGTCGATGAGGTGGAGCTCCTCCTCGGCGCCGAGCGTCAGCTCTGCGGCCATCCGAGGACGCTAACCGGCCGCGTGTTGCATCGGTGGGTCCCCGGCGTTCCCGTTCGGGAAACCGGCGGGCACCGGCACGGGGCCGTCCGGGAACCGCTGGTCGCGGCGTCGTCGCCCTGCCAGGCTGCCGCGGTGCAATGGACGACGTACGGACCGGCGGCCCAGGACGGCGCGGCGCCGGTCGACGACCGGCCGCTGGAACTGGCCGACCTCGGCAAGCTCGCCCGCCGCGGCGTGCGGGCGGTGACCCGCGCGGCGCGGGCCGACGACCGGGCCACCCTCGCCGGGCTGCTCGGCGAGCACCTGGGCGACGCCGCGGGCGGGGACGTCGTCGAGGAGACCTGGCCCGGCTACGAGCACGTCAACGTGCAGGCCGGGCTGGACGCCTGGCTGGCCGCCGACGGGCGGACCAGCGAGCTGGTCGGGATCGTCAACTTCCGGCACCGCCCCTTCGGCCTGGCCGAGCTGCTGGCGATGGACGGGCAGCCGGCCGACCCGTTCGGCCCGCGGCCGGGCAACGCCGCGACGGTCAACCTGCCCTGCGGTCCGGACGGCGCGACACGGCCGTGCCTGCGCTGCGCGGTGCACCTCGTCACGGAGGGCGGCGTCCGGACCGCGGTGCTGGTGCGCGCCGCCGAGCCGGAGATGGGCGTGGACCGGGTGTCGGTGCAGGCTCTGTCCACCGACCCGGACTCCGCGCGGGCCGCCGTCCGGGACATCGGGGCCGCCGCCGAGCGGGAGAACGTCTTCCGCGGCCAGGTGCTCTCCTTCGGCACGGAGGTGTTCGGGCACGGGCAGACGCTGCTCCAGTTCCACCGCCGGCCGCGGCTGGCGCCCGGGCAGCTGGTGCTCGACGCCGGGACGATGGCCGAGATCGAGCGCCAGGTCGTCGACGTCGCCCGGCACAAGGAGCGGCTGCTCGCCGCCGGGCAGCACCTCAAGCGCGGCCTGCTGCTCTACGGGCCGCCCGGCGTCGGCAAGACGCACACCGTCCGGTACCTCATCGGCCGGCTGCCCGGGACGACCGTCGTCCAGCTCACCGGCGGCGCGCTGCACCTGATCGCCGAGGCGTGCTCGGTCGCCCGGTCGCTGCAGCCGGCGATGATCGTCGTCGAGGACGTCGACCTCATCGCCGAGGACCGCGGCATGCACCCCGGCCACCACCCGCTGCTGTTCCAGCTGCTCAACGAGATGGACGGCCTCGCCGAGGACGCCGACGTCGTCTTCCTGCTCACCACCAACCGGGCCGACCTGCTCGAGCCGGCGCTGGCCGCCCGCCCCGGCCGGGTCGACCAGGCCGTCGAGCTGACGCTGCCCGACCGCGACGCCCGCCGCGCGCTGTTCGACCTCTACCGCGGCGACCTCGCGATGGACCTCTCGGGCCTGGACGACGTCCTGGACCGCACCGACGGCGTCACGGCGTCGTTCCTCAAGGAGCTCATCCGCCGGGCCGCGCTGTTCGCCGCCGAGCGCACGGGGGGCGGCGCGCTGTCCGTGTCCGCCGCCGACCTGACCAGCGCGCTCGACGAGCTGCTCGACACCCGCAACGCGATGACCCGCACCCTGCTCGGCGCCGCCCGCACCGTGTGACGGCGCCCTGAGCAGGGACGCAGGACCCTGTGCGCCGGGCGTGTCGCGGTACGAGGATGTTCCGTCTCGGTTCCTCGAGAGACATGGGGGTCCTCCTGTGCCGGACTGGATCACTGGCGTCGCCGCCATCGCCGCTCTGGTGGTCAGCGCCATCACGGCGCTCACGCAGTACCGCCTCGGGCTGGAGCAGAAGATGCTCGAGTCCCGTCAGATAGCGCTCGACGCGCACCTGGCGGCGGGGTCGGCCGGCGCGGCCCGCGGGGTGGACGGCCCGATCCGCTGGCGCGAGCAGGTCCTCGCGCTGCACGACCGCGGGCTCAGCCCGGAGGAGATCCGCTGGATCCTGTGCTGCGCCGACGGCGGCACGGGCGACGAGGAGCGCCACGGGATCATCGACGAGGTCGTCGGCAACGTGCCCAGGGTGCCGCCGGCGGGGATGGTGCGGCCGCCGACCTGTAGCGAGCACCGCCGCCTGCCGCGGCCGGAGGGCCGGATGCGGGCCACCGGGCACCAGCCCTACCCGTTCGACGTGGGGCCCTCGCAGTGGCACACCGCGGACGTGCGCAGCGCCTGATCCCGGGCGACGCCGGCGGGAGCAGGTCGGTCCGGCGACAGTCGTGCTCTGCCCACCGTGGTGGGCAGAGCTCGAGCGTCCGTGGGCTCAGTGCCGGCCGGCGTAGAGGCGCACCGGCGCGGCCCAGCTGCGCGGCACCTCGGCGACGTCGGACAGCCCGGCGTCGCGGAGCAGGTCCAGCAGCTCGGCCGGCTGCCACGGGTGCCCGCCGCTGCGCACCGTGCGCAGGTCGGTGAGCAGCTGCCCGAGCCGGTCCGGGCCGCCGGCGAACGTGCCGGCCAGCAGCCAGCCGCCCGGACGCAGCGCCCGGCACGCGGCCTCCAGCACCTCCGGGACGAGGCCGCGCCGCAGGAACGGCATGGGCAGCCAGACCACGTCGTAGGCCTCGGTCTCGTCGAGGGCCGCGGCGTCCTGCAGGCGCAGGTCGATCCGGTCGGTCAGCCCGGCATCGGCGCGGTTGACCTTGGCCAGGTCGAGCGCCGGCTCGAAGAGGTCGATCCCGGTGACGTGCAGGTGCGGATAGGCCTGCGCCAGCGCGATCGCCAGCCACCCGGTGCCGGTGCCGACGTCGAGCAGCGTCGAGCCGGGGCGGGCGAGCGCCTCGGCCAGCCCGGGCAGCGCCGGCTCGGCGGCCCGGACGGCGCCGGCGATGCCCATCGACAGCCGGCCGATGCTCTGCAGCAGCCGCTCGTCGACGCGGTCCCAGCCTCCGGACCGCCCGGGGTCGTCCACCAGGTCGACGGCCTGCCGCAGCCAGGTGCGGGCCAGCCCCACGACCTGGGCCGCGGGGACCGGGGCGACGGCGTTCCCGCCGAGCAGCTCGGCGGCGACGTCGGCGAGCACCGCGCGCACCGCCGGGTCGGCCGGCAGGCCCTCGGTCTCGATGCGGACGTGGGCGGCGAGTGCGGCCAGCGCGTCGGTGGCCACGCCGAGCTCCACCGCCCGGGTCATCAGTGCGTCGGCAGCCATGGCCGGCCTTCCGCGGCGGCCCCCGGGTGCGGGGACGGGGGCCCAGCCTCCCGCCGTCCGCACGCCTCGGGCAACGCCCTAGGACCCTGGACGCGCCCGTGCGCGCCCCACAGCCTGGGAGGACATCTCCGGCGTGGAGGAGGCCGTCATGAGCCGCAGGGACATCGAGGTCCTGAACGACACGTTCGTGCAGGGTGTCGAGAAGCGCGACGTCGCGATGATGGGGTCGGTCTACGCGCCGGACGCCCGGCTGCTGCCGCCGGGGGCGCCGGCGGTGGACGGCGCGGACGCGATCACCGACTTCTGGAAGCAGGTGCTCGACCAGGGGGTCGACGGCGGGTCGCTGACCACGCTGCTGGTGGAGGAGCGCGACGACCTCGCCGTCGAGGAGGGGCAGTTCCAGATCAGGGCCAGGGGTGCGGTGGTCGAGTCCGGCAAGTACGTCGTCGTCCACCGGCGGCAGCCCGACGGCTCCTGGCGGTGGTGGCGGGACATCTTCAACTCCGACCAGCCGCCGCCGAGCAGCTGACGGCGGTCTCGGCATCACGTCGTCTCGCGGGCCAGCCGCTCGATCGGCTCGGACCAGGCCGCCGGCGCCGTCCACACGAAGCTGTGCGCCCCGGGCACGGCGCGGAACCGGCCGTCGGGGGCCAGGTCGCTCAGCTCCCGCGCCCACGCCTGGGTGCAGATCCGGTCCTGGTCCCCGTGGAGCACCAGGACGGGGACCGGCACCTGCGGGACGACGTCCTCGAGGGCGTCGGCCAGGTGGACCCGCAGCGCGTGCCGCACCCGGCGCAGGCCTGCGCGCTGTCGTTCGGGGGTGTGCTGCTCGTCGAGGCTCTTCGGTTCCAGTTCGTGGTTGCGGCGCCAGGCCAGCAGGATCCGGCGCGTGCTCCGGAAGCGGGGGTCCATCGTCGGGCTGGCCAGCACGAGCGCCCGCACCGACGGCGGCCGGCGCGCGGCGACACGGGCGGCCACCTGGGTGCCGCTGGAGTGCCCGGCCAGCACGACCCGGTCGAGGCCGCTCGCGTCGAGCCACTGGACGACGGCGTCGGCGAACTGCGGGACGTCCATCGGGTGCGGCGGTTCTCCGCTGCCGGAGAAGCCGGGCAGCTCGACCAGGTGCGCTCGGGTCCAGCGGCCCAGCTCGCGCACGGCCGGCTGCAGGTAGTTGGCCACGGCCAGGCCCGGGACGACCACCACCTGCGGAACGCCGTCCCGGGGCGTGCCGACGACGCGGCTGCGGAGGACCCCCCAGGTGGTGGGCCGGTGCTCCAGCGCGACCTCGGGCGGCACGGCGGCCGGCATGGCCCGACGCTAGCAACGCGTGCCGGGTGCGGGAGGACGTCGGTGCTGGTTGACTGCGGCTGACGGCGAGCCGAGCCGTCGGGGCCGACCTCCAGGGGGATCGCCGTGGCAACGACCGCAGGCACGTCCAAGCAGTCGCTGGCGAGGGCGCTCGGCGCGGCCGGGGCGGCCTTCGGGCTCGTCAGTGTCGTGGCACCGCGCGCGGTCGCCCGCTCGTACGGCGTCCCGATCACGCCGGCCGGACTGCAGCTGCAGCGGCTGTTCGGCAGCCGGACGCTGGCCGTCGCCGCGCTGGCGCTGACCGCCCGCAGCGATGAGGAGGTCGACCGGGGGCTGGCCGTGGTGGCCGCCATGAACGCGGTCGACAGCCTGACCGCGCTGGCGGCGGCTCGCCAGGCCGGATCGCGGACGTCGGTCGCGGCGATCATCAGCTCCCTGGCCTACGGCGCGGCCGCGCTGGCCATCCGGTCGATGGCGAACTGAGCCGCCGCCGAGCCAACCAGGGCTGCGGCGCCGCTCGGAACCGGCCTTCCGCACGACGGGGCACCGCCGGGTGGGTGTCGTCCCCCGGGGAGTCGTGCTCTGCCCACCATCGTGGGCAGAGCAC
>NZ_JBJGYS010000022.1:0-93017 GCF_054050115.1 Geodermatophilus sp. SYSU D00708 | reverse complement strand
TACGCCCTCTGGGCCGCCGCCGTCGTCCACTCCTTCCGCGAGTACCGCAAGGACCGCGCCCTGGAGTCCGCCGACGCCCTCGCCGCCGAAGCCGCCCGGCTGGAGGAGGCCGAGACGGCCGACGCCGTCCCCACCCGCTGACGACTCAGCGGGAGCGGGGACGGGCCCGGACGTGCATCCGCTCCCCCTGCGGACCGAAGAGCAGGAGCACCTCCACCGGCTCGTTCCCGGCGGCGCCGAACCAGTGCGGCACGTGGGTGTCGAACTCGGCCACCTCGCCGGGCACGAGCACCAGGTCGTGCTCGCCGAGCAGCAGCCGCAGCCGTCCGGAGAGCACGTACATCCACTCGTAGCCCTCGTGGCTCTTCTGCTCCGGCTCGCCGCGGGCCGCATCCGGCGAGATGGCCGCCCGGTAGGCCTGCAGCCCGCCCGGCCGCCGGGTCAATGGCCACATCGTCATCCCGTTGCGCAGGACCGGCCGCGGGCGCACCCGCGGATCCTCCGTCGGCGCCTGCACCAGCTCGTCGAGCGGGACGTCGTGCGCCCGGGCCAGCGGGAGCAGCAGCTCCAGGCTGGGCCGGCGTTGCCCGGACTCCAGGCGGGACAGGGTGCTGACCGAGATGCCGGTGGTCGCCGACAGCTCGGCGAGCGTCGCGCCGCGCTGCTGGCGCAGCGAGCGCAGCCGGGGACCGACCGCGTCGAGGACGTCGGTGAGCGGCGGAACGTCGTCGACCATGTCCCATTTTGCGGTTTCGGCAACGGGGTTTGTCAAGACGCCCTTCCCCGGTGCACCGTCGTGGGCACCCGACGACGAGGAGGACGACGATGCAGCGGTACGACGTGGTGGTGGTCGGCGGCGGGGCGGCCGGCCTGAGCGGAGCGCTGGCCCTGGGCCGGGCCCGCCGGTCGGTGCTCGTGATCGACGACGGGGCCCCGCGCAACGCCCCGGCCACGGAGATGCACAACTACCTGGGGCGGGACGGCACCCCGCCGGGCGACCTGCTCGCCGCCGGGCGGTCCGAGGTGACCGCCTACGGCGGCGAGCTGGGGGCCGGGTCGGCCGTCGCCGCGACCGCGGAGGACGGCGGGTTCGCCGTCGAGCTGGCCGAGGGCGGCACCGTGCACGCCCGGCGGCTGCTGGTGACCACCGGCCTGGTCGACGAGCTCCCCTCGGTGCCCGGGCTCCGCGAGCGCTGGGGCCACGATGTCCTGCACTGCCCCTACTGCCACGGCTGGGAGGTGCGCGACCGCGCGATCGGCGTGCTGGCCACCAGTCCCTTCGGGGTGCACCAGGCGCTGCTGTGGCGGCAGTGGAGCGACGACGTCACCCTCCTCCTGCACACCGGCCCCGAGCCGGCCGAGGAGGAGTGGGAGCAGCTGGCCGCGCGCGGCATCGCCGTGGTGACCGGTGAGGTGGCCGCCGTGGAGTCCGCCGGCGACCGGCTCACCGGGGTCCGGCTGGTCTCCGGCCAGCTGGTCCACCGGGACGCCCTGGTGGTGGCTCCGCGGTTCACCGCCCGCTCCGCCCTGCTGGCCTCCCTCGGCCTGGTCGCCGAGGAGCTCCGGATGGGCGGTCACGTGTTCGGCAGCGCCGTCCCGACCGGCGCCGACGGCGCGACCACGGTGCCCGGCGTGTACCTGGCCGGCAACGTCACCGACCTGCGGGCCCAGGTGGTCGGCGCGGCGGCCCAGGGGCTGACGGCGGCCGCGCGGATCAACGCCGACCTGGTCGAGGAGGACACCGCCCGGGCCGTCGCCGCCCGCCGGGCCCCCTTCTCCCCCGCCGCCGAGCGGGAGCTGTGCGACGCGGTGCTGGGCGACCGGCGGCACGGGATCTGAGCATGACGATGCACGAGCACGGACCCCAGCCGGCCGGCCTCGACTCCGCGTCCTGGGAGGAGCGCTACCGCGCGGCGCCCTCGCTGTGGAGCGGCCGGGCCAACGACGTCCTCGTGGCCGAGGCCGCCGACCTGACGCCGGGGCGCGCACTGGACGTCGGCTGCGGGGAGGGCGGCGATGTCCTGTGGCTGGCCGGCCGCGGCTGGCAGGTGACCGGCCTGGACTGGTCGGAGGTGGCGCTGGCCCGCGCCGCGGAGCACGCGGCCGCGGCAGGGCTCACCGCGCGGGTCGAGTGGGTCCGCGGAGACGTGGCGACCCACCGGCCGCCGCAGGTCTTCGACCTGGTCACCGCGCACTTCCTGCACCCGGACGAGGCGCTCCGCCGCGAGCTGGTGCCGCGGCTGGCGGCGGCGGTGGTCCCGGGCGGCACCCTGCTGTGGGTCGGCCATGCCTTCGACGAGGAGCGCGCCGCGGTCTGGGGCGCGGACCGCTTCGCCGCCGCCGGCGAGGTGGCGGCCGACCTGGACCCGCGGGCCTGGGAGGTGCTGGTGGCCGAGCGGCGGCCGCGGCCGGGTGGCGGGCACGGCGACCACCACGCCGACGAGGTGCTGCGGGCCCGCCGCCGCTGACCTCAGCGCCCGGCCAGCAGCGCGGCCTCCAGGTCGGCGGGCAGGCCGGGCACGGGCAGCCCGTGCGGCGGGGGCGGCAGCTCGTCGACGGTGCGCAGCCACGCCCAGGTGTCGGCGACGGTCTCCTCCAGCGGCCGGCTGGGCAGCCCCAGCTCACGGGCCCGGCCGGTGTCGACGTCCCAGGCGGTGCGGGCCATCTCGGCGGGCAGCCACAGGGGCAGGTGCAGCCACGGCTCGACCCCCGCCGCGAGCAGGTCCGGCTCGGGGACGACCACCCACTCCGCGTCGCTGCCGGTCACCCGCCGGCACAGGTCGAGCAGGTCGCCCAGCGTGGTCATCCCCGCCGCACCGGTGGCGTTCACCGCACCGGACTCGCCACGCGCGGCCACGTCCACGAGCCAGCCGGCGAGGTCGCGGACGTCGACCGCGGCGATCGGCTGGTCCAGCGCGTCGGGGACGACGACCCGACCGCCGCGCGCGATCCGCTGCAACCACCAGCCCAGCCGGTGCACGCGGTCGTCCGGGCCGACGATCAGGCCGGCGCGGGCGGTGAGGAAGCGGCCGGGGAGCGCGGCGCCGAGCACCCGCTCGGCCTCGGCCTTGATCGGCCCGTACTCGTCCTCGTCGCTCTCCCAGACCGGCTCGTCCTCGCCGCGGATCGGCCCGGGTGGCCAGTCCCGGTAGGCGTTGAGGCTGCTGACGAAGGCGTACCCCCGGACGCCGGTCAGCACCTCGGCGGCGTTGCGAGCCGCGGCGCGGGTCTGGCACGAGGTGTCGACGACGAGGTCGGGCGTCCAGCCGTCGAGGGCGGCCGGCAGCGCGGCCGGGTCGTCGCGGTCGCCGTGCAGCGCACGGACCCCGTCCGGAGGGGGGCCGGAGACGCCGCGGGTGAAGGTGGCCACCTCGCACCCGCGGTCGAGGGCCGCCGTCGCCACGTGCCGGCCGAGGAAGTGGGTGCCGCCGAGGACGAGCAGTCGCATGCCGACAGCCCAGCCGAGCCACTCCCCCGCCGTCCAGCCGGTTCGCGGCCGGCGAACGAGCCGGACGGGCGAAGGTCGGGCAGGACCACGGCCCTCTGCAGGGTCTCGCCGCGAGCGGAGCGAGTGGCGGGGGCAGGGGGTCCTTACACCGTGACCGGCAGCCGGGGGACCTGCGGGAGCGGCAGCGACCGCGCGGCGGCCAGCACCATCTGCGGCGAGCGCGGCAGGCCCCGCCGGGTGCACAGGCGCAACGCCCGCGCCCCGGTGATCACGTCGGTCTCCGGGGGGACGACGAGGAGGTCCGCCCGCCGGGTGCCGCCGTCCCAGCTGAGGCAGACCACGCCCGGGTCCATGCTGCGGAAGCCCCCGGTGCGCACCACCCGGCCCCCGACGGCGACCTTGCGGGGACACGCGGTCCAGGCGTCGAGCGGGTACGTGAAGCGCTCGATGCGCAGGCCGCGCTTGTCGAGGGCGGCGACCAGCTCGGGCAGCTCCACGGCCAGGTCGCGGCTGCGCGGGAACCAGGCGCCGTCGAAGGCGTGCTCCCCCGACCCCGCGTCGCTGCGCAGGCTCACCCGGACGTCGATCCCGCCCCGGTGCCCCTCGGCCGCCAGCGTCTGCAGGGTCGTCCTCATCAGCGTCGCGCCGCCTTCCCTCGTCGGATGTCGCCCCAGGTACACGGGCCCGAGGAGAACCTACGGAGCGGGCCCGACGGGTCCCGGGGAACGCGTCGTGGGCGGGTTCCGGCCGCCCGGCCCGTCATCACACCCGGTCACCGGATGATCACGACGGTCCGCGGCGGCGCCGTCTCAGCTGGTCAGGGCGAAGACGGTGGTGCTGTCGTAGACCTCGCCGGGGCGCAGCTCGGTGGACGGGAAGTCCGGCTGGTTGGGCGAGTCGGGGAAGTGCTGGGTCTCCAGGGCGAGCCCGTCGCCCTGCCGGTAGACCGAGCCACCGGTGCCGACCAGCGTGCCGTCGAGGAAGTTGCCCGAGTAGAACTGGATGCCCGGCTCGGTGGTGGAGATGGTGAGGGTGCGGCCGCTGCCCGGGTCGTGCAGCACCGCCGCCTCCTCGAGCGGGTCCTCGCTGTCGGAGCCCTCGCGGGCGCCGTCGTCCTCGCGGTCCAGCGCCCAGTTGTGGTCGTAGCCCTGGCCGAAGAGCAGCTGCTGGTCGTCCTCGCGGATGCGCGAGCCGATCGCGGTGGGCTCACGGAAGTCGAACGGGGTGCCCTCGACGGACGCGATCTCGCCGGTCGGGATGAGCGTCTCGTCGACCGGCGTGTACCCGCTCGCGTCGAGCTGCAGCTCGTGGTCGTAGATGCTCCCGGACCCCTCGCCGGCGAGGTTCCAGTAGGTGTGCTGGGTCAGGTTGACCACGGTCGGGGCGTCGGTGGTGGCCTCGTAGTGGACGGTCAGCTGCGACTCGGCGTCCAGGCTGTAGGTGACCGTCGTGGTCAGCGTGCCGGGGAAGCCCTGGTCGCCGTCCTCGCTGACCAGCTCCAGCTGCAGCGCGGCGACCTCGTCGTCGCCCACGTCGGTGGCCTCCCAGACGCGGTCGTCGAAGCCGTCGGGACCGCCGTGCAGCGTGTTCGGCCCGTCGTTCTGCGGCAGCTGGTAGGCCGTGCCGTCGAGGGTGAAGGTGCCGCCGGCGATGCGGTTGCCGTAGCGGCCGATGAGGGAGCCGAAGTAGGGGTCGGTGTCCTCGACGTAGCCGGCCAGGTCCGGGAAGCCGAGGACGACGTTCTCGACCTCGCCGTCGGCGTCCGGGACCTCCAGCGACTGGATCACGCCGCCCCAGGTGAGCACGCGCAGCGTCACGTCCCCGTTGGCCAGGGTCCAGCGCTCGACCTGGGTGCCGTCGGGGGCGGTGCCGAAGGGCTCGACGGTCGTGGTCGCGCCCTGCGCGGCGGCGGGGCCGGCGAACCCGGTGACGAGCAGGCCGGCACCGGCCGCGGCGACCAGCGGCCAGCGGAGGCGTCCCCGGGAGGGCGCGGCGGGCGGGAGGGGGGTCGGGCGTCCGGTCATGGAGGACTCCGTTGTCCGTGCGGTCCACCGGCGTCGTCGCGCGGTGGCGGGGCACCGTCGGGACGGGGAACGGACGGGATCGGGCCCCGACGAGCGGTCCTGGGACGACTCGGAACCGTAGGGACGCAGTCGCAGGGGTGTCAAAGACGCCGACGGCCGAGTGGGCGGTCGGCGCCGTCAGGGACGGCGTGTCGCGCACGCGTCGCGACGACGACAGCTCACTCGGCCGTCAAACCGTCCGCGCTGTGTGCACACAGCGCGGACGGCACCGCACGGGAGGCGCGGTGTGTGCACACCGCGCCCCCGAGCTCAGAGCTTCGGCTTGCGGTTGCGGGCCTTGCCCCGCTCGCTCTGGTCGAGGATCACCTTGCGCACGCGGATCGCGGCCGGGGTGACCTCCACGCACTCGTCCTCGGCACAGAACTCCAGCGCCTGCTCGAGGTTCAGGATCCGCGGCGGGATGAGCCGCTCGAGCTCCTCAGCGGTCGAGGACCGCATGTTGGTGAGCTTCTTCTCCTTGGTGATGTTGACGTCCATGTCGTCGGGGCGGGAGTTCTCGCCGACGATCATGCCCTCGTACACCTCGGTGCCCGGGGCGACCATCATCGAGCCACGCTCCTGCAGCGAGAACATCGCGTACGACGTCGCCACGCCCTGCCGGTCGGCGACCAGCGAGCCGGTCGGGCGGGCGCGCATGTCGCCCATCCACGGCTCGTAGCCCTCGAGGTTGTGGTTGAGGACGCCGGTGCCGCGGGTCTCGGTGAGGAACTCGGTGCGGAACCCGATGAGGCCGCGGGAGGGGACGACGTACTCCATCCGCGCCCAGCCGGTGTCGTGGTGGACGAGGTTCTCCATGCGGCCGCGGCGGGTGGCCAGCGCCTGCGTCAGCGTGCCGACGTAGTCACCCGGGGTGTCGATGGTGACCCGCTCGACCGGCTCGTGCAGCTTGCCGTCGATCTCCTTGGTGACGACGGTCGGCCGCCCGACGGTCAGCTCGAACTCCTCGCGGCGCAGCTGCTCGACGAGGATCGCCAGGGCCAGCTCACCGCGGCCCTGCATCTCCCAGGTGTCGGGGCGCTCGGTGGGCAGCATGCGCACCGACACGTTGCCGACCAGCTCCTGGTCGAGCCGGTTCTTGATCAGCCGGGCGGTGAGCTTCTTGCCCGACTTGCCGGAGATCGGCGAGGTGTTGATGCCGATGGTGATCGAGATCGACGGCTCGTCGACGGTCAGCGGCGGCAGCGGGCGCGGGTCGTTCGGGTCGGCGAGGGTGTCGCCGATCATGATCTCCTCGATGCCCGCGATGGCGACCAGGTCGCCGGGGCCGGCGCTGTCGGCCGGGGTCCGGGTGAGCCCCTCGGTGACGAGCAGCTCGGTGATCTTGACGTTCTTGACCGTGCCGTCGGTGCGGCACCAGGCGACCTGCTGGCCGCGCTTCATCTCACCGGAGTGGATGCGCAGCAGCGCCAGCCGGCCCAGGAACGGCGAGGCGTCGAGGTTGGTGACCTGCGCGCGCAGCGGCTCCTCGGCGTCGTAGGTGGGCGCCGGGATGGTCTCCAGCAGGGTCTTCACCAGCGGACCGAGGTCCGGGCTGTCGGGGCTGGTGCCGTCGGCCGGCCGGGTGAGGGAGGCCTGCCCGGTCTTGCCGTTCGAGTAGACGATCGGGAACTCGAGCGCGTCGGTGTCCAGGCCGTTGTCCTCGAGCAGCTCCATGAACAGCTCGTAGGTCTCGTCGACGACCTCGGCGATGCGGGCGTCGGAGCGGTCGGTCTTGTTCACCACGAGGATGACCGGCATCCCCTTGCCGAGCGCCTTGCGGAGCACGAACCGGGTCTGCGGCAGCGGCCCCTCGGAGGAGTCGACGAGCAGGACGACGCCGTCGACCATCGACAGGCCGCGCTCGACCTCACCGCCGAAGTCGGCGTGGCCGGGGGTGTCGACGATGTTGACCGTCACCGGGTTGCCGTTCTCGTCGGCCAGTCGGATGGCGGTGTTCTTGGCGAGGATGGTGATACCGCGCTCACGCTCGAGGTCCATCGAGTCCATGACGCGGTCCTGCGTGGTGTCGGCGTCGGTGCCCTCACCCTTCGCGCGGCCGAGAGCACCGGCCTGGCGGAGGAGGGCGTCGACCAGGGTCGTCTTGCCGTGGTCGACGTGGGCGATGATCGCCACGTTGCGCAGGTCGTCGCGGGTGGGCATGCGGAACGGCACCTCGGGGGAGTTCGGGGATCCGCGGCAGTCGGCGCTCGCGGCATCTCGGGTAACGGCCGCCGGCCCGGCGACCTTCCCACTCTAGAAGGACCACCCTCCTCCCCACGCCTCGCAGGCTCGGCGCGGGCCCCTGGAGGGTGGCCGTTCCAGCAGCTCAGGCTCGATCGGCCAGCGCGAACGTCACCCCGGCGGCGGCGATCGTGACCAATCCCACGGCCAGCCAGGCCGCCATCCCCACGCCGAGCGCCAGGACGTGGGCGAGCACGAAGGCGCCGACGTAGAGGGCGCCCAGCCCGAGCGCCACCGCCCAGCCGCGCCGCTGCACCCACAGCCACGCCGCCCCCAGGCCGCCGAGCGCGAACAGGGCGCCCCCGAGCGCGCGCACGCCAGTGCCCTGGGCGACGCCGAAGCCGGCGGCGAGCCCGAGCGCGACCAGGAGGGCGGACGGGAAGCGGGTGCGGGCACGGGTCAGCGTGGACGTCGACATGCCGATCAGTCTCCCCCTGGCCCGGCGCGACGGCGGGTGACTCCCTCGATGGAACGAGGTCGTCCGTGGTACGGCTCCAGCACCGGGCCGCGGGGCCGACAAGAGAGCATGGCCACGACACCGCCGTCCGCCGCCCGGCCGTCCCTCCTCGACCGCGTCCCCCACGGGATGCGCCTGGACGGGGCGAGCTTCTCGCCCCGGCACCGCATCCTCAGCGCGATCCTGCTGGTCAACCTGCCCGTGCTCGCGCTCATCGCGACGGTGCGGCACGTGCACCACGCCGGCCTGCTCTACACCGAGCTGGCGGCCATCGCCGTCGCGCTCGTGCTGGGCCGGACACTGCCCTCGCAGGTCGCCCGCGCCACCGCCGTGGCGACCGGCCTCATGGTCGGAGCCGGCGCGCTGGTGCACGTCGGGGGCGGGCTGACCGACCTGCACATCTGGTTCTACGCGATCCTCGCACTGGTGGCGCTGTACCAGATGTGGGCGCCGTTCCTCGCCGCGGTCGGCTTCGTCGCGGTGCACCACATCGGGATGAGCCTGTGGATGCCGGAGATGATCTTCTCCACCAGCCAGGCAGCGGCGAACCCGATCCTGTTCTCGATGCTGCACGCGGTGTTCCTGCTGGCCGAGGCGACCTTTCTGGCCTACGGGTGGCGGTTCACCGAGGAGGCCGAGCGTGGACGCCGCCGGCAGGAGCGCGCGGCCGAGGAGCAGCGCGCCGCCCAGGCGGTCGCCGAGCAGCGACTCGCCGAGGAACGCGCCCGCCTGGCCGAGGAGACGGCCCGGCGGATGGAGCGGCGCGAGGCCCGGGCCCTCGAACTGCAGGCGCGGCTGGTCGACCTCAACGGCGCCGGCGCGCGGCTGGACGAGAACGTGAACACCGCGACCGAGGTGATGGAGGGACTCCGCGCAGCGATCACCGAGATCGCGGCCGCGGCGAGCGAGGCCGCGACCACCGCCCGGCAGGCCGACGACCGGTCGCAGGAGAGCGCGACCACCGTGGCCCGGCTGACCGCGACCATGGCCGAGATCGACCAGATCGCGGCGAGCATCTCGACGATCGCAGACCAGACCAACCTGCTGGCGCTCAACGCCACGATCGAGTCGGCGCGCGCCGGGGAAGCGGGCAAGGGCTTCGCCGTCGTCGCCGGCGAGGTGAAGGAGCTGGCGTCGGAGACCGCGCAGGCGACCGAGCGGATCCGCGGGGTCGTCGACGCGGTGCGGGCGGACGTGGACGCCACCGGCGCTGCCTTGACCAGCATCGCCCAGGTGATCCAGGGCGTCGTCGACGCGCAGGACACGATCGCCGCCGCCGTCGACGAGCAGACGGCGGCGACCGCGCAGGCACAGGAGGCGATCACCGGAGCCTCGCGGGAGGCGGCTGCGATGGCCCGGGAGCTGCAGGGGCTCGTCGTCCGGGAGGACTGACCACGACGGGCCCCGGACGGGGCCCGGTCCGCGCCGGTCAGTTCCCGGGCGGCGCCCACGGGGCGATGCCCCACGCGCCGCCGTCGGCGATGTCGAACCACGCCGAGCCGATCGCGACGAGGAAGCCGACCAGGAGGACGGCCGCGGCGCGTGCCGCCGTCCGCACGAGGACCCCGGCCAGCAGTGCCAGGCCCACCGCGATCTCGACGACCGGCAGGCCGAACGCGACCGGCGCGACCAGCGGCTCGGGCAGCAGCCGGTACGCGCCGACGGCGCGGAGGGCGGCGCCCGGGTCGCGCAGCTCCCGCGCCCCCGCGACGAGGAACACGCCGCCGAGGACGAGCCGGCCGGCGGTGGCCAGCCACGGGAGCAGGGACCTTCCCACGGGGCGAGCGTCCGCCGCGCGCCTGGCAGCGCGCCGTCAACCGGCTGGGAGGACCCCGGAACGCCACGGAGGCCCCGGGCGACTGCCCGGGGCCTCCGTCTTGGTCAGCCCCCTGCAGGGTCCCGCCGCGAGCGTGCGAGTGGCGGGGGGCAGGGGGTCCTCTCTCAGGCGGTGCGGAGCACGGCCTCGATCTCGAGCTCGACGCTGATCTTGTCGCCGACGACGACGCCGCCGCCGTCCATCGGCATGTCGATGTCGACGCCGAACTCCTTGCGGGAGATGTCGGTCTTGGCCGAGAAGCCGGCGCGGGTGCCGCCGTAGGCGTCGGGGCCGAAGCCGTTGAGCTCGAGCTCGAGCTCAACGGGCTTGGTGATGCCCTTGATGGTCAGGTCACCGACGACGGTCCAGTCGGCACCGTCGGTGCGGACCGCGGTGGAGCGGAAGGTCATCTCGGTGTGGTTGCCCACGTCGAAGAAGTCGGCGGAGCGGATGTGCGCGTCGCGCTGCTCCTGCCGGGTGTCGATGGAGTCCATGTTGATCCGCGCGGTGACGGTGGACTGCGTCGGGTCCTCGGCGGTGACGATCTCGCCGGAGAAGTCGCGGAAGTAGCCGCGGACCTTGCTGACCATCATGTGGCGGACGGAGAAGCCGACGGTCGAGTGCGTGGGGTCGATGTCCCACGTGCCGACGACGTAGCCGGGGATCTGGGTGGCGGTGCTGGTCATGGTGGTCTCCCGAGGTGATTGAGCGCTTGACCTTCTACTGGAGGCTAGCGTAGTTGAAGGCTCATCTATTCCGCCAGTACCCTGATGAACATGACCGCGCACGGGGAGCCCCGCTGGCTCGACGCCGAGGAGCAGCGGGCCTGGCGGGCCTGGCTGTACAGCTCGCTGCTCCTGCAGGACCGGCTCGACCGCGAGCTCACCCGCGAGACCGGCATCTCCCACGCCTACTACGAGATCCTCGTCGCGCTGTCGGAGGCCGAGGACCGGCGGCTGCGGATGAGCGAGCTCGCCGACCGCTGTCTGTCCTCACGCAGCCGGCTCTCGCACGCGGTGGCGCGGCTCGAGGAGCGCGGCTGGGTGCGCCGGCAGGTCTGCGCGGAGGACGGCCGCGGCCAGCTGGCGGTCCTCACCGACGAGGGGTTCGCCGCCCTGGAGGCCGCCGCGCGGGTGCACGTCGAGGGTGTCCGCTCGCACCTGTTCGACCAGCTCACCCCCGAGCAGGTCGAGCACATGCGCGACCTGGGTGAGACGCTGCTGCGCCACCTCGACGCCCGCTGAGCCTCACCCCGGGTCGGACGCGCGGGTCATCCCGGGGGTGGACGACGCCGCCGGGGCCGCTGCCTAGGGTCGTCGCGATGGACGGCCGCCCTCCGCTCGAACGCCTCGAGACGTGGCTGCGTGCCCACCCCTCCGCCGTGGACGCCGGGATCGCCGCCCTGGTCTGCCTGCTGACCGTCGTCCTGCCGTTCGAGACGTACTGGCTCGACCCGCTCCCGGCCTTCGTCATCGGTCTGCTGCTGACCGTCCCCCTGGCCTGGCGGCGCCGGCGGCCGGTCCGCGCGGCCGCGGTCGTCGTGGCCGCGGGCCTGCTGGAGCTCGTCGTCGTCGAGGAGTTCCTCGCGGCCAACGTCGCGGCCCTGTTCATGGTCTACGCGCTCGCCGCCTACGCCCCGCGCTGGGCCGGCCGGGCCGGTCTGGTCGTCGGCCTCCTGGGCGCGGTGCTGGCCGCGCTGCGGTACTTCTCGGGCGGGGCGAGCGACTCGCTGCTGCCGACGGCCGGGTCCATCGGGGTCGCCGTCGTGGCCGCCTGGGCGCTGGGCGACCTGCGCCGGGCGAGGGGCCTGCGGCTGGCCCAGCTGGAGGAGCGGGCCCGGCTGCTCGAGCTCGAGCGCCAGCAGGAGATGCGGCTGGCCGCCACCGCCGAGCGGGCCCGCATCGCCCGCGAGATGCACGACGTCGTGGCGCACTCCCTCTCGGTGGTCATCGCCCAGGCCGACGGCGGCCGCTACGCCGGGCGGGCCGACCCGGCCGCCGCGACCGACGCGCTGGAGGCGATCGCCACCACCGGCCGCCAGGCGCTCGCCGACATGCGCGGGCTGCTGGGCGTGCTCCGGGAGGAGGACCGCGAGGAGTACGCCCCGCAGCCCGACGTCGCCGCGATCCCCGGCCTGGTCGAGGACGTCCGGTCCAGCGGCCTGGACGTCGACCTGCTGGTCGAAGGCACCCCGCGCGAGCTGCCCGCCGGCCCGCAGCTGGCTGCCTACCGGATCGTGCAGGAGTCGCTGACCAACGTGCTCAAGCACGCCGGTCCGGCCGGCCGGGCGTGGGTGCGGTTGCACTGGCGGCCCGACGCGCTGGAGCTGTCGGTCCTCGACGACGGCCGGGGCGCCTCGACCGCCATGGTCGAGCCCGACGGGGCCGGCCAGGGGCTGCTCGGGATGTCCGAGCGGGCGCGGCTGCACGGCGGCCGGGTGGACGCCGGCCCGCGCCCCGGCGGCGGTTTCGGGGTGCACGCGGTGCTGCCCTACCCTGCCCGCCGATGACTGGTCAGATCCGCGTCGTCCTCGTCGACGACCAGCAGATGGTCCGCGCCGGGTTCCGGATGGTGATCGACTCCCAGCCCGACCTCACCGTGGTCGGCGAGGCGGGCACCGGCGCCGACGCGGTGGCGCTGCTCGCGCGGACCCCGGCCGACGTCGTCCTCATGGACGTCCGCATGCCGGCGATGGACGGGATCGAGGCCACCCGGCAGGTCAGCGCGCTGCCCGAGCCGCCGCGGGTCGTCGTCCTGACCACGTTCGACCTCGACGAGTACGTGGTCGCCGCGATCGGCGCCGGGGCCAGCGGCTTCCTGCTCAAGGACGCCCCGCCGGAGGAGATGCTCGCCGCCGTGCGCACGGTGCACGCCGGGGACTCGGTGATCGCCGCCAGCTCCACCCGGCGGCTGCTCCAGCACGTGGCACCGCTGCTGCGCGGGAGCGCGCCGCGACCGGCCGGGGGCCCCGACGAGCTGGCCGAGCTCACCCCGCGCGAGCGCGAGGTCCTCGAGCAGATGGCCTACGGGGCGACCAACACCGAGATCGCGGCGCACTTCGTGGTCAGCGAGGCGACGGTGAAGACCCACGTCGGGCGGGTGCTGGCCAAGACCGGCTCGCGCGACCGCGTCCAGGCCGTCGTCCTGGCCTACCGCACCGGCCTGGTCCGGCCCGCCGACCTGCTGCGCAACGCCTGAGGAAGGACCCCGTCCTCCCCACCCCTCGCAAGCCCAGGGCGGGACCCGAGACGGGGCCGGGTCGGACCAGGGGATGACCCGGAGATCAGCCCGCGCTCCGACGCGGCGGGACGCCTCCGACCGGCAGCGTGAGCACCGTTCCTGTTCACGCCCTCGGAGGTGCCCACGTGTCCGCTCCCGTCCCCGTCCTGACCGTCCCCGGCGAGCCGCCGTCCTCGGCCGCCGCCGTGCGCGCCCGCGGGCTGACGAAGGTCCACGGCAGCGGCGAGACCGCCGTGCACGCGCTGGCCGGGGTGGACGTCGACTTCGACCGCGGCGCCTTCACCGCGATCATGGGGCCGTCCGGGTCGGGCAAGTCGACGCTCATGCACTGCCTGGCCGGGCTGGACACCGCCACCAGCGGGCAGGTGTGGGTCGGCGACACCGAGCTGACCGGGCTGCCCGACGACCGGCTCACCCGGCTGCGGCGGGAGCGGATCGGCTTCGTGTTCCAGTCGTTCAACCTGCTGCCGGTGCTCGACGCCCGGGAGAACATCGTGCTGCCGCTGCAGCTGGCCGGCCGCCGTCCCGACCCCGCCTGGTTCGACGCCGTCGTCGCCCGGCTCGGGCTGCGCGAGCGGCTGCGCCACCGGCCGGCGGAGCTCTCCGGCGGCCAGCAGCAGCGGGTCGCCGTCGCCCGCGCGCTGCTCCCCCGGCCCGACGTCGTCTTCGCCGACGAGCCCACCGGCAACCTCGACTCCCGCGCCGGCGCGGAGGTGCTCGACCTGCTGCGCAGCAGCGTCCGCGAGACCGGCCAGACCGTCGTGATGGTCACCCACGACCCGATCGCGGCGTCCTACGCCGACCGGGTGGTGCTGCTCGCCGACGGCCGGCTGGCCGGTGAGGTCCAGCGGCCGACCGCCGACTCCGTCGTCTCCGCGCTCCGCGGGCTGGGCGCCTGACGTGCGCTCGGTGACCCTCGCGTCGGTCCGCGCGCACGGCGCGCGGCTGGTCGCCTGCTGCGTGGCGATCGTGCTGGCCGTCGCCTTCGTCGTGGCGACGCTGGTGCTCAACGAGACGACCCGGACCACGGTGCTCACCACGGCCGGGGCCCGGTACGTCGGCAGCGACGTCGTCGTCACCTCCGACGACGGCGGGTCGCTGGCCGGGGACGTCGCGGCGCTGACCGCGCTGCCCGGCGTACAGGCCGTGGCCCCCGAGTGGGAGACGTCGGTGCAGGCGGTCGTGCCCGGCCGGGCGGGCGCGCAGTACGTCGTGGTCGGCGCCGTCGCCGACGACCCCGCGCTGCGCTGGCAGCGACTGTCGGCCGGCTCGCTGCCCGACCGGGACGGCGAGGTGGCCGTCAGCGAGCGGGTCGGCGCCGCGGTCGGCGACGTGCTCCAGGTGGACGGCGGCACCGGGACCACCACCCCCGTCACCGTCACCGGCGTCGTCGACCTCGGCGGGGACCCCGAGGCGGGGCTCTACGGCCGCGCCTGGACCACCCCGGCGCGGGCGCGGGCGTGGGGCGCGGTCGACCCGACCGAGCTGCGCATCGCCGGCTGGCCGCGCACCGACGAGACCGCGCTGGCCGCCGACGCCCGCGGCGCCCTCGACGGGCGGGGGGTGACCGTCCGCACCGGCATCGAGCAGGCCGAGGAGCGCGCGGGCAGCATGCTCGGCAACGCCATGGCGCTGACGGCGGTGCTGCTGGTCTTCGGCACGGTCGCCGTGGTCGTCGCGGGGCTGGTCATCGCCAACACCTTCGCCGTGCTGCTGGCCCAGCGAACCCGTGACCTGGCGCTGCTGCGCTGCGTCGGCGCGACCGCCCGCCAGGTGCGGCGCAGCGTGCTCGGCGAGGCGGTGCTGACCGGGCTGGCCGCCTCCGCGCTCGGCGTCGGCGCCGGCATCGGGCTGGCCGCCGCCGTCTCGGCGCTGGCCGGGGGCGTGGAGTCCCCGGTGCCGCTGTCGGGGGTGTCGGTGCCCTGGCTCGCCGTCGTCGCGGGGTTCGCGGTCGGCACCCTCACCACGCTGCTCGCCGCGCTGGCCCCCGCCCGCGGGGCCACCCGGGTGGCGCCGCTGGCCGCGCTGCGGCCGGTCGACCCCGCCCCGCTGCGCTCGCGGCCCGGGGTGCTGCGGCTGGTCCTCGGCCTGCTGCTGCTCCTCCCCGGTGCCGCGCTGCTGGCGCTGGGCGTGGCGGTGGCCAGCGTGTTCGTCGCGCTGCCCGGCGGGGTGCTGAGCTTCCTCGGCGTCGTGCTGCTGGCGCAGCGGGCGGTCCCGCCGGTGGTGCGCGCCGCCGGGAGCCTGGCTGCCCGTGCCGGTGTGCCGGCGCGGCTCGCCGCCGGCAACGCCACCCGCAACCCGCGGCGGACGGCGGCGACGGCCACCGCGCTGCTCATCGGCGTCACGCTGACCACGGCGATGGTCGTGGGCACCGCGTCGACCCGGGCCACCGCGGCCGCGGGCCTGGCCGCGGCCTACCCCGCCGACGTGGTGGTGGAGGGGCTCGCCGGAGAGCTGCCGGGTTCGCTGCTCGCCCGGCTGGAGGGCGTCGACGGCGTCGCCCGCGGAACGGCGCTGCCGGCCGCCGACCTCACCGGGCCCGACGGGCAGCCGTGGACGGTCTACGGGGTGGACGAGGCGACGGCGGTCCCGGTGCTGCGGTCCACCGCCGACACCCCGCTGCCCGACGCCGGCGAGGTGCTGGTCCCCGAGTGGCTGGCCGACTCCTGGGCGGTCACCGACGGCTCCCCGGTCGCCCTCTCGGGAGCCGGCGGGTCGCAGACGCTGCGCGCCCAGGTCGTCGACGGCGACGCCCCTCCCCTGGTGCTCGCCGCCGACCTGGCCCGACTCGCCCCGGACGCCCCGGTGAGCCAGGTGTGGCTGCGGCTGGCCGACGGCGGCGACCAGACCGCGGTCGTCGACGCGGTGACCGACACCGTCGGGACGGCGACCACCGACGCGCAGGTGACCGGCCTGGTGAGCCTCCGCGAGCAGATGAACGACGTGCTCGACGTGCTGCTGCTCGTCGTCACCGGGCTGCTCGGGGTGGCCGTGGTGATCGCGCTGATCGGGGTCGGCAACACCCTGGCGCTGTCGGTGGTGGAACGCCGCCAGGAGAACGGCCTGCTGCGGGCGCTGGGACTGACCCGCCGCCAGCTGCGTGCGCTGCTCGCCTGGGAGGCGGTGCTCGTCTCCGGGGTGGCCGCGGTGCTGGGCGTCGTCCTCGGCGGGGTCTACGGGGTCACCGGGACGGCGTCGGTGCTCGGCATGGCCGGGGAGGTGGTGGTCGACGTCCCGTGGCTGCAGGTCGCCGCGATCGTCGCCGTCGCCACGGTCGCCGGGCTGCTCGCCTCGGTGCTGCCGGCCCGCCGCGCCGTCCGCACCTCCCCCGTCGCCGCCATCGCGAGCTGAGCCCGAGTGGAGTGGGAGGGCGCGGAGAACGCGTCCCTCCCACTCCGCTCAGGGGCGGAAGAACTTGTCGGGGGTGATCGGCAGGTCGCGGATGCGCTTGCCGGTCGCGTGCCAGTAGCCGTTGGCGACGGCGGCCGCGGCCCCGGTGATGCCGATCTCGCCGATGCCCTTGAGCCCCAGCTCGTTGACCAGCGGGTCCTCCTCCTCGAGCCAGGAGATGTCGATCTCGCCGACGTCGGCGTTGGTGGCGATGTGGTACTCGGCCAGGTCGTGGTTGGCGTAGTGGCCGAACTCCTCGTCCTGCACCGACTCCTCGTGCAGCGCCATCGACAGGCCCATGCAGAAGCCGCCGAGGAACTGGGAGCGCGCGGTCTTGGCGTTCACGATCGTCCCGGCGGCGTACACGCTGGTCGCCCGCGGCACCCGCACCTCCCCGGTGTCGGCGTCGACCCGCACCTCGACGAAGTGCGCGCCGAAGGAGTGCATCGAGTACCGCTCGGCGTGCGGTGACGGGCCGTCGACGCCGCCGTCGACGGTCACGCCGTCCGGGGGCAGCTGGCCGCCGAAGCCCTCCAGCCGCCGGCGCACCTCCCGGGCGGTCAGCACGATCGCCGAGCCCCACGAGGCCAGCCCGGTCGAGCCGCCCGCCCCGCCGGCGAAGGGCAGCCGGCTGTCGCCGATGCGCAGCTCGACGTCGCCCATGCCCACCCCCAGCGCGTCGGCGGCGATCTGCGACAGCGCCGTCCACGCGCCGGTGCCGATGTCCGAGCCGTCGATCTCGACGGTGTAGCGGCCCCGACCGTCCACCGAGATGCGGCAGTCGGCCTTGCGCCGCCGGGCGGGGTAGGTGGCGGCGGCGACGCCGGTGCCGACCAGCCAGCGGCCGTCGGTGCGGACGCCGGGCCGCGGGTCCCGCCCGGCCCAGCCGAACCGTTCGGCGCCGGTGCGCAGGCAGGGCACCAGGGACCGAGAGGACCACGGGATCCCCCGCTCGGGGTCCTCGGCGGGCTCGTTGCGGACGCGCAGCTCCACCGGGTCGACGCCGGCGGCGTGGGCCAGCTCGTCCATCGCCGACTCCAGGGCGAACATGCCCGGGGTCTCCCCCGGCGCGCGCATGATCGTCGGCGGCGGCACGTCGAGCCGGGCCAGCCGGTGCGTGGTCCGCCGGTTCGGGGCGGCGTACATGACCCGCGTGCAGGTCGCGGTCTGCTCGGCGAACTCGCTGATCCGCGCGGTGTGCTCGACGACCTCGTGGCTGACCGCGGTGAGCCGGCCGTCGCGGTCGGCGCCCAGCCGGAGCCGCTGGATGGTGGGCGTCCGGTGGCCGACCAGGCTGAACATCTGCTGCCGCGTGAGCTCGAGGACGACGGTGCGCCCCACCACCCGGGCGGCCATCGCGGCCAGGATCTGGTGCGGGTGGGTGAACGCCTTCGACCCGAACGCGCCGCCGACGTAGGGCGAGACCACCCGCGCCCGGCCCTCCTCCAGGCCGAAGGCGGCGACGAGGTCCTTGACGATGGTGTGCGGCCCCTGGTTGGCGTCCCACAGCGTCAGGTTGTCGCCGTCCCACCGGGCCATCGAGGTGTGCATCTCGATGGGGTTGTTGTGCTGGGTCGGCGTCTCGTACGTGGCGTCGACGACGACCGGCGCCGCGGCCAGCGCGCCGTCGACGTCGCCGATCACCGAGTCGGTCTCGTAGCCGGCCATCACCTGCGGCGGCGCGTAGAGGTCGGACCGGTCGGTCGCCAGCCGCACGTCGGGCGGCTCGGCCGCGTAGTCGACCGCCACGTGCCCGACCGCAGCCCGCGCGATCTCGGAGGTCTCCGCGACGACCGCCGCCACCACCTGGCCCTGGTAGTGGACGTCCAGGGACTGCAGCACCGGCAGGTCGGAGGGCAGGTCCCCGGACAGCCGCGGCGCGTTGGCCGGGGTGAGCACGGCGAGGACGCCCGGCAGGGCCTCCGCGGGGGTCGGGTCCAGCCGGGTGATCCGGCCGCGGTTGACGGTGCTCTGCACCAGCGCGAGGTGCGCGATCGGCTCGCCCGGGTCGTGCTCGAAGGCGTAGGGCGCGGTGCCGCGCACCTTCGCGGGGCCGTCGATGCGGTCGATGCCCGCGCCGATCACGCGGTCGAGGGTGGTCACGCGGTCGCTCCCGTCAACTCGAGCAGGGTGCGGACGACGACGTTGCGGGCCAGCGGCACCTTGAAGCCGTTGTCCCGCAGCGGGGTGGCCGCGGCGAGCTCGGCGCCGGCGGCCGCGGCGAACGCCTCCTCGGTGGCCGGCTGCCCGCGCAGCACCTCCTCGGCGGCGGTGGCCCGCCACGGCTTGTGCGCGACCCCGCCGAGGGCCAGCCGCACGTCGGCGACCACGCCGTCCTCGACCCGCAGCGCCGCGGCGACGCTGACCAGCGCGAAGGCGAACGACGCCCGGTCGCGGACCTTCAGGTAGCGCGACGGCATGCCCAGCGGCGGCAGGTCGACGGCGGTGATCAGCTCCCCGTGCCGCAGCGTGGTGTCGCGGGAGGCGTCGTCCCCGGGCAGCCGGTGCAGCTCGCCGATCGGGACGCTGCGCTCGCCGTCGGGGCCGAGCACCCGCACGACCGCGTCGAGGGCGGCCATCGCCACGGCCATGTCCGACGGCTGGGTGGCCACGCAGGCGCCGGGCCCCTCCAGGGTCTGCCCGAGGATCGCGTGGTTGCGGTGCAACCCGCGCAGCGCGCCGCAGCCGGTGCCGGGCTGGCGCTTGTTGCACGGCTTGGTGACGTCGGTGAAGTAGCCGCAGCGGGTGCGCTGCAGCAGGTTGCCGGCGGTGGTGGCGCGGTTGCGCAGCTGCCCGGAGGCGGCGGCGAGCAGCGCCTGGGCCAGCACCGGGTAGCGCTCGCGGACGCGGCGGTCGGCGGCGAGGTCGGCGTTGGGCACGCCGGCGCCGATCCGCAGGCCCCCGTCGGGGAGGTCGGTCACCTCGCGCGAGGTGAGGGTGCGGACGTCGACCAGCACGTCGGGCGTGGCGACGCCGAGCTTCATCAGGTCGACGAGGTTGGTGCCCCCGCCGAGGAACGCCCCGCCCGGCTCGGCGGCCAGCAGCGCGACCGCGGCGGCGGGGTCGGTGCCGCGCTCGTAGCGGAACTCCCTCACCGGCGCACCCCGCTCGCCGCCGCCACCTCGGCCACCGCCGGGACGATGTTCGCGTAGGCGGCGCAGCGGCACAGGTTGCCGCTCATCCGCTCGCGGATCTCGGCGTCGGTGAGCTCGACGTCGTCCGCGGTGAGGTCGGCGGTCACCGCGCTGGGCCAGCCGGCCCGGGCCTCCTCGATCACGCCGGCGGCCGAGCAGACCTGGCCGGGGGTGCAGTACCCGCACTGGTAGGCGTCGCCCTCGACGAAGGACCGGTGCAGCGGGTGCGGCTCGCCGTCGGCGGCCAGCCCGTTCGACGTCCGGACCTCGGCGTCGTCGACGGTGACCGCCAGCACCAGGCAGCTGTTGACCCGGCGGCCGTCGAGCAGCACGGTGCACGCGCCGCACTGGCCGTGGTCGCAGCCCTTCTTCGGGCTGGTGTTGCGCAGCCGCTCGCGCAGCGCGTCGAGCAGGGTGGTGCGGGTGTCGACGCGCAGCGGGTGCGCCGCGCCGTCGACCCGCAGGGTGATCTCGGTGTCCACGCGGCGCTCCTGCCCGAGCAACCGGTGTGGCCAAACCGGGTACCGGAGTGCCTCGACGCGGGTTACCTGCGCTCTCGCACTCCGCTACGGCGTTACGTCGGCGGGCGGCTGCGGCCAGCGGGGGACGCCGGCCACCGCCCCCTCCCCCAGGCGCGCGGTGAACCGCGGCGGCCGCTTCTCCAGGAACGAGGCGACCCCCTCAGCGGCGTCCGGTCCGGCCCCGAGCTCGACCAGCGCCCGGGACTCGGCCCGGTGGGCGTCCCACGGCGAGGGCGCGCCCAGCATCGACCACAGCAGCTGCCGGGCCGCCCCGACCGCCACCCCGGAGGTGTTGTCGGCGATCTCCCGGGCCAGCGCCAGGGCGGTGGGCAGCAGGTCGGCGTCGGGCACCACGCGGGAGACCAGCCGGCCGCGCAGCGCCTCCGCGGCGTCGAAGACCCGGCCGGTGGCCACCCACTCCATCGCCTGGCTGATGCCGACCACCCGCGGGAGGAACCACGACGAGGCGGCCTCGGGCACGATGCCGCGGCGCGGGAAGACGAACCCGAAGCGCGCCGACTCCGCGGCGATCCGGACGTCCATCGGCAGGGTCAGCGTCGCGCCGATGCCGACGGCCGGGCCGTTCACCGCGGCGACCACCGGCTTGCGCAGCGCCGCGAAGGGCAGCGACGCGATCCCGCCCCAGTCCCGCGGGACGCCGTCCACCGTGCCGCGGGGCACCGGGTCTGGGTGCGGGGCGCGGTCGGAGAACGTGCCTTCCCCGCCGCCCAGGTCGGCGCCGGCGCAGAACGCCCGCCCCGCGCCGGTCACGACGACCACCCGGACGGCGTCGTCGGCGTCGGCGGCCGCGGCCGCGGCGGCCAGCTCGGTGGCCATGACCGCGGTGAAGGCGTTCCGCCGGTCGGGCCGGTCGAGGGTGATCGTGGCGACCCCGTCGGAGACCGCGTACCGCAGCTGGGTCGGTGTCATCCCAGCGCGCCGGCCACGGCGAGGCGGGCGACGGCGTCGAGGTGCTCGGCGGCGTCCCCCAGCAGCAGCCGGTCGACCTTGGCCCGCCGCCAGTACAGGTGGGCGTCGTGCTCCCAGGTGAAGCCGATGCCGCCGTGCACATGGATGCAGGCCTCGGCGGCCTGTTCCAGCACCTCGGCCGCCTGCGCCTTGGCGGCCGACGCGGCCAGCGGCAGCTCGTCGGGCGCGGCGTCGGCGGCCCACGCCGCCCACCACACCAGCGAGCGCAGCTGGTCCACGCCGACCCAGGCGTCGACCAGCATGTGCTTGACCGCCTGGTAGGAGCCGATCCGCCGGCCGAACGCCTCCCGCTGCTGGGCGTACCCGATGGCCATCTGCACGGCGGCGTTGGCGGCACCGAGGTCCTCGGCGGCGAGCACGACCGTGGCCACCTGCCGGGCGCGGGTCCACAGGCCGGCGGCGTCGTCGGCCAGCACCCGCCGGGAGGTCAGCCGCACCGAGGCCAGCCCGCGGGTGGCGTCGAGCGGCCTCCCCGGCGTGGCCTCCCCCTCGCCGACCACCAGCGCGCCGTCGTCCAGAGCGAGGAAGAGCGCCGCCCCGGCCGCGTCGATCGACGGCGCCGAGCCGGTTCCCGGCCCGTCGAGGACGGCGAACCGCGCGGACCCGTCGGCCAGGCGCGCGGCGAGGTCGGGGTGCTCCCCCAGCAGCACCGCGGCACGAGAGGCGGTGACCAGCGACGGCCCGGCGAGCACCGCGCCGCCCTGCTCAGCGACGACGGCGAGGTCGAGCAGCGACCCGCCGGCACCGCCCGCCGACTCCGGGACCGTGATGCCGAGGAAGCCGATGTCGGCCAGCGCCTCGTGGCCGGGCGCTACCGCGCCGCCCTCCAGCGCGGTCCGGGCGGCGGCCGCCGACGCCGTGCCGCGGAAGAAGTCGCGGGCGCCGGCGGCGGCGTCGCGCTGGTCGGGGCCCAGGTCGAAGTCCACCGGTGTCACCTCGCCATCGGCCAGGCCTTGTCGGTGCGCGGTTCGGGCGGGAGGCCGAGCACCCGCTCGCCGAGGACGTTGCGCAGCACCTGGTCGGTGCCGCCGGCGATGGCCAGGCCCGGGAGGTACCCCTGGCTGCGCTGCCAGGTGTCGTCGCCGTCGGCGGTCGCGGCGTAGACCGCGTCGTCGCCGAGCAGCCGGACGCCGGCGTCGGCGACCAGCTTCGCCGCGGCGGTGCCGGCGAGCTTGCCCGCGCTCGCCTCCGGCCCGGGGACGCCGCCCTTGCTCAGCACCGTGAACCGCGGTAGCCGGTGTAGCGGGTGGCCAGCGACGCGACGACGGCCCGGCCCACCGCCTGGCGGGCCAGCACCTGCCGCTCGGGGTCCAGCCGCGGCAGCCGCTCGCGGGCGTGCGCGACCAGGGTCTCCACCGGGACGCCGAGGTCGCTGCCGGCCCCGCCGATGGCGACGCGCTCGTTCATCAGCGTGGTCAGCGCGACCCGCCAGCCCTCGCCCGGCTCGCCGAGCCGCTCGGCGTCGGGGATGCGGACGTCGTCGAAGAAGACCTCGTTGAACCCGGCCGAGCCGACCATCTGCCGCAGCGGCCGCACCGTCACCCCGGGCGCGTGGACGTCGACGACGAACATGGTCAGGCCGGCGTGCTTGGGCCGGTCCGGGTGGGTGCGGGCGAGCAGGATGCCGAGGTCGGCGACGTGCGCGAGCGTCGTCCAGACCTTCTGGCCGTTGACCACCCAGTCGTCGCCGTCGCGCACGGCGGTGGTGCGCAGCGCGGCGAGGTCGGACCCCGACGCCGGCTCGCTGAACAGCTGGCACCAGACGTCGTCGGCGCGCAGCAGCCGGGTCAGGTACCGCCGCTTCTGGTCCTCGCTGCCGTGCGCGATCACCGTCGGCCCGCACATGCCCAGCCCGATGTGGTTGATCAACGTGGGCACCCGGGCGCGAGCCAGTTCCTGCTGCACGATCGCCTGCTGCACCAGCGTGCCGCCCTGCCCGCCGTACTCGCGCGGCCAGGGGATCCCGACCAGGCCGGCCTCGGCGAGCACCCGCTGGGTCCGGCGCAGTGCGGCCTCGTGCGCGCGCGCGTCCACCGCCTCCTCCCCCGCGCCGACGTGCAGCAGTTCGCCCGCGTGCTCCTGCAGGGTGGCGCGGACGCCGGCCCGGAAGGCCGCCTCGTCGAGGGTGTCGTCGAAGTCCACGGGCGGCGCCTTCCCTCGTCGGTGCGGACGGCGGCAGCGTGGCAGCGGTTCCCCGGAACGGTCAACGGTGACTGTTCGGCGCGGTCCCCCGGCCCTACGCTCGCGCGGTGACCGCCGACCCCGCCGCGCCGCCCGGCCCGCGTTCCCGCTCCGCGCGGACCGCCGGCAGCCGGGCGCTCATCCTCGACGCGGCCGTGGCCTGCCTGGTCGAGGAGGGGTACGCCGGAGCCTCGACCCTGGCCGTGCAGGCGCGGGCGGGGGTGTCCCGCGGGCGGCTGCTGCACCACTTCCCCAGCCGGGCCGAGCTGCTGGTCGCCGCCGCCGAGCACCTGTCGACCACGCTGCTGGCCGCCGTCCGCGAGCGGGCCGCGGCGCTGATGGCCGACCAGCCGGCCGGCCCCGAGCGGGTCGACCGCGCCATCGACCTGATGTGGGCGACGTTCCAGGAGCCGCCGTTCCGGGCCGCGACCGAGCTGTGGACGGCGGCGCGCACCGACCCCGAGCTGCGGGCGGCGCTGCGGGCCGAGGAGCGGCGCCTCCGGGCGGCCATCCGCGCGGTGGCCGACGAGATCTGGGGGCCGGAGATCGCCGCGGCCCCGCTCTACGCCGAGACCTGCGAGCTGCTGTTCACCAGCATGCGCGGGGTCGCCGTCGTCTACGCCTTCGAGGACCGCCCTGCCGCGACCGACCCGCACGTGGCGCTGTGGAAGCGGCTCGCCGAGCGGATGCTCTTCGGCGGTTGACCCCGGCGCAGGCCGCCGTGAGCATGACGCGGGTCCCGCTCTGCGAGGAGGGCCCGTGAGCGTCGAGATCCCCCGGCTGCAGGGCCGCGGCATGACCGCGAGCGACCAGCTGGCCCGCTGGGCCCGGCGGACGCCGGACGCCGTCGCGCTCCGGTTCGAGGGCACCGGCCGCAGCTACGCCGAGCTCGACGCGCGGGTGAGCCGGCTGGCCCGTGCGCTGGCCGAGCGCGGCGTGGGCACCGGCGACCGGGTGGCCGTCCTCGGGCTCAACTCGCTCGAGGTGTGGGAGTCCTACCTGGCCGGGGTGCGGCTGGGCGCGATCGTCGTCCCCGTCAACTTCCGGCTGGTCGCCGACGAGGTGGCCTACGTGCTGGCCGACAGCGGCGCGGTCGCCCTCGTGGTCGACCCCGCCCTCGCGGAGGTGGCGGCCAAGGCCCGGGAGCAGGTGCCCGGCGTCCGCACCGTGCTGACCATCGGCGACGAGTACGAGGCGGCCCTGGCCGCGGCCGGCAGCGAGCCGCTCGACGTCGAGCTCGACGAGACCGCCCCCGCCTTCGTCATGTACACCTCCGGCACGACCGGCCGGCCCAAGGGCGCGGTGCTCACCCACCGCAACCTGCTGGTGCACGCGTTCAGCCAGGTCACCCACCTCGGCGTCGACCCCGCCGACCGGGTCGGCGCGCCGGGGGCGCCGCTGTTCCACATCGCCGGGCTGGCCGGGGGCCTGCCGCCGCTGCTGCTCGGCGGCACCCACGTCATCCTGCGCTCGGGCGGGTTCGACCCGGTGGCCACGCTCGACCTCATCGAGCGCGAGCGGATCTCCAACCTCTTCCTCGTGCCGGCGATGTGGGCGGCGGTGGTCGCCGTCCCGGACATCGCCTCCCGCGACCTGTCCTCGCTCCGGCGGATCTCGTGGGGCGCGGCGCCGGCGTCGACGACGCTGCTGCGCACGATGATCGACACGTTCCCGCAGGCGGAGGTGGTCACCGCGTTCGGGCAGACCGAGTGCAGCCCGGTCACCTGCTTCCTCCGCGGGGAGGACGCCGTCCGCAAGATCGGCTCGATCGGCACGCCGATGCTCAACGTCGAGGTCCGCATCGTGGACGACGCGATGGACGACGTCCCGCAGGGCGAGGTCGGCGAGATCGTCTACCGCAGCCCGATGGTGATGAAGGAGTACTGGGGCAAGCCCGAGGCGACCGCCGAGGCGTTCGCGGGCGGCTGGTTCCACTCCGGCGACCTCGTGCGGCAGGACGAGGACGGCTACCTCTACGTCGTCGACCGCAAGAAGGACATGATCATCACCGGCGGGGAGAACGTGTACTGCGCCGAGGTCGAGGACGTGCTGGCCGCCCACCCGAAGGTGGCCGAGGTGGCGCTGATCGGCGTCCCCGACACCCGCTACGGGGAGGCGCCGCTGGCCGTCGTCGCCCCGCGGGACCCGGCCGACCCACCGACGCCCGCGGAGCTGGCCGCCTGGTGCCGGGAGCGGCTGGCCCGCTACAAGAACCCGCGGGAGTACTCGCTGGTCGGCGCGCTGCCGCGCAACCCCAGCGGCAAGGTGCTCAAGACCCGGCTGCGCGAGGAGCACTCGGCCGGCGCCCTCGTCGCCGACCCGGCCGTGTGAGTGGAGTGGAGTGCCACGGCGCGGAGAACGCGCCCCTGGCACTCCGCTCAGCTGTCCTCAGCCCTGCCAGACCTCGGCGACCTGCTGGGCCACGCCCGCGGCCTGGGCGCGGCCGGCCCGCGCCGACCCGGCCCGCGCAGCGGGGTCGAGGACGTTGCGGCCGATCGCCCGCCGGCTCGCCTCGTCCGGAGAGACGACGGCGACGCGGGCGACCATCCCGGTGACCTGCGCGTCGACGCTGGCCATGGGCCCCACGCCGCGCGGGATGGGCGCGAGGACGACGACCCGGTCGTAGCCCTCGGCGAGGTCGGCGTTGGCGGCCGACCGCATCCCGCCGTCGACGTAGCGGCGGCCGTCGATGGTCACCGGCGGGTAGACGCCGGGCACGGCGCAACTGGCGGCGACCGCGAGCAGCAGCGGCACGCCGGAGTCGCGGGTGAAGGTGCGGAACTCGCCGGTCTCCGCGTCGACGGCGGTGGTCGTCAGCGCCCGGTCGGGCCACTCGGTGCTCACCAGCCGGGAGCCGATGACGTCGAGCCGCTCCTGCTCGGGCGGCGTGAGGCCCGCCTGTTCCGCGGCGAGCGCGAGCGCGCCGACCCGACGGCGGAACGCGACGTCGTCCCGCCGGCTGCGCAGCATCGCCCAGCCGTAGCGGGCCAGCGCCGCGCGGGTCATGCGCGCGACCTTCTCGCCGGTCGGCGGCTCGAGCTGGCGGGCGAACAGCGCCTCGAGGTCCGCGCCGCTGGTCACCTGCGCGCCGACCACCGACCCGGCGGACGTGCCGACCACGAGGTCGGCACCGGTGAGGTCGGCGCCCGCCTCGGCCAGGCCGGCGAGGACGCCGATCTCCCAGGCGATGCCGGTGATTCCCCCGCCGCCGAGGACGAGGGCCGTGCGCTGGTCGCTCATCGGTCCATCCTCACCCACGGTGGGCTCTCGACACGGGTTGTGACGTGCGCCACGCTGGGAACCCCGCCGAGGAAGGACCCGCATGACCGCACCGCAGGCCCCGCCGAGCACGTCGGCGCGCAGCTGGCCGCCGGGCCTGCCCCGCTCGCTGGACTACCCGGCGGTGCCGGTCGGCTCCGTCCTGCGGGCGGCCGCCCGGCGCTGGGGCGACCGCGTCGCGTTCGTCGACTCCGACGTCGAGCTGACCTTCACCGAGCTGGCGCGGCGGGCGCACGCGGTGGCGAACTGGCTGGCCGACTCGGGGGTCGGCCGCGGGGACGTCGTCGCGGTGCACCTGCCGAACTGCCGGCAGTACCCGGCCGTCTACTACGGCGTCCTGCTCGCCGGGGCCACCTTCTCCCCCACCAACCCGCTGCTGCCGGCTGCCGACCTCGCCGCCCAGCTGGCGGACGCCGGCGTCCGCGTCCTGGTCACCTGGGATCAGGTCCTGCCCCTCGTGCGGACGGCGCTGGCCGGCACCGCCGTCGGGACGGTCGTCGTCACCGGCCCCGCGCACACCACCGACCTGGCCGCCCGCCTCGACGGCCTCGCGCCCGGCGAGGTCGACCTGGCCGACCTGCTCGCCGCCGACCCGGCCGACCGGCACCTCGACGCGGACCTCGACGTCGCCGCCGACCTGGCGCACCTGGCCTACACCGGCGGCACCACCGGGGTCAGCAAGGGCGTCGAGCTGCCGCACCGCGCCGTGGTCACCAACGTGCTGCAGTCGGGCTGCTGGACGTCGGGGTCGCTGCCGGAGCTCGACGCGGCCGGGGACGTGACGCTGCGCCAGGTGCTCGGCCCGGACGAGGTCCCCACCCGGCTCGGCGAGGGCCGGATCATCAACCTCACCCCGTGGTTCCACGCCATGGGCGCCATCGGCTACCTCAACGGCCTGGTCATGGCCGGGACGACGACGGTGATCCACCGGCGCTTCGACCCGGCGCGGTACGTCGAGGACGCCGTCCGGTACCGGGTGACGTCGATCGGCGGCGCACCGCCGGTGTTCGTCGCGCTGCTGCAGGTGCCCGGGGTCGCCGACGCCGACCTCTCCTCGGTGCGCGGGGTCTCCAGCGGCGCCGCGCCGCTGCCCGTGCCGCTCATCGAGAGGCTGCGCGCGCTGCTGCCCGACGCCGTCATCGGCGAGGGCTACGGGCTCACCGAGGTGACCATGCAGGCCACCGGCAACCCGTCGTTCCGCTCGGGCACCCGCAAGGCCGGCACCGTCGGCGTACCGGTCTTCGACACGGAGGTGACCATCCGGCCGCTGGGCGGGGGCGACCCGCTGCCGCCCGGCGAGCGCGGCGAGGTGTGCATCCGCGGCCCGCAGGTGATGCGCGGGTACGCGCACCGGCCCGAGGCCACCGCCGAGGCGATCGACGCCGACGGCTGGTTCCACACCGGCGACGTGGGCGTGCTGGACGAGGACGGCTACCTGTCGATCGTCGACCGCACCAAGGACATGCTGCTCTACAAGGGCTACAACGTCTTCCCGCGCGAGCTGGAGGAGGTCCTGTTCGGCGTGCCCGGCGTGGCCGGCGCCGCGGTGGTCGGCCGCCCCGACGAGCAGGCCGGGGAGCTGCCGGTGGCCTACGTCGTCCGCCGGGACGACGCCGCCGGGGCGGCGCTCACGCCCGAGTCGGTCATGGCCGCGGTCAACGGCCGGGTGACGCCCTACAAGCGGCTGCGCGACGTCGTCTTCATCGACGCGATCCGGGTGTCGGCGGCGGGCAAGGTGCTCAAGCGCGAGCTGGCCGCCCGGGAGCGCGCCGCGGTCACCGGCGGCTGACGACGCCACCGATGGGTTCCGCCGGCCGTGCCGGTCCACCAGGACGTACGCCGTCGCGCCACCGAGTGGAGACCCAGCATGACCAGTTCCGCACACCCCGGCCGCATGCTCTTCGTGAACATGCCCGTCGCGGACCTCGAGCGCAGCAAGGCGTTCTTCGCGCAGCTCGGGTTCGGCTTCAACCCGGCGTTCACCGACGCGACCGCCGCGTGCATGCTGGTCGGCGAGCACGCCTCCGTCATGCTGCTCAGCCGGGAGAAGTTCGCGGAGGTCGCCAAGCTCCCGATCGCCGATCCCACCACCCGCACCTCGGCCCTGTACTCCTTCAGCGTGTCGTCCCGCGACGAGGTCGAGGCGGTCAGCGCCGCGGCGCTCGCGGCAGGCGGCTCCGAGGCGGACGGCGCCGAGGACCACGGCTTCATGTACTCACGCAGCTTCTTCGACCTCGACGGCCACGGCTGGCAGGTCATGTGGATGGACCCGGCGGCGGTGGAGCGGGGCCCCGAGGCGCCCGCGGCCCCGATGCAGGACGCCGACGCCCCCGCCTGACCCACCACCACGTCCCGCGCGTGCGCCGTCGTCGTGCGGTACGGGCGACAGCCCCGGTCGCACGGACGCCGGGGCGTTCCCGCGGGAACGCCCCGGCACGGCCCACTCCTCGCCGCACGTCCCGCGGGGAGGTCCGCGCGGATGACGACCGCTGACGCCGTGGGCCGTCGACCGCGGACGGGTCAGGAGTCCGCGGGGCCGCCCGGAGCCGGCGGCTGCACCGGCCACGGCTCACCCGGAGGGGTGCGGCGCTCACGCACCGGCGCCTCCGGCTCACTATCGTCCGCGGGGTGACCTTCCCGACCGGCGACGGAACGCCCGAGCACGCCGGCGTCCAACTGGCGCACGTCGAGGAGTCCCCGACCCGTCAGGTGTGGCGCCGGGTGGTCATCGCGGCCGCCGTCCTCGTCTTCACCGTGTTCATCGTGTGGCTGGACCGGGACAGCTACCGCGACGGCGACCAGGTCGGCATCGGGCTGCTCGACGCCGTCTACTACTCGACGGTGACCCTGTCGACGACGGGGTACGGCGACATCACGCCGATCACCGACGGCGCCCGGCTGGTCAACATCCTGGTGATCACCCCCCTGCGCATCCTGTTCCTGATCGTCCTCATCGGAACGACCCTCGAGGCGCTCACCGCGCGCTCGCGGGAGGAGTTCCGCATCCGTCGCTGGAGGTCCCGCGTGCGCCAGCACGTCATCGTGTGCGGCTACGGCACCAAGGGCCGCAGCGCGATCCGCTCGCTGCAGGCCAACGGCACGCCGCTGGAGCAGATCGTCGTCGTCGACCCCGAGCCCCGCGCCATCGACGAGGCCAACTCGGTCGGGCTGACCGGGATCGTCGGCGACGCCGGCCGCACCGAGGTGCTGCGGCGGGCCTCGGTGGAGCGGGCCCGGGCGGTCATCGTCGCGGCCAACCGGGACGACGCCTCGGTGCTCATCACGCTCACCGTGCGGCAGCTCAACCCGAGCGTCCCGATAACCACGTCGGTGCGCGAGGAGGAGAACGCCAACCTGCTGCGCCAGTCCGGCGCGGACACGGTCATCACCACGTCGGCCACCTCCGGCCGGCTGCTGGGCCTGTCCACCGACAGCCCGCGGGTGGTCGCCGTCGTCGAGGACCTCGTCACCGGCGGCCACGGACTGGACCTCAAGCAGCGCCGGGTCACCGCCGACGAGGTCGGCCTGGGGCCGCGGCAGCTGCGCGACATCGTGCTGTCGGTGACCCGCGGCGGCCGGACGCTGCGGTTCGACGACCCGCTGATCGGCACGCTGCAGCCCGACGACGTCCTGGTGGTGGTGAAGTCCCACCCGACCGCCGGCCGGATGCCCACCGGCGGCGGGCAGGCCGCCGCCGTCTGAACGGCCCCCCTGCAGGGTCCCGCCGCGAGCCTGCGAGTGGCGGGGGGCAGGGGGGTCCTTTCTCAGCCGATCGTCAGCACCCAGGTCTGCGTCGGCTCGTCCCGGCCGCGCAGCTCGACCACCGTGCCGGGCGCCCAGTGCTGCGCCTCCAGCCCGCGCGCGGCCCGGATCACCTCGTTGGACACCACCGCGCGGCTCGGGTGGTCCTTGGCCAGGTCGGTGAGCCGCGCCGCCTCGTTCACCGGGTCGCCGATCACCGTGTACTCCAGCCGGCTGGCCGTACCGACCTGGCCGGCCCACACCGGGCCGCAGGCGACCCCCACCCCGACGTCGACCTCGCCCGCGGCCGCGACCGCGGTGCAGATGCGCCGGGCCGCCCGCAGCGCCGCCCCGGCCGGGTCGGGGTGGTCGCTGGGAGCGCCGAAGACGCACAGCGCCGCGTCACCCTCGAACTTGTTCACCAGGCCGCCGGTGTCCTCGACCGCCTCGACGACGATCGAGAAGAAGCGGTTGAGCAGGTCGACCATCTCCTCCGGGCCGGTGCGCCGGACCAGCGAGGTCGAGCCGGCGATGTCGACGAACAGCGCCGCCACCGTGCGCACGTCGCCCCGGAGCGAGGCGCCGATGGCCAGGGCCTGCTGCGCGACCGTCGTCCCGACGTGCCGGCCGAACAGGTCGCGCAGCCGCTCGCGCTCGGCCAGCCCCTCGGCCATGGTGTTCACGCCCTCCTGGAGCAGGCCGATCTCGCCGGCGTCGTCCACCGTGACCCGGACGTCGTGGTCGCCGGTGCCGACCTGCTGCACCGCACGGCGCAGCGCCCTCAGGGGCAGGCCGATGGCCCGGGCGGTGAGCAGCGTGGCGAACAGCCCGACCAGGAGCGCCACGACGGCGAGGAAGACCACCGGCCCCCGCTCCGGACCCTCGGGGTTGCTGGGGTCGACTAACAGCAGCACCAGGCCCAGCAGCGGGACGCCGCTGGTCAGCCCCCAGGTCAGCAGCAGCCGCGGCCGGACGCCGAGCCGGAGCGCACCGGTCGGCGGGTGCGCGGCCAGCGCCCGGGCGGTGACCCCGCGCGCGACGCGGCCGGTGAGCAGGTAGGTCACCCCCGTGGTCACCACGCCGCCGAGAAGCGCGGCCAGGGCGATCCGCACGCCGACCGCCGGGAACGGCGAGACGACGGCGCCCACGACGCCGACCAGCAGCGCACCACCGGCCCAGGTGAGCGCCGCGATCACCGCGATGTCCAGCGGCAGCCGGAGCGCGCGCTCGGCCTCCGCGGGGCTGGGTTCGCGGCCGGCGTTCAGCCACTCGGTCGTGCACCGCTGCTGGCGGAACCCGGCCAGCGTGCCCAGCGGCAGCGCGACGGCGAGGTAGGCCAGCGCGGTGAGCACGATCGTCGTCCGGCCGCTGCTGCCCTCGGCGTCCACCGACAGGCCGACCAGCAGCAGCGCCACCGACCCGACACCGACGAGGTTGGCGGCGACGACCAGCAGCGCGATGAACGGCACCGCCCGCCGCCCGGCGGGCTCCCACTGCCGCACCGTCTCCAGCCGGTGGATGACGTCGGGCCGCGCCTCCTCCGGCAGCGACGGGACCGGAGTGGGGGTCGTGGACGGGCTCACCAGTCGGCCCGGCGGGCGATCTCGGCGACCTCGGCCGCGTCGGCGCGGGCGTCCGCCGGGGCGGCGGGCCACTCCGCCACCTGGGCACTGGCCCAGTCCGCCCAGTCGGCCACGAGCCGGTAGAAGTCGGTGAGGAACCGGCCGGCCAGCATGTTCTCGGGCAGCCGGTCGGGGAACGGGCCGCGCCCGGCCGCGTAGGCCTCCGCGGCCGACCGGTTCTCCCGGTTGCGCTCCTCCGCCCAGGCCCGCGCGGCCGCCAGGGTCGCCAGCACGTCCTCCTTCGTCCCGTGCTCGGCGAAGCTGACCTTGAGCAGCTGCTCGAACTCCAGGACCGGGCCGTTCCCCGGCTCACGGTGCCAGGCGGCCAGCGCCTCCCGGCCGGCGTCGGTGATCGAGTAGACGGTGCGCGACCGCTTGCCCACCGGTTCGGTCCGCGCCGTCGCCAGGCCGTGCGCGACGAGCTTCTTGGGCTCCTCGTAGAGCTTGCTCTGCGCCCGCGGCCACATCCGCCCGAGGCTGCGGTCCATCTGCCGGGTCAGCTCGTAGGTGCTCCACGGCCGGACGGCGAGCAGGCTGAGGATGGCGTACGAGGTCGTGGTGAGCCCACCAGGGGTTGACATGGTCCTCCCAAGGGGAGTAAGCCGTCTGCACAGTCCCCTTGGGAGCAGAATAGCGGCCGAGAAGGTGACCACGGTGACCGACACCACGACGCTCCGTGTCGATCCGGGCAACGCCGAGCAGGCCCGCGCCTGGGACGGCGGCGAGGGGGCGTACTGGGCGGCCCACGCCGACCGCTACGACGACGCCGTCCGTGACCTGCACCCGGTGTTCCTGGCCGCGGCCGCGATCGGCCCCGCCGACCGGGTGCTCGACGTCGGCTGCGGCAACGGGCGGACCACCGTCGACGCCGCCCGGCTCGCCTCCGCCGGCCACGTCCTCGGGGTGGACCTCTCCGCCCGCATGCTGGAGGTGGCCCGGGCGCGGACACGGACGGCGGGGCTGACCAACGCGACCTTCGTGCAGGCCGATGCCCAGGTCCACCGGTTCGAGCCGGCCGCCGCCGACGTGGCGATCAGCCGCAGCGGCGCCATGTTCTTCGCCGACCCCGTCGCGGCGCTCACCAACGTCGCGGGGGCGCTGCGGCCGGGCGGCCGGCTGGTGCTGCTCACCTGGCAGCCGGTGGAGCGCAACGAGTGGATCTCCGCGCTCGTGTCCACCCTCGCCGCGGGCCGCGAGCTCCCCCTGCCCCCGCCGGACCGGCCGGGCCCCTTCGGGCTCAGCGACCCCGAGCGGATCTCCGCCGTCCTCTCCCGCGCCGGCTTCACCGACGTGCACCTGGAGTCCCTGGAGGGGTCGCTGTACCTCGGCCGGGACGCCGCGGAGGCCGAGGAGTTCGCGCTCGGCCAGGCCGGCTGGATGCTCGAGGGGCTCGACGACGCCGACCGCGCGCGTGCGATCGAGGCGCTGCGCGACTCGGTCTCGGCGCACGAGACGACCGACGGCGTGGCCTACGGGTGCGCGGCCTGGCTGGTGACCGCGCACCGGGCAGCCGAGCCGGTCAGCTCCGCTCCAGGTGCTCCCGCAGCCGGTTGAGGTCCTGGCGGTTGGCCCGCCGCATCGCCGTCGCCATGATCGGGCGGACCACCCGCGAGAAGCCGCTGGGCCGGCCGCGGTTGCGCAGCGTCATGCGGGTGCCGCCGTCGTCCAGCGGCTCCCAGGTGTACGTGGTCTCCATCGGGAACGGTCCCTGCGCCGTCCGCATGACCAGCCGCCGTCCCGGCTCCAGCTCGACGACCTCGTAGGTGTAGGCCAGCCGCCGGCCGAGGAAGGTCGCGACGAAGTCCATGCGGGAGCCGACGGCGACCGGTGGCGGGGTCCGCCACTCGACCGACGCGATGTTCGCGTACCACTCGGGGGCGTTGGTCGGGTCCCCGGCGTAGGCGGCCACCTCCGCGCAGGGACGGCGGACCACCGTCTCGGTCACGACGTCGACGTCCTCCGCCACCGCGACACCTCCCGCCGCCCGCTCAGCCGGTCGCGGCGGCGTCGGCGGGCGCGACGCCGGTGTTCATGACCTCCAGGATCGTGTGCGCGTCGAGGTGCCGCCCGGTCAGCCGGGCACAGACGCGCCCGTCGTAGAACACGACGACCTCGTCGCAGACAGCCGCCAGTTCCCGCGGGTCGGACGACGCGACGATCTGCACCGCCCCGCGGTCGGACAGCCCGCGCAGCAGGTTGTAGATCTCCGCCTTGGCGCCGACGTCGATGCCCCGCGTCGGGTCGTCGAGCAGCAGGACCGACGGCGCGGCCTCCAGCCACTTGGCGAACACGACCTTCTGCTGGTTGCCGCCGGAGAGCATGCCGACCTCCTGGTCGACCGACGGCGTCTTGATGCCCAGCCGCGCGACGTGCTCGCGGGCCCGTTCACGCAGCCGCGCGGCGCGGACGATCGCGCCGTCCCGGCGCAGCGCCACCGACCCGACCTGGCCGACGTTGTCCCAGATGGGCTTGTCGAGCATGACCCCGAAGCGCTTGCGGTCCCCGGACACGATCGCGACGCCCTGGCTGATCGCCCCGCGGATGCTCGGCTTGAGCGGCGCGCCGTCGGGGAGGAAGACCCGCCCGTCGTCCGGCCGGAGCACCCCGGCGGCGACGCTGAGGACGGCGCGGTGCCCGGAGCCGGCCACCCCCGCCAGCCCGACGACGCGGCCGCACGGGACGGCGAGGTCCACCTCCCGCAACTGCCCGCGGACGGTCACCCCCTCCAGCCGCAGCGCCGGCCCCTCCTCGTCGATGGCCTGCCCCTGGTGCGAGCGCTCCTCGACGATGGCCGCCACCTTGTCGCCGAGCATGTGCGCGACGATCCGGTCGACGGTCAGCGTGTGCGCCGGTGCGGCGGCCACCGCGATCCGGCCGTCCCGCATGATCGTGACCTCGTCGCTCACCGCGAGCACGTCCTCGAGGTGGTGCGACACGTAGACGACGGCGACGTCGCGGTCCCGCAGCCGCCGCACCACGTCGTGCAGCCGGTCGGCCTCCTCGGCGTGCAGGGCCGAGGTGGGCTCGTCGAGGATCAGCACCCGCGGGTCGGTCACCAGCGCCCGGGCGATCTCCAGGAGCTGGCGCTGGTCGAGCGGCAGGTGCTCGACCGGGTCCTCGAGCCCGACGTCCAGCCCGAGCTCGGCCAGCACCGGCCGGGCCCGCTCGGCCATCCGGCGGCGGTCCACCAGCGGGCCCCGGCGCATCTCCCGCATCGGGAACAGGTTGGACAGCACGTCCAGGTCGGGGAACAGGCTCAGTTCCTGCGACACCACCGCGATGCCCTGGTCGACGGCATCGGCCGTCGTCCCGGGCCGCAGCTCGCGCCCGTCGAGGCGCAGGGCACCCGCGTCCGGCCGGATCGCGCCGACGAGGACCTTGATCAGCGTCGACTTGCCCGCACCGTTCTCCCCCAGGAGGGCGTGCACGCTGCCGGGGCGGATGGTGAGGTCCACCCCGGCGAGCGCGACGACGCCGCCGTACGCCTTGCGGATGCCCTGCGCCTCAAGCACGACTAGTTCGCCTCTTCCAGGGGCTTGATCGGCGGGTTGGCGAGCTGCTCGTCGATGATGTCGCTGTAGTACTCGCGCTTGTTCTCGTTCGACTCCTGGCGGGCCTGGATGTCGGCGACGTTCTCCTGGGTGACCAGCTCCGCGGTGCTCACCCACCAGCCCTCGAACAGCTCCCGCTCGCCCAGGGCGTTCTCGATGAGCAGCCGGGTGGCCAGGTAGCCCTTGAGGAAGTGCTGCGGGTCGGCGGCGGCGAAGTTCGTGCCGTCGGCCACGGCCTCCAGCCCGGCCTCGTTGAGGTCGAACGCGCCGGTCAGGTAGCGACCCCCGCTGTCCCGGTTGATCCGGGCCAGGGAGGCGAGGGCGGCGTCGCCGGCGTCGAGGAACACCGAGGCGTCGCTGTTGGCCGAGACCAGGTTGTTCCAGGTGCTGAAGTTCGCCGTCGGGTCCGGGGCGCTGGCCACCGGGCCGACGACCTGGAAGCCCGACATGTCCTGCTCGAAGGCCTGCTTCATGCCCAGGGCCCGGTTGTCCAGCGCGGGCACGCCGGGGATGGGGCTGGCGACGACGGCCGAGCCGGTGGTGGTCCCGACCTCCTGCAGGCGGCGGATCGCCTCCTCGGCCAGCATCGACCCGGCCGCGACGTTGTCGTTGCCCAGGTAGCTGGTCACGTTCGAGCCGGGCAGCGGAGCGGTGTCGACGGCCAGGACGGGGATGCCCTGCTGCACCGCGCGGGCCTCGGGCCGGACCAGCAGGTCGGGGGTGAGCGTCATGATCGCGATGCCGTCGGTGGCGGTGCGCATCGCGTCCTCCACCATCTTGACCTGCGCCGGCCCGTCGAGCTTGGTGGGCGCGATCGCCTGGACGTCGACGCCGAACTCCTCGCCGGCGGCCTCGGCACCGGCCAGCATCTCCTGCGAGAAGTTCTGGCTGCCGTCGGCGGCGATGAAGGCGATGTTGAGGTCCTCGGCCGCGGCGGCGTCAGCACCGCCACCGCCGCCGCCGTCGTTGCCGCCACAGGCGGCGACGAGCACGACCATGGCCGTGGCGAGCAGCGCGGGACCGGTGCGGCCGGTCCCGCCCGAACGTGTGCGCACGATGTTCCTCCTGGGGGATGGTGCCCGGGTCCGGGCAGGGTGGGGACGCCCCAGACGGGTGGAGCGAGGGGCTCGCCTGGGTGATCGGGGACGGACGCCCGGGGAGGCGCCGGGTGCTACAGCGAGGGGGCGCTGGCGCGCGCGGCCGTTCGTCGACGGCGGACGACGCTGTCGAGGGAGACCGCGGCGAGGATGACCGCGCCGGTGGCGAACTGGTTCCAGTTGATCGGGACGCTGAAGTAGGCCAGGCCGCTGGCGACGACGCCGAGCAGGACCGCCCCCAGCGCCGCGCCCACGATGGTCGCCTTGCCACCGGCCAGCGAGGTGCCGCCGATGACGGCGGCGGCGATGGCCAGCAGCTCGTAGCCGCTGCCGGTGTTGGGGTCCGAGGCGCCCAGGTAGCCGATGGTGAGCACCCCGGCGAGTCCGCCGAGCGCGCCGCTGAGCACGAAGGCCTGCATCCGGACGCGGTTGACCGGGATGCCGCTGAACGCGGCGGCCTCGGGGTTGGACCCGATGGACCGGACCCGGTAGCCGAACGGCGTGGCCCGCAGGACGACGGTGAGCACCAGCGCCACCAGGACCAGGACGATCCCGGGGACCGGGACGCCGGCGACGTCGCCACCGACCACCTGCGAGAACGAGTCGTCGACCGGCGGGCCCAGCACCTGGGTGCCCTCGCTGAGCGCGAGGGTGAGGCCGCGGAACATGGCCAGCGTCGCCAGGGTCGCGACGATCGACGGCAGCTTGAAGTACTGGATGAGCAGCGCGTTGAACAGGCCCAGCAGCCCGCCGACCACGATGGCCAGCAGCGCGCTCAGCCACGAGTTCAGCCCGCTCTGCACGAACATCGCGCAGGCCAGCGCCGTGAGCGCGTAGATGGAGCCGACCGACAGGTCCAGCTCCCGCATCGCCAGCAGGAACGCCATGCCGCAGGCCAGGATCCCGATGTAGGTGGCCTGGTTCAGGATCGCCATCAGCTGGTCGAACTGCAGGAACCGCGGGTAGAACACCCCGATCGCGATGACCAGCACGACCGTGGCGATGAGCACCCCGAGGTACTCCTGCGAGAGCACCGTCCGGCCCGCACGGCGCAGTGAGCCGTCCCCGCCGGACCGCCCCGGAGGGGGTCCGGGCTCGGTGCCGGCGGCCGGCTGCGACGAGACCGCGGCCTCGCTCATCGGCGCGGGTCGGCCGAGAGCGGCCGGTCGTTGGCGACGTCCACGTGGTTCTCCTCCGTCGTCCCCGGGTGGGGCGGTCCCCGCCCGCACCGCGGGCCGGGCTCGGGTGCCCGATCTGTCGTTCGCAGAGCGAACACCTGTCCGCTGTTGACGCAGGACCTTGAGCGAGCCCCGGAGTGTTGTCAAGCACACGTGTGAGACGCGTCTCGCTTTCGTTATCGAGGCTTCACCAGGGGCGAAACGGGTCGCGCGAACCGGACAGCGGGCACGCGATCGGGATAGCCAGGTCGGCCGTTCGGCCCTACCTTCCGCGGGTCAGCCGGGGGCCGGACCGCCTACCGGACAGCTGCCCGGGAGGCGATGACGTGGCCGACTACAACCCGTTCGCCAGTGGCGTGGACCCCGCTCCGACGACGCGGAAGGTGCGCCGCCTGGTCACCGGCCTCGACGCCGAGGGTCGCTCCACGATCGTGATGGAGGACGTCGGGCGGCACGCCGCCGCCGGTCACGGGGTGCCGACCTACGTGGCCACCCAGCTGTGGCGGACCGAGGACTCCCCCGCGGACAACACCGGCCCGCTGCGCGACCCCTACGACACGGACCAGCCGCTCAGCGTCGGGCCGCCGCAGCGGGGCACGATCTTCCGTACGCTCGAGCTCCCGCCGGACCGGGAGTGGCGGTTCGACGCCGACGGCAACGAGATCCGCCCGCTGGCGTTCCACACCACCCGCTCCATCGACTACGCGATCGTGCTCAGCGGTGAGATCTGGGCGGTCCTGGACGCCACCGAGGTCCGGATGACCGCCGGCGACGTCCTCGTGCAGCGCGGCACCGCGCACGCCTGGTCCAACCGGTCCGACGAGCCGTGCCTGCTGGCCTTCGTGCTGGTCGGCGGCAACCTCCCCGACGAGGCCTGAGCCGCAGGTCAGCCGGCGCGGGTCCGGGAGGGCAGCTCTCCGAACCGGGCGCGGTAGGCGGCCGAGAACCGGCCGAGGTGGGTGAACCCGCACGAGAGCGCCACCTCGGTGACGCTCTCGTCCCCCACCGCCAGCCGCCGGCGCACCTCGTCGAGTCGCACGTCGCGCAGGTAGGTCATCGGCGAGACGCCGAACGCGGCGCCGAAGGCCTCCTGGAGCCGGCGCGTGCTCGACCCGGCCGCGGCTGCCACGTCGGTCACCGTCAGCGGCTCGGCGAAGTGGTCGTGGATGAACTCCTGCGCCCGCCGGACGGTGCGCGGCCGCAGCGGGCTCGCGACGTCGGCCAGGGCGGTCGAGTAGTTGTGCGGCTGCGCGGCCAGCAGGCCGGCCACCAGCGTGCGGACCTGCCGCCGGCGCACGTGCGGGGAGTCCATCAGCCCGGGCCGGTCCAGCTCGGCCAGGGTGAACTGGACCAGCGAGAGCCAGGAGCGGCCGGCGCCGGAGCGCAGGTCGAAGGCGGCCGTCCACCGGACCGGGCCGGGAACGGGGCGCCCGAGCATGCCCTCCAGCTCGCTCTCGACGAGCGCGCGGCTGAGCTTCATCCCGACCAGGTCGCTGCCGGCTCGGGCCCGCAGCTCGTGCCGCTCCCCCGCACCGTGCACCGCGGCCGACCCCGGCTGCACGAGCACCTCGTCGCGACCGCTGACCGCGACCACCGAACCGGAGAGCACGAGGTTGACGTGGTAGGTGGTCGTCCCCTGGTCCGGGGTCACCTGCACACCGCCGCCCGGGCGGATGTAGCCGAAGGTGAAGTCCGGCTCGTGCAGCGCGTGCAGCAGCGAGGGGGCCGGGAACCGTCCGGCCGCCTCCGGTCGCACCCTCGCCGGGTAGTAGACGGCGTTGAGCCGGGCGGTGAACTCGGAGACGTCACTCGAGCGGCACAGCGGGAAGCGCTGCAACGGCGGTGCCGAGGTCATCGGGCCCCTTGCGACGTGGCGGTGGACACAGTGGCGACCCACGGTAGATGGCCGTTCCACGCTGCGACAGGTCCGGCCGCCGAGGCCGGCTCGTGTCGCCCGGTCGTGTCATCGCGTGCGGGGAACAACTGGGCAGCGGACCCGGTTACCCTGTCTGCACAACTACACAGGGGGTGAATGGTCTCGACTTCGGTCGGGTGGCCAGGGGAAGCGAGCCGAGGAAGCCGACGATGAGCTCGTTAACCACGCGTCGGAAACCAATCAAGCGCCGACTCCAGTCAGCGCGACTTCGCCCTCGCTGCCTGAGCAGCGTAGGCGGGTCTGTCAGCCCGGGTTCGTCATCGACCCGGATCCTGGCATCAGCTAGATGACTCACCGTGCGTGCCGGTCGCGGGCGCGCACGGGACACCGCACAGCGACTGGGCCCGTCACATCGACTTGTTCGTGGGATCGATGGGGCCGAGCAGAGACGGAGCGGACTGCGCTCGGAGAAGCCCTGGACATGCGTCGAAGGACGCGGGTTCGATTCCCGCCACCTCCACCCACCCCGGGGTCTGGCGACGTGCCACACCCACAGTTGGACGGAAGCCGGGGCCACCGCGAACAGCGGTGGCCCCGGCTTCCGTCGTCTCGGGCTGCGGTCGTGCCGTGTCGTCGAGGACAGGACGTGCGCGCGTGCGGCTGCCGGACGGCCCAGCCCGCATGACCGTGAGGCAGAGGCCGGGCGCCGTACGCCGGCCTCTGCAGCCTCGCGAGCGCAGGGAGTCAGGACGACGCGAGCACCACCGTCTCGTCCGTACGGGCGGGCAGACCGTCCGGTGGGGCCGGAACTACCATCGTCTTCCTCGCCGTCCGAGGAGGACGCCGTGTCGCTGGCGCCAGGAGACGTGTTCGCCGGGTACACCGTGCTCCGGCAGCTGGGGCAGGGCGGCATGGGCGCGGTCTACCTCGCCCAGCACCCCCGGATGCCGCGGTTCGTCGCGCTGAAGCTGCTCCGCGCCGAGCTCTGCGCCGACCCGGACTTCGCCCGGCGGTTCGAGCACGAGGTCGAGACCCTCGCCGGACTGTCCCACCCCCACATCGTCTCGATCCTCGACCGCGGCCAGCACGACGGGCAGCTGTGGCTGAGCATGCAGTACGTCGACGGGGTCGACGGCGAGACGGCGCTCCAGGCCGCCGGCGGCCTCCTGCCCGCCGACCGGGTCCTGCACGTCGTCACCGGGGTCGCCGCGGCGCTGGACCACGCGCACAAGCGCAACCTCGTGCACCGCGACGTCAAACCGGCCAACGTGCTGCTCACCGCACCCGGCGACGACGAGGCCGAGTGGGTGTTCCTGACCGACTTCGGCATCGCCAAGTCGCTGGACGCCGACACGCAGCTGACCCGCACCGGCGACGTGGTCGCCACGTTGGAGTACGCCTCCCCGGAGCAGATCGAGGCCGCGCCCCTGGATGCGCGCTCCGACGTGTACTCGCTGGGCTGCGTCGCCCACCGGATGCTGACCGGCAGCGTCCCGTTCCCCGGCGGGTCGGTCACCGCCAAGATGCGCGGGCACCTGCTGCTGCCCCCACCGCGCCCGACCGACCTCGTGCCGTGGCTGGCGCCGGCGGTGGACGACGTCGTGACCCAGGCGATGGCGAAGGACCCCGCACAGCGGTTCCCGACGTGCCGGGCGCTCGCCGCGGCGCTCGCGGACGCGATCGACGCCTTCCCCGCACCTCCGCCCCCTCCGTACCGGGTGCAGCTGAGGCGCACCGGGTCGGGCCCGCCGTCGACCGTGGGGCCGATGAGCAGCGACGAACTGGCGACGGCCGAGAGCGAGCGTCTCGCCGACCTGGTCCGCAGGACCCGGTTCTTCGACCTCCCCGAGTCGCTGGTCGACCTCCCCTCCGCTCCGGCCGGCTCGTCGCCCGCACCCGCGACCGTGACCATCGAGATCGTCTCCCGCGACCGCGTCCGGCGGGTGGTCCTCGACCCGGCCGGCCCTGGACGCCCGCAGGCGATGGTCGACCTGCTGGCGACGCTGGAGGCCGCCGGTCCGCCACCGCCGACCGAGCCGACCACCCGGGCACGAGTGCGGGCGCCGGCGCTGTCACCCGGCCCGTCCACCACCGGCCGAACGGTCGTCGACGCCCGCACCGCGCCAGTGACGGCCGGCGCGCCCGCGCACCCCACCGGAGCGCACCGGGCCCCGACCCTGGCTGGGGGGCCGGTCTCCGTCCCTTTCCCGCGGCCCGCGGCGCCGGACCTGCCCCTGCTGTCGACGTCCCCGGGGGACGCCGGGTCGCTCGGGTGGACCGCAGCGGCGCCGACGATGCTGCGCGGCCACGAGGCAGGAGGCTCCCTGGACGAGGGGGTGCGGTGCGTGGCGTTCTCCCCCGACGGGGGGCTGCTGGCCGCCAACGGCGACGACGAGACCGTGGAGCTGTGGGACCCGCGGACCGGCGAACACCTGCGCACCCTCACCGGCCACGGCAGCTGGGTCCACACCGTCGCGTTCTCCCCCGACGGGCGACTGCTCGCCACCGGCAGCGACGACCGGACCGTGCGGCTGTGGGACCCGCAGACCGGCGAGCAGTCGGGCGCCCTCACCGGGCACGGCAGCTGGGTCCACACCGTCGCGTTCTCCCCCGACGGGCGGCTGCTGGCCACCGGCAGCGACGACGAGACCGTGCGGCTGTGGGACCCGCGGACGGGTGAGCAGCTACGGGTCCTCACCGGTCCCCAGCACTCGGTCGCGGCGGTGGCGTTCTCCCCGGACGGACGGCTGCTCGCCGTCGGCAGTCGCGACAAGGCCGTCCTGCTGTGGGAGCCGCAGAGCGGCAAGCGGTGGACCCCCCGGAGCGGCAAGGGCCTGCACACCCGAACCGGCCACGCGAACGGGGTCAGGACGGTGGCGTTCTCCCCCGACGGACGGCTGCTCGCCACCGGCGGTGGCGACGAGGCCGTGCGGCTGTGGAACCCGCGGACGGGCAAGCGCGTGCACGCCCTCAGCAGCCACACGAACGGGGTCAGGACGGTGGCGTTCTCCCCCGACGGGCGACTGCTGGCCACCGGTGGCCACGACGAGGCCGTGCGGCTGTGGGACCCGGGGACCGGCGAACAGGTGGGTGCCCTCACCGGCCACCGGGAGTGGGTGGCGGCGGTGGCGTTCTCCCCCGACGGGCGGCTGTTCGCCACCGGCTGCGAGGACGGTGGGGTCCGGGTGTGGCACGGGAGCTGACCTCCGCAGGCGCGGGGTGACCACGGCCCCCGGCACCGGCCGGCCTGCGGGTGCGGTCGGGCGCGCCGGCGGCCGCTGCGCCGGCTCAGCGACGTCGCGAGTAGTACAGGACGGCGTTGCCCCCCGGATGGGTCTGCACCTGATCCAGCTCGAACCGGGTGGGGGCGAACCGGTCGCCGAAGGCCGTGCGACCCGCGCCGGCGACGACCGGGTAGTACTTGACCACCAGGCGGTCGATCTCGTCGAGGAGCTGACCGGCCAGTCGCCCGCCCCCGGCGAGGTAGACGTCGAACCCGGTCTCCTCCTGCTTGAGCGCGCGCACGGCGGCGACCGGGTCGTCGCGCACGACGGTCACGCGCGGGTCCCGTGACTCGAGCGTGCGGGACACCACGAACTGGCGCAGGTGGGCGTACGGGCTGGTCACCCCGAGCTGCAGGGCCGGCTCGTAGGTGCGCCGGCCCATGACGACGGTGTCGAAGCGCCGGTTGAGCGTCGCGTCGATGCCCAGGTGCCGGCGGACGTGCGTGGGCAGCGCGTCGGCGAACTCCGTGGCCATCCACTGCTGGTACGGCTCCGACGCCGGGTAGAAGTCGACCTGGTCATCGGGCCCGGCGATGAAGCCGTCGAGCGAGAGCCCGATGTAGTAGACGAGATCCCGCACGCCGTCCCCTCCCTCCGCACCGAGGCCGTCCTGCGGCGCGGTTCGCGGGTCCCGGAGCCGGCCGGACCCGGGAGCTCCCCGCGCCGGCTCCTCACGGGGCTCCGGTGTGCCCCGGGTCCTCGGCGCCGTCGCCGGGAGGCGTGGCCGGGACCGGCGCGCCGGGGGCGGCTCCCTGGTCGCCGCCTCCGCGGTCGTCGTCCTGCCGGTCCCTGCCCTTCACGTCGTCGCTGCGCGGGTGGTCCGAGGCGCTCTGTCGGTCCTGCATCGCACACCTGCCCGGGTCGCGATCTGCTGACGCGGCGCAGTCCTACCCTGCCGGCCACTCCGCCACGCCCCTCCTCGGCTCGCGCGCACGGCCACCCCGATGTGTACGGTCGTTCTCATGAGCCTCCGGTCCGCGATCCCCGGCACCGGGACGAGCGGCACGCGACCGAACCGATCACCGTCGGCGACGACCGTCGTCCGCGCGCCGGCGGCGACCGGCCGGTGAGCGCCGCTCCCGCCCCCGCGCGGCGGGCCCGCCGGTACGACCCGGGACGGCGCGACCGGCTGGTGGACACCACGCTCGACGTCATCGCCGAGCAGGGCGTCGCCGCCGCCACGCACCGGGCCATCGCCCGCGCCGCCGACGTCCCCCTGGGGTCGCTGACCTACCACTTCGCCTCGCTGACCGACCTGCTGGCCGCGGCGTTCACCCGGCACGTCGACACCGTCGCGGCCCGCTTCGACGAGCGCATGCGCGCCGCGCCCGACCGGGCCGCGGCGCTCGAGGCGCTGGTCGAGCACCTGACCGGCGACCTGCTCGGCTCCCCCCGCGACCTGGTGCTCGCCGTCGAGCTCTACGTCGCCGCGGCCCGGAACCCGGCGCTGCGTGCGGTCACCCAGGACTGGATGTCCCGCAGCCGCCGCAGCCTGGAGCGCCACCTCGACCCGGTGACCGCGCGGGAGGTCGACGCGCTGGTCGAGGGGCTGGTCCTGCACAGCGCCCTGTCCACCGACCCGATGGACACCGCCCAGATCCGCTCCGCCCTCTCCCGGCTCGCCGGCTGACACACCGACAGGACACCGTGGACACACCCACGCTCGACGCCGCGCGCCTGCGCCGTGCCCGCGGCGCCGTCGCCGCCTGCTTCTTCCTCAACGCCGTCTTCTACGCCGGCCTCGTCCCGCGGCTGCCGGAGGTCAAGGCGCAGCTCGGGCTGAGCAGCACCGCCTTCGGCACGGCGCTGGCGGCGCTGCCGCTGGGCGCGCTGCTGGCCGGCCTGTCCTCCGCCGCGCTGATCCGCCGGTTCGGCTCGGGCCGGGTCGCCTCCTACGGCCTGGTGCTGCTCGGCGTCACCGTGTGGACGGTGTCGGTGGCCCCCAACTGGTTCCGCCTCGCCGCGGCGCTGCTGGTGGCCGGCGCGCTGGACGCGATCATCGACGTCGCCCAGAACGCACACGGGCTGCGCGTGCAGCGCCTCTACGAGCGCTCGATCCTCAACGCCTTCCACGGCATCTGGAGCATCGGCGCGGTCGCCGGCGGGCTGCTCGGCTCGGCCGCGGCCGGGCTCGGCGTGCCGCTCGTCGTCCACCTCGCCGCCTCGGCCGTCGTCTTCGGCGCCGTCGCGCTGGTCGCCTCGCGGGCGATGCTGCCCGGCCGGGACGAGCCCGCGCCGGCCGCCGACGAGCACCCCCGGGAGCGGCCGCGCCGGCGAGCCGCCGTCCCGGCGCTCGCGGTGCTCGGCGTGCTGGCCGCCTGCGGGGCGTTCGTCGAGGACGCCGGGTCCTCGTGGAGCGCGCTCTACCTGCGCACCGAGCTCACCGCCGGCGCGGCCACCGCCGGGCTGGGCTTCGTCGCGCTGTCGGTGGCGATGACCGTCGGACGGCTGACCGGCGACCGCGTCGTCGACCGGTTCGGCCAGCGCCGGGTGGCCCGGGCCGGGGGTGCGCTCACCGCGGCGGGGATGGGCCTGGCCCTGGCGTGGCCGTCGGTGCCGAGCACGCTGGCCGGCTTCGCCCTGGCCGGGCTCGGCGTCGCCACCCTCATCCCGGCCGTGTACCAGGCGGCCGACGAGCTGCCCGGACTGCCGCACGGGCTCGGGCTGGCGGCGATCAACTGGCTGCTGCGGATCGGCTTCCTCGTCTCGCCGCCGCTGATCGGCGCGCTGGCGGACGCCACCAGCCTGCGGGTCGCCCTGCTCACGGTGGTGCTCGCCGGGATCGGCACGCTGGTGCTCGGCCGGGCACTGCCGGGCCGGCGGGCCGCGGGCCGGCCCGCCGGCTGACCCGCCGGCCCCGCCGGCCCGGGAGCCCGGGCCCGTCGTCGAGGTCACCCGGGCGGCATTTCCTGCCGCCGTCGGTGACTACCCCCGGGCCCGCGGGGTACGTCAGGTCCCTACGGGCGACCCCGCCGTTCGCGACCCGGCTGATCGACCTGTCGCCGGCGTCCTACCTGCGGCCAGCAGAGCTGGGAGCGCAGTCATGAGGACCGGTGCCGCGCACGGTCAGGTCGGGAACTTCCACGAGGCCGGGTTCTACCGCTCCGACCCGGAGTTCCTGGCGCTGATCGTGCCGTTCGTGACCGAGGGGGTGGCCGCCGGCGAGCCGGTCGTCCTCGGGTACGACTCCCGCAAGAGCGACCTGATCCGGGCGGCGCTGCCCCGGCTGGACGGGGTCACCTTCATCGTCGACCAGAGCCTCTACGCCTCCCCCGCGCGCGCCATCGAGGCGTACCGGCAGCAGTTCGAGCAGCACCTGGCGACCGGCGCCGGGCAGGTCCGGATCGCCGGCGACGTCCCGCACGAGGGCAACGGCGGGCGGTTCGACGGCTGGGACCGGTACGAGTCCGCCGTCAACACCGTCTGGCAGGACTACCCCGTGTGGAGCCGCTGCCTGTACGACGCCACCACCGTGGCCGACGACGTGCGCGACGTCGTCGAGCGCACCCACCGCCGCCTCGTCACCGCGGACGGCGGCGCCAGCGCCAGCGCCCGCTACCAGGACGTCGCCGAGTACGCGTGCCTGCCGCCGACGGCCGACGCGCTGGAGGCGACCACCCCGGCCCTCCGGCTCACCAACGTCTCGCTCAAGCAGGTCCGGCGCCGCGTCGCGGCCGCCGCATCGGGGCGGATCAGCGCCACCGCGCGCGACGACCTGCTGTTCGCCCTGTCCGAGGCCGTCGTCAACGCGGAGCTGTACGGCCGGCCACCCACCACCGTCCAGGTCTGGACGGGACCGGATCGGGTCGTCGTCCACGTGCACGACACCGGCCCCGGCCCGGCCGACCCCCTGACCGGGCTCGTCCCCGTGCCCGACAGCGCGACCGGTGCCGGTCTGGGCCTGTGGCTCAGCCACCAGCTCGACGACGTGGACATCGCCCTCATCGCCGCCGACGGCTTCACCGTGCGGCTGCGCAGCGGTCCGCTGCCCGCCCCGGCCGAGGGCACTGCGCCCACCGTCGCGCTCCGCACCGGCACGCCGCACGGGGTCGCGCCCGGCCCGGGCAGCGTGCACGTGGTCGACGGGGACGACTCCTCGCTCTGCGGCCTCGTCGACGCGGAGGTCCTCGTCCCGCTCGACGGCTCGCCCTGGTCCGAGGTGCCCCTCGACCATCGCTGCCCACCGTGCCAGCTCCTCGCGCCCGGCGACGACGGCCTCGGGCCGCCGTGACCCGGGGGCCTCAGACGCCGGTCGCGCCGTCGATGCGCTCGCGGATGAGGTCGGCGTGGCCGGCGTGCCGGGCGTACTCGGCGACCAGGTGGTTGTAGATCCACCGCAGCGTGACCTGCCCGCCCATGAACGGGCTGGTCCGGTCCAGGTCGCGCCCGGCGCAGTTGGCCCGGCTCCGCGCGACCTCCTCCTCCCAGACGGCACGGGCGGTGGCCAGCGAGGCATCCGGGGCCAGGTCGAAGCCGCCGTCCGGGCCGTCGGGGTCGGCGGACGGGTCATGGATGGGCGGGACCCGCTCCCCCAGCAGCACCCGCCGGAACCAGTTCCGCTCGACCTCGGCCATGTGCTGCACGAGCCCGAGGAGGGTCAGCGGCGACGGCGGCACGGAGGGCGTCCGCAGCTGCTCGTCGGGGAGGCCCTCGCACTTGCCGATCAGCGTGGCCCGGTAGAAGTCCAGCCAGCCCTCCAGCGTCGCCCGCTCGTCGGCCTGGAGCGGCGGCATGCCGCGCTCGGTCGTCGTCATGGCCGCGATGGTGTCAGGCCGACGGGGCTGACCTGCGGCACCGAGGCGAGCGCGCCGTGAACCGGGCCCGGCCCGGTCGTCCGAGCCGGTTCGCTCGCCCGCGTCGGCGCCGGGGCCCCGCCCGTGCTCCCGCCGGTCCGGTGCGGGCGGGTCTCGATGGCCCAGCCGCACCGCTTCGGAAGTATCGGTTCCGAAACGATTGATCACTAACAGTTCCGCAATAAATACGCTCCGTCCGCGCCTCCGTCCCGAGGCGATCCTTCCCCGCCGCGGACTGGAGCCTCCCCGTGCGTGTACTCACCCGGACGTGCCTGCTGGCCGTCCCCGCCCTCGTCGCCAGCGTGCTCGGTGCCTCACCGGCACAGGCGCTGCCCGCGGACGCCGTCCCCCTCTTCCCCGCGGAGCCCAGCGCCACCGGGATCCTGGACGTGCCGCTCGTCCACACCGCCGCAGGCCTCGTCTACCGCAGCTCGACCGACCGTGGCATCTACGTCCAGCCGACCGGGGCCGAGACCGTCGAGCCGACCACCTTCGGCTGGCCGGACCCTCCGGGCGACGTCCTGACGGCGGGCTACCCGTCGGACACCGTCTCGTGGCGAACGATCGCCGATCCCACGGCGCACACGACGCCGGTGCCCGAGGGCGCGTCCTACCTGGCCCCGACGGCCACCGGCTACGTCGCCGCACGGAGCAGCGACAGCGGCGACTCCTACGAACTGGTGGCGGTGGACCTCCTCCACGAGGGGACGACGACCGTGTTCGGCACCTCCGCCACCTCGTTCACCGACTCCCAGCTCCTCGTCGGACCGCGCGGCGTCGCCCTGCGGCCCTGGCCGCAGGACCCCGATCAGGAGCCCGGCCCCTTCGTCTACTTCCCCTTCGAGGGGCAGGGGCCCGGACAACCGACCGCCCCGGCGAAGGCGAACGACTGCGCCCTGAGCAGCGCGGCGCTCTACTGTCTGGTCGACACCGGAGCCCAGCAGCAGTTGACCCGGCTCCCGCTCACCGGCGGCCCGGGCGTCACCGTCGACGCCGACGTCGCCATGGACCCGTCCAGGTTGGTCCCGATGACTGACGGCGTCGCCTTCCTCTCGGAGGACGACGCGACCGCCCGCTACACGCTCTCCATCTGGAAGGACGCCGCCGCCGCTCCCGCGCTGCGCCTCGGCGCGGATTTCCGGCTCTCCGGGGAGCTGGCCCGCAGCACCGATCCGGCGCAGGCGGTCGTGGTCTCCCGCGGCGGCCCGGTGGGCCAGGCCGGCATCTGGGCCGTGCCGGCCGACGGGGGGCAGCCCACGCAGGTCCGGGTGGCGGATGCGGCGCCGCGGACGGCCCTCGACCTCGCGGTCGCTCCCGGGCAGGTGATGTGGGCGGACAACGCGACGGCCGACGGCAGCGTCTGGCGGAGCGACCTCACCCCGAGCGCCGACGGCCCGACGCCGGGCACCCCGCAGCGGGTCACGAGCAGCACCGTGCCGGGCAGGACACTGCTCGGCGTCAGCGGGAACCGGTCGACCTACACCGTCGAGAGCAGCAGCGGCCGCCCGCAGCTGGTGCTCTCCGACGCCGGCACGGCGCAGGTGGTCCCCGGGAACGCCGACCGGGCGAACCTCTCCGGCGACCGACTGCTCGTGCACGCCGTGGACGTCGCCTCCCCGACGGCGGCCTGGAGCATCCGCGACCTGCGGACGGCGACGCCGACCGTGCTGCCCGACGCGCTCGACTACGACCTGTGGGGCGAGCGCCTGGCTCGCCTCGACCGGGACGGCTCGGTCTGGGTGACGGATCTGCGCACCGGTGGGGACTGGACGCAGGTCCGGGTGAAGAGCACCGCCTCGTCCGTGGAGGGCTCCGTGCAGATCGCCGGCGACGTCGTCGCCTGGAGCCTGACCCACGAGGAGCCCGGCCCGCCGGAGGTCCGGATGCGCGACGTCGTCACGATGGAACCGGCCGTCCCCCTGGACCTGTACGAGCTGCACGACCTCTCCACCGGCTACGCGCTGGGACTGGGCTGTGACTCGGGCTTCTGCGACGAAGCCTGGGTCGCTCTGGCCACCGGCACGATGACCCAGCTCGAGGCCGGTGGGGCGGTGATCGACGGCAACACGGTCGTCGCCACCGACTTCGACGGACGGCCGGCGGTGTTCGCCCTGCCGGCGTACGAGGACCGGCCGCGGCTGCTCGCCTCTCCCGGGACGGCGGCGACCCTCCCGGCCGGTGGCACCTGGACCGCGCGGGTGGTCACCTCGCGGGTGCTGACCTCCTGCGAGGTGCGGATCAGCAACGCCGCCGGGCAGGTCGTGCGCACCCTGGACTGCGGTTCCCCGCACGCCGCGGCGACCGTCACCTGGGACGGCACGGACGGCGCCGGGGCCGCGGTGCCCTTCGGCACCTACACCTGGCTGCTCGCCGGCGGCACCGACGGCGCAGGGCTCGTGGACTACGACGGGACGACGACCGAGCTGTCCGGCACCGTGAGGTTCGGGGACACCACGGTGCCCGCCGTCGTGACCACCACACCCGCTGCCAACGCGACGGCAGTGGCCGTGACCGGCACGGTGACTGCGTCCTTCAACGAGGACGTGACGGGCGTGACCGGGGCGACCTTCACGCTGGAGCGCGCGGCCGACCCCGTCACCGCGGCGGTCAGCTACGCCCCGGACACCCGGGTGGCCACGCTGGACCCGGCCGCGAGCCTGGCGGCGGACACGAAGTACACCGCCACCCTCACCTCCGGGATCACGGACACGGCCGGCAACCCGCTCGCGACGCGGACCTGGACGTTCACCACCGGACCGGCGCCGACGGCGACCACCACCGGCCCACTGACCAACGCGACCTCCGTCGCGGTGGCCGGCAACGTCACGGCGACCTTCAACGAGGCGGTGACCGGCCTCAGCGGCACCACGTTCGTGCTCAAGGACCCGGCCGGCCGGGCCGTGACGGCGGCGGTCGGCTACAACCCGACCACCCGGGTGGCCACGCTGAACCCGGCCGCCAACCTGGCGGCCGACGCGAAGTACACCGCCACCCTCACCTCCGGGATCACGGACACCGCCGGCAACCCGCTCGCCACCCGCAGCTGGACGTTCACCACCGGCCCGGCGCCGACGGTGAAGACGACCGGCCCGGCCACCAACGCGACCGCGGTCGCCGTGGCCGGCAACGTGACGGCGACCTTCAGCGAGGCGGTGACCGGCGTCAGCGGCACCACGTTCGTGCTCAGGGACCGGGCCGGCAAGCCCGTCCCGGCGGTCGTCGGCTACACCAACGGGGTCGCCACGCTGAACCCGAAGGCGAACCTGGCCGCCGACACCAGGTACACCGCGACGCTGACCGCCGGGATCCGCGACCGGGTCGGCAACCCGCTGGCCACCCGCAGCTGGACGTTCACAACCGGCCCCGCGCCCACCGCGGTGGTCGGCCCGGCGGCCAACACGGCGAACGTGGCCCGCGGCGCCAACGTCACCGCCCGCTTCAGCGAGCCGGTCACCGGCGTCGGCACCGCCACCGTGGTGCTGCGCAGCCCGACCGGCGCCACCGTCCCCGCCCGGGTCACCTACGACAAGGCCCGGCGCACCGTCACGCTCAACCCCAGCGCGACGCTGGCCGCCCGGACGAAGTACACCGTCACCCTCACCGGCGGGACCACAGCCATCCGCGACGCGGCCGGCAACCCGCTGGCCACCACGCGATGGAGCTTCACCACCGGCACGCGCTGATCCGACGCGCGAGGGCCGGGCCGCCACCGTGGCGGCCCGGCCCTCGTGCGTTCAGCGGCCGAGGTCGGCGGTCAGGGCGCGCACGACGCGATCGACCGGGCGCCGGCCTCACATGGTCAGCCGGTGGCCCACGCCCGTGCGGCAGGCGGCCGCGAAGACCAGGCCGGCGGCCGCGGCGTCCTGCACCGCCACGCCGACGGACTTGTACAGGGTGAGCTGGTCGGGGGTCGTCCGCCCGGGCCGCCGTTCCTCGACCAGCTCGCCGATCTCGACGACGTCGTCGGGCAGCAGCAGGCCGCGGCCGAGGGGGTCGGCGAGGTCGTTGCTGCCGACCGGATAGGCCGCCAGCGCGGTCTCCCGGTGCTCGACCGCCACGAGGGCGTCGGCGACGGTGTCGTCGTCCACCTCGCGGCCGGTCGCGGTGAAGCCGACCGAGGTCACGTGCGTGCCCGGGTCGAGCCACTCCCGCCGCACGACCGGCTCCTCAGCCGCGGTGGCGGCGCACACCAGCCCGGCGCCGCGCGTGGCGTCGGCCCACGAGGGCACCGCCCGGGCCGGCAGGCCCGCCGCGCGCAGCTCGGCGGCGAGCGCCTCGGCCCGCTCCGGGTGCCGCCCGGCGACGCGCACGTCCTCGAGGTCCCGGACGGCGCCGACGGCCAGCGCGTGCGCCCGGGCCTGGACGCCGGTGCCCAGCACGGCCAGGACGGCGGCGTCGGGCCGGGCCAGGAGCCGCACCGAGAGGGCGGAACAGGCCGCGGTCCGGGCCGCGGTGATCGCGTTGCCGTCCATCAGCGCGCACGGCGTCCCGGTCTCCGGGTCGAACAGCCCGATCAGCGCCTGGTGCGTGGGGGTCCGGGGGTCGGCGTTGCCCGGGAACACCGAGAGCACCTTGACCGCCAGCCACCCGAGCGTCGGGCTGTAGCCCGGCATCGCCGCCAGGAGGCCCCGGTCGTCGACGCGCGCGGCCACGCGCGGCGGGACCGAGGCCCGCCCGGCCGAGAGGTCGGCCATCGCCGTCGCCAGGGCGTCGACCAGGTCACCCACGTCGAGCAGCTGCTCGACGTCCCGCCGTCGCAGGAGGAGCACCGCCCGATGCTGCGCGCGCGGGGGCGGGCCGGTCAACGGCCGGCGCCGACGCAGTTTCCGGCCCGTTGCCCGGATCGCCGCCCCACCCGTCGGGATGACGTTCCTGTTGCGCCGCTGGAGTGTCGCGGCTCCGGTGCCGACCCTGCTCGCAAGTGGACGAGAGGAGCTGGTCGTGCGGAGCATGGCGTGCAGGGCGGTGGCCCAGGCCTCACTGGCGGCGGCGACCGCGTCGCTGGACGACGAGCAGCCGTGGCCGCTGCTGCTGGTCGCGGGGTGGCTGACCACGGCGGCCGACCTCACCCTCCAGGCCACCGAGGCCGACGCCGTCCTGGCCTGAGCGGACCCGTCGCGGTTTCCGGCTGCCGCCCGCGCTGGGCGGACAGGACCGGCGGAGCGCCCCGGCTAGCGTGACCGGGCTCACGCCGCCGATGAAGGGTGTCGCCGCCGATGCCGACGCTGCCGCCGTCCCCCGAGCACGTACCGCCCGGGTACGACCGCCCGCCCCAGTACGAGGGGATGGTCGTCGACCGGGACGTCTACGTGCCGATGCGGGACGGCGTCTCCCTCTGCGTCGACGTCCACCGGCCCGACACCGACGAGCCGCTGCCGGCGCTGCTGGCGTTCGCGATCTACAACAAGGACATCCAGGGCCCCGACACGGCGACGGCGATCCCGCCGCAGCCGGCCTGGTCGCCGCTGTGGAGCGGTCCGATGGAGGCCGGCGACACCCGCTTCCTGGTCTCCCGCGGCTACGTCCACGTCATCGGGATGCCGCGCGGGGTGGGCAAGTCCGAGAGCGGCGGCTCCCGCACCTGGGACTCCTACGACCTGATCGAGTGGATCGCCCAGCAGCCGTGGTGCGACGGCAACGTCGGCATGGTCGGCATCTCCGGCTTCGGCGCGGAGCAGGTGCACGTGGCCCGCCAGCGGCCGCCGTCGCTCAAGGCGGTCTTCCCGTTCGACCCCCGCGGCGCCTACGGCGAGCTCGGCGGCTTCCGCGAGGAGTACCCCGGCGGCGTCGTCCACCTCTTCCGCTACCTGGTGGGCCACTTCGGCACGTTCCACCAGAACCGGACGGCGCCCGGGGAGCTGTCGCCCGAGCGGGAGGCGCTGTGGCGGGAGGCGATGGCCGACCCCGACTACAAGATCCACCCGCACCTCTACAACGTGATCACGATGAAGGGCCAGCTGATGCCGGCCTTCTTCAACGTGCTCATCGACCCGTACGAGGCCGAGGGCGTGCTCGAGCAGAGCGAGGCCGAGTTCGCCGCCATCGACCTGCCCGTCTACACCGGGTCGGGCTGGTACGCCTACACCTACAAGACGCACCTGCAGGGCGCGCAGACCTACTGGCGGCACATCGCCAGCACCGACAAGAAGCTGCTGTTCGCCGGCCCGGCGCACCTGGAGCGGCCCTTCCACGGGCTGCACTCGGAGATCCTGCGCTGGTACGACCACTGGCTGAAGGGCATCGACACCGGCGTCCTCGACGAGCCCCCGGTGCGCTACTGGGTGACCGGGGCCAACGAGTGGCGCACCGGCACCGACTGGCCGCTGCCCGAGACGCAGTGGACGCCCTTCTACCTCAACAGCTGGGAGCGGCTGCGGCCGCAGCCGTTCGTGCCCTCGTCGGTCGACGACACCATCCCGCCGGACGCGTTCGTGCAGATGCCGCTCACCCACACCCGCAAGGTGACCGGGCTGCGGTACGTCAGCGAGCCGCTCAGCGAGCCGCTGCTGATCGCCGGCCCGGCCACGCTGCGGCTGTTCGCCGCGATCGACCAGGAGGACACGACCTGGATCGTGTCGCTCAAGGACATCGGGCCCGACCCGCACGTGATGACCGTCCGCGAGGGCGAGCGCGAGCTGCGCTCCGACCTGCCCGAGCGGGAGCTCACCCGCGGGTGGCTCAAGGCGTCCAACCGCGCGCTGGACCCCGAGCGCAGCACCGAGTGGAAGCCGTTCCACAAGCTGACCCGCACCGCGGCCGAGCCGGTGCCCCCGGGCGAGGTGGTCGAGTACGAGATCGAGATCCTGGCGACGGCGAACCTCTTCGAGCGGGGCCACCGGATCTGCGTGGAGATCACCAGCATGGACGTGCCCACCGGCGTGGCCGGCGCGACCAACGCCGAGTACGTCCCCTACCACGTGACCAGTTCCCGGACGACGCTGCACACCATCTACCACGACACGGCGCGGCCCTCGGCGCTGCTGCTGCCCGTCATCCCGCTCGACGCGGGGACCACCGGAGGCACGAACCCATGACCGACCTGCACAGCCCGCACACCGACCCGGCCGTCGTGCCGGAGGACATCACCGAGGAGACCGTCACCGACGCCACCGTCGACAGCTTCGCCGGCACCTCCGACCCGCGGCTGCGCGAGCTGCTGTCGGCGGTCGTCCGCGGCCTGCACGCCGCGGTCCGCGAGGTGGAGCCCACGATCGCCGAGTGGGAGACGGCGATCGACTTCCTCACCCGCACCGGCCAGAAGTGCGACGACGTCCGGCAGGAGTTCGTGCTCCTCTCCGACGTCCTCGGGGTCTCGGCCCTGGTCGAGAACATCAACCACCGCAAGGTCGCCGGCGCCACCGAGGCCACCGTGCTCGGGCCGTTCCACATGACGGTCTCCCCGGTGCGCGAGAACGGGGACTCCATCGACGAGGTGGGCGGCCGGCAGCCGTGCGTCGTCGAGGGCCGGGTGCTGTCTGTCTCCGGCGAGCCGCTGGCCGGGGCCACGGTCGACGTGTGGCAGGCCGACGAGGACGGCTTCTACGACGTGCAGCGGCCCGACGCGCAGCCCCCGGGCAACGGCCGCGGACTGTTCACCACCGACGCCGAGGGCCGCTTCTGGTTCCGCACCGTCGTCCCGGCGCACTACCCCATCCCGACCGACGGCCCGGTCGGCGAGCTGCTGGCGGCCACGGGCCGGCACTCCTACCGGCCGGCGCACATCCACTTCATCGCCCAGGCGCCCGGGCACGTGCCGGTGACGACGCACATCTTCGTCGCGGGCAGCCCCTACCTGGACTCCGACGCGGTGTTCGCGGTGAAGCACAGCCTGGTGCGGGACTTCGCCCCGGTCGACGACCCGCAGCAGGCGGCCGGCTTCGGGGTGGCCAACCCGTTCCGGCGCGCCGTCATCGACCTGGTGGTGCAGCCGGAGGGGGCACCGGCCGCGTGACCGCGACCGTCCCCGACCGGCTCGTCGGGCAGCGCGTCCGCCAGCAGGACGGCGACCTGTACCTGACCGGGCGAGCCGTCTACACCGGGGACGTCGCCCTGCCCGGGACCACGCACGCGGTGCTGGTCCGGTCCCCGCACGCGCACGCGCGCATCGTCTCCGTCGACACGGCCGCCGCCCGCGCACTGCCGGGGGTCGTCTCCGTCGTGACGGGGACCGAGGCCGCCCGCCACTGCGACGAGATCCCGCACGGGCTGGACGCCGGCCACCTCGGCGGCCACCACGCCGTCGTCCGGCCGCTGGCCGAGGGCACCGTCGTGTACGCCGGCGAGCCGGTGGCCGCCGTCGTCGCCGAGACCGCCGCCGACGCGGCCGCGGCGGCCGCCGCGGTCGAGGTCGTCTACCAGCCGCTGCCCGTGGTGCTCGACGCGGAGGAGGCGCTGCGCCCCGGTGCGCCCCTGCTGTACCCGGAGTGGGGCGACAACCTGCTCATCGAGCGGGAGGTCGGGCCCGACGACTTCGCCACCGCCTCGGCCGGCGCGGCGCACCTGCTCGACGGGGAGGTGCGCGCGCACCGGGGCACCGCCGCGCCGATGGAGCCCCGCGCGTCGGTGGCCTCCTGGGATGCGGCCACCCGCCGGCTGACCGTGCACGCCACCACGCAGAACCCGCACGTGCTGCGCACCGTGCTCGCGGCCTGCCTGCGGCTGGACGAGGAGCAGATCCGGGTGGTCGCGCCGCGGCTCGGCGGGTCGTTCGGGCTGAAGATGTACGGCAACCGCGAGGACTTCCTGGCCCCGCTGCTCACCCTGCTGGTCGGCCGGCCGGTGACCTGGGTGGAGGAGCGCTCGGCGACGCTGCAGGCCGGCACCCGGGAGCAGGTGATGCGCTACCGGGTGGCCTTCGACGACGACGGCCGGCTGTGCGCGCTGGACGTGCACGCGATCTCCGACCACGGCGCGGCCGCGGCCACCCACGGCTGGGGCATGGCGCACGTGGGCGCGCTGGCCACCGGGCTGGGCTACGCCCTGACCTCCTGCCACGTGCGCTACCAGGTCGTCGTCACGAACAAGACCCCGTGGGTGGGCACCAAGCCGTTCGGCAAGGACGGCGCGACGCTGCTGGTGGAGCGCGTCCTGGAACGGGTGGCCGCCACGGTCGGCCTCGACCCCGCCGAGGTCCGCCGCCGCAACTTCGTGCCGCCCGGCGCGTTCCCCCACGCGCACACCTCCGGCCTGGAGCTCGACAGCGGCGACTACGCCGCGGCCCTTGACCTGACCCTGCGCCGGCTGGACCTGCCCGCCGTGCGCGCGCAGCAGGCGGCCGCCCGCCGCGAGGGCCGGCTGCTCGGGATCGGCCTGGCCTTCGAGCTGATGCCCGAGAGCGCGGACATCCCGGGGGCCATGGTCGCCGCGTTCGACACCTCGACGGTGCGGGTCTCCCCCACCGGCCGGGTCACCGTCCTCACCGGCGTGACCTCCCCGGGCACCGGCAACGACACCGCCATCGCGCAGCTGGTGGCCGACGAGCTCGGCGTGCCGCTCGACGCGGTCACCGTCGTCCAGGGCGACACCGACCGCTGCCCCTACGGCTTCGGCAACATCTCCAGCCGGTCGATCATCACCGGCGGCAACGCCGCCGTCCTGGCCGCCCGCGACGTGGCCGCCAAGCTGCGCACCGCGGCCCGGGCGCTGCTGGGGGCCGGGCCCGAGGAGGAGGTGCGGCTGGCCGGCGGGGTCGCGGAGGCGGCGCCGGGGCGGGCGGTGCCGATCAGCGCGGTCGCGCAGGCCGTGGCGACGCTGACCTACCGGCTCGACCTCGACATCGAGCCGCACCTGGAGTCCACGCGCACCTACCGGCCGGGCAACGTCTCTCAGCAGCCCGACGCGCTCGGGCGGATGCAGACGTACACGACCTACCCGTACGCGGTGCACGCGTCGGTGCTCGAGGTCGACGCCGAGACCGGGGTGGTGACCCTGCTGCGGCACGTGGTCACCCACGACTGCGGGACCGTGGTGAACCCGATGTTCGTCGACGGACAGGTCACCGGCGGGGTGGCCATGGGGATCGGGGCGGCCCTCGGCGAGGAGCTGCGCTACGACCCCTCGGGGGTGCCGCTCAGCACCGGCTTCAAGACCTACCTCCTCCCCCGGGCGGCCGACCTGCCCCGGGTCGAGCTCGAGCACCTGTGCACCCCCGCCCCCGGGACGCCGCTGGGCGCGAAGGGGGTCGGCGAGTCCGGCTTCTCGGGTGCGCTGGCCGCCGTGGTCAACGCGGTGAACGACGCGCTGGCACCCCGCGGCGCCGCGCTGGAGTCCACACCGGTCAGCCCGCCGCGCGTGCTGGCGGCCCTCGCCGAGGCCTGCGCGTGATCCCGGCCCGGTTCGGCTACGTCGCCCCGCGGGACCTCGCCGGCTGCCTCACGGCCCTGGCCGACGGCGGCCGGGTCCTCGCCGGCGGCACCTGGGTGCTGCCGGAGATGGACCGCGGCGAGTCGGCCCCGGCCCGGCTGGTCGACCTGCGCCGGGCCGGCCTCGGCGGGGTGTCTCCCACCGCGACGGGGCTGTGGCTGGGTGCCACGTGCACCTACGCCGACCTGCTCGCCAGTGCCGAGGTCGCCGCGCACGCGCCCCTGCTGCGCACGATGGCCGCCGGCATCACCGGAGGCTGGGCGCTGCGCAACCAGGCCACGGTGGGGGGCGCGGCGGTGGCCGCCCGCCCGCAGTCAGACGTCCCGGCCGCGCTGGTCGCCTCCGGCGCGGTGGCCCTCGTGGCCGGCCCCGACGGGGAGCGGGCCGTCCCCGTGCACGAGCTGTTCGCCGGGGCGATGCGGTCCGCCGTCGGCCCCGGGGAGCTGCTGGCCGGGTTCGACCTGCCGTCCGCGGCCGGCGCCGGGCACGGCTACGTCAAGCTCAAGCGCGGCGCCAGCTCGTGGCCGATCGCCACCGCGGCGGCGCTGGTGCGGCTCGACGCCGCGGGGGTGTGCACGGCGGCCACGCTCGTGCTCGGCGGGGTGGCCGCCGTCCCGGTGCGCGTCGACGTCGCGCCGCTGGTCGGCTCGGTCCCCGGCGAGGCGCAGCTGCGGGCCACCGCGGAGGGGGCCGCCGCCGCGGTGACCGAGCCGTGGGAGGACGTGCTGGCGCCGGCGTCCTACCGGGCCGCGGTCGCCGGCCCGGTGGCCCGGCGTGCGCTGGCGGCGGCGGTGGCCACCGCGCAGGAAGCGACTGCCCGAGGCGAGGGAGGACGGCCGTGACCGGGGACGACCGGGTGGAGCTGACGCTCACGGTGGACGGCACGCGGCGCACCGCCGCGGTCGACCCCCGCTCGCTGCTGCTGGACGCGCTGCGCGAGGACTTCGGTGCGACCGCCCCCAAGGCCGGGTGCCGCACCGGCGACTGCGGCGCCTGCACCGTGCGGGTGGACGGCGCGATCGCCAAGTCCTGCCTGCGGCTCGCCGTCGCCGAGGACGGCGCCGACGTCGCGACGATCGCGTCCCTGGCCGACGGGGGCACGCTCACCGCCCTGCAGCAGGCCTTCTGGGACGCCAACGCCTTCCAGTGCGGCTTCTGCCTGTCGGGGATGCTGCTCGCCGCCGAGGACCTGCTCGAGCGGGTCGGCTCGCCGACCGAGACCGAGGTCCGCGAGGCCCTCAGCGGCAACCTGTGCCGGTGCACCGGGTACGACGCGATCGTCGACGCGGTCCTGCGCTGCCGGCCGGACGGCGGCTGACCGCGCCGGCCCGACGGCGGCTGACCGCGCCGGTCAGATCCACCCGCGGCGCTTGAAGACCCAGTAGAGGGTCACACTCACCCCGACCATGAGCACCAGGGCGAACGGGTAGCCCAGGTGCCAGTGCAGCTCGGGGATCGAGTCGAAGTTCATGCCGTAGACGGTGCCCACGAGCGTGGGCGCGAAGAGGATGGCCGCCCACGCGGAGATCTTCTTGACCTCCTCGCCCTGGGCGATCGAGGCCTCGGTGAGCTCCCGGATCTCCTCGTTCTGCCGCTGGGCGACCAGCGTGGCGTTGACCGTCAGGATGTCGCGCAGCTGGAGCCGGAAACCCTCGACCCGCTCGTTGACCTGGACGACGTGGTCCTCGACGTCGCGCAGGTAGCTGCGCAGGTCCTCGTCGACGCCGTACTTGTCGAACCCGGCGGCGATCTGGGCGAGGATGCCGGTCAGCGGCTGGGCGGCGCGCTGGAACTCCAGCACCTCCTGGGACAGCTCGTAGATGCGCCGGGACACCCCCGGGTCCCCGCGGAAGACCTCGGTCTCGATCTCGTCGATGTCGTTGGCCAGCCCGGCGACCACCGGGGGGTAGCCGTCGACGACGGCGTCGAGGATCGCGTAGAGGACCGCCTCGCTGCCCTTCTCCAGCAGCGCCGGCTCGCTCTCCAGCCGGCGACGCACCCGGGAGAGGTCCGGCGACTCGCTGTGCCGCACGGTGATGGCGAAGTTGCGGCCGAGGAACAGGTGCAGCTCGCCGAACTCCACCTCCTCGGCCGCGTCGAGGTACCGCGCGGCCTTGAGGACGACGAACAGCGTGTCGCCGTAGCGCTCGAACTTGGGCCGCTGGTGGGCCTTGATGGCGTCCTCGACCGCGAGCTCGGGCAGGTCGTACTGCTCGGCGAGCTCGCCGAGCTCTCCCGGCTCGGGCCGGTAGAAGCCCAGCCACACGAGGCGCTCGGGGTCCTCCACCAGCCAGTCGTGGCTCTCGGCGACCGTCTCCGGCGTCGCCACCCGCCGGCCGGACGAGTAGACGGCGTTGTCGACGATGAGCGACGGCCGCCGGGCGCCGTCGGCCGCAGCCGGCTGCGCCACCGGTGCGGGGGCGAGGGTCAGCTCGGGCCGCGGACGGCGGCCGAGGGACAGGGCGGTGAGGGACGCACGACGGCGGTCGACCACGACGGACTCCCGGGAGGAAGCTGGGGCGGGGGGACGCGTCGGAGGTCCGCACCCGCCCGCGGCGTCAAGCGGGGTGGACCTCGGTGCCGGTACTGGGCGGTTCGCTGCGCACGCGCTCGCTCCCTCCCGTCGTCGGTGGCCCGCGCAGGTCAGCGGGCCGTCGTCCATCGTGACACGTCCTGTCCAACCGGCTCCCCCGGGCGGGTGAACGGCGCGTGGCGCCGGGACGACGACGCCGTGCCGCCGCGCCGGCCGACGGCGATGTCAACCGCATTCCTCCGAGGGCACAACAATTCAGCAGAAAGCGCAATCGTCCATTTCCTACTGCATTCTCCGCGCCATTCCGAGCAGACTCCCAGGCGTCGGCACACCCCGCTGCGCGAGAGGACTTGGACCATGCACACTGCCGCGTCGACCAGCCCGGACGTCCCCCTGCTGCTCACCGGAGGCCCGTCGGCGAGCCTTCCCGACGCCGTCTACGACCGGCTGCTCGGCGAGCGGATCGTCTTCCTCGGCGAGGCGGTCGACGACGCCGTCGCCAACCGGGTCTCGGCACAGGTGCTGCTGCTGGCCGCCGAGGACCCGAAGCGCGACATCCACCTCTACGTCAACTCACCCGGCGGCTCGGTGAGCGCCGGCATGGCCGTCTACGACACCATGCGGTTTGTCGACTGCGACGTGGCCACCTACGGGCTGGGGATGGCCGCCTCGATGGGCCAGTTCCTGCTGTCGGCCGGCACGCCGGGCAAGCGGCACGCCCTGCCGCACACCCGGATCATGATGCACCAGCCCTCGGCCGGCGTCGGGGGCACGCAGTCGGACATCGCCATCCAGGCCGACCTGTTCCGGCGGCTCAAGCGGGAGATCAACGAGCTGCAGGCGCAGCACTCCGGGCAGACCGTCGAACAGGTCGAGGCCGACTCGGACCGCGACCGGTGGTTCACCCCCGAGGAGGCGCTGCGGTACGGCCTGGTCGACCACGTCGTCGCCCGCGCCGCCGCCCTGCCCGAGCGGGGCGACTAACCGACGTTCAGCACGAGGTCGATCAACAGCGGTAGCAGCAGGACGATCAGCAGCGCGCCGAGGACGTCGAAGGAGATCCCCGAGCGGATCATCTTGGTGATCGGCACGACGCCCGAGCCGTAGACGATCGCGTTCTGCGGGGTGGAGACCGGCAGCATGAACCCGAACGACGCGGCGAACGTGGCCGCCAGCGCCGGCACGAACGGGTTGATGCCCGCGGCCACCGCGACCGGGATGACGATCGGCACGACCACGGCGGCCGAGGCGGTGTTGCTGGTCGTCTCGGAGATGACGATCGCCAGGATCACCGCGAAGACGGTGATCGCCAGCGTGCTGGTCAGGCCGAGGGTCTCGGCCGAGCTGGTGCCGATGGTCTCGGCCAGGCCGGTGTCGGCCAGCAGCGAGCCGAAGATGATCCCGGTGCCGAACAGCAGGATCGTGCCCCAGTCGATCTTCGCCGCGTCCGACCAGTTGAGCGTGAACTCCCGGCGCTTCCAGTCGGTGGGGAGCAGGAACAGCAGCGAGGCGCCGAGGACGGCGACGACGCCCTCGTCGAGCCGGTCGGAGATCGTTCCGTAGAGGTCGGAGTCGGTGCCGGCCGTCAGCGCGATGACGCCGGGGAAGATCCACAGCAGCACGGTGGCGCCGAACGCGGCCAGCGTGTTCTTCTCCGCCCGCGACATCGGCCCGAGCTCCGCGCGCTCGCGCTGCACGTACTCGTGCACGCCCTCGATCCGCTTGATCTCCGGACGGTTGAGCAGCAGCAGGACGGCGGCCAGCGCCACGAACATCAGCGCGCAGATCGGCAGGGCCATCAGCATCCAGTCGAGGAAGCTGATCCGCTCCCCCGTCGCCTCCTCGATCAGCCCACGGCCGATCAGGTTGGGCGGGGTGCCCACCGGGGTGATGAGACCGCCGACGCTGGCGCCGTAGGCCAGCATCAGCATCAGCGCGACGCCCACCCGCAGCCGCAGCGGGTCGAAGTCGGGGGCGACCATCTCCCGGTCCTGCATCAGCTTGGCGATCACCGACAGGATGCCGATCGCCGTCGGCAGCAGCATCGCGACGGTGGCGGTGTTGGAGACGAACGCCGACAGCAGGGCGGTGATCAGCCCGAAGGCGATGACCACCCGCGCGGTGGAGGCGCCCACCCACCTCATCGACAGGATGGCCATCGCGAACCGCCGCGCGACGCCGTGCTTGAGCATCGCCGCGGCGAGGATGAAGGCGCCGATGAAGGTGAAGACCGTCGTCGACCCCAGCGGCCCCACCGCGTCGTCGGCCGGGACGACGCCGAGGACGACGATCGCCCCGACCCCGATCAGCCCGCCGACCGGGATCGGCACCGGCTCGGTGATCCACAGGACGATGACGCCGAGCAGGACCGCCGCGAGCAGGTGCTGGTCGCGCGGCAGGTCCAGCGGCAGCAGCGCGAAGACGATCGTGACGACCGGGGCGAGGAACAGCCCGACGGTCCGGCGGCCCTTCTCGAACCGTTCCTCGGCCGGGCTGAGCTGCTGCTCCCCGAGGCTGCGGTAGGTGGCGGAGCCGCGGAACGCGGCGTCGACGTCGGTCCGCTGACCGGACCCGGGCCTGCGATCGGTGGCGGTCATGACGCCCTCCCCAGGAGTGTGATCCAGACCATAGGAGATGGACCCGCTCGCCCCCACCACTCGCGAGCTCGCGGCGGGACCCTGCGGGAGGGGCGCCCGGGTTCAGCGTGCGGCGAAGGTCCCGGCCGGGTAGGCGCCGGCCGCCACCAGCCGCCCCGACAGCGCCTTGCCGAGCTCCACGACGCGGGCCGTGCGCTCACGGCCCAGGTGGGCCCACGGCGCCGCCGACAGCTCGTCGGTCTCCGCCTCGATGCCCGCCCGCAGCTCCCGCCCGGCGTCGGTGAGGCCGCCGTCGGCCAGCAGGCCGCGCTCGGCGAGCCGCGTGCAGGCCGCCGCCCACTCCTCCTCGCTCCAGCCGCGGGTGGCCCGGGCGGCGGCCTCGGTGAAGCCGCGGCCGGTGGCGGTGTGCGTGACCAGTGCCTCCAACCCGGACAGGCCGTGCCGCAGGAGGACCGCCACGTGGCCGTCGCCGCGGTGCTCGCGCAGCAGCGTGGCGCCGTGCCACACGGCGAGCAGCGGCTCGTCGGGCCAGGGCAGGTCGGCGGTGCCGGCGAAGATCGGCCGGCCCTCGGGGGTCAGGGCGGTGCACGCCTCCCGGAGCAGGGCGGCGAGCTCGGCGACCTCCGGGCCGGCCGCGGTCTCCGCACCGAGCAGCCGGGTCAGGGAGGCCCGCGCGGCGGCCGCGCGCGCCTCGACCACCTGCTCGGGGGTGGCGAGGGTCCAGCAGCGCGGCACGTGCCGGGCCACGATGGCCGGGGCGAAGTTGGAGAAGGTCGCCGTCACCAGGCCGGGGCCGACCGCGCCCATCGGGGCCGCCCGCCCGGCGAAATAGCACATCCGGCCCGGGCGCAGGCCCACCGCGCCGAGGTGCTCGTCCTGCTCGGGCGCGAAGTACAGGTGGTTGTGCAGCGGCTCGACCGCGCGGTGGGCACGGGCGACGTCGGCGAGGTGATCGGCGCTGACCATGCAGGGGACCCTAGAAGGACCCCGTCCTCCCCACCCCTCGCACGCTCGCGGCGGGGCCCGGGACGGGGCCAACGGCGAAGGCGGGACCCCGTCCTCCCCACCCCTCGCACGCTCGCGGCGGGACCCGGGACGGGGCCAACGGCCAAGGCGGGACCCCGTCCTCCTCACCCCTCGCACGCTCGCGGCGGGACCGCGCTCACGACTCGATCGACCGCAACCAGCGGCGCTGCCAGGGCGTCTCCACGGCACGGGGATGGTGGCACCGGCGGACCCAGGCGACCGCGGCGTCGGCCGGCAGCCCGTCCAGGACGGCGAGCGCGGCCAGCGCCGTGCCGGTGCGCCCGACGCCGCCGCGGCAGGCCACCTCCACCCGCTCCCCCGCGCGTGCCCGTTCCAGCGCCTCGCGCAGCGCGTCGAGGACGTCGGCGCGGTCGAGGGGCACCCAGAAGTCCGGCCACCGGACCCGCCGAGCCGGCCAGGCCGGCAGCGGACCGGCGCCCAGGACCACGGCGGCGTCGGCCGGGGTCGCCGGGGCGGCGAGCCGGCGGCCGCGGACCCGGGCGCCGCCGGGGAGGACGACCAGGCCCGCGTCGTCCCCCCACGGCTCGCCGCTCACGGGCCGGCGGTCGGTGCGGGCGGGAGGATCGCCGCCCAGGAGGTGCGGGTGCGGACCGGCGCGAAGCCCAGCCGCCGGTAGAGGGCCGGCGCGCCGGTCGAGTTCTCGCTGTCCACCTGCAGCCCCGCCGTCGCGCAGCCGGCCTCCGCCGCGGCCCGCAGCGCGGCGGTGATCGCCGCCGAGGCAACGCCGCGGCCGCGCGCCGGCCGCGCCACGCCGATCTGGCCGAGGTGGGTCTGCCGGGTCCCGGTGGCGCGGGTGTCGGCCTCGAAGACGTAGGCCAGGACGTACCCGACGACCGCCCCGTCGGCCAGGGCCAGCACCGAGAGGTCCGGGCGGAACGCGCGCTGCCCGGTGAACCAGGTGCCCCACCCGGCCTCGTCGAGCACGGTGGACCCGAAGTGCTCGCTGAAGGCGGCGTTGTGCGCGCGGCGCACCTCCTCGTCGCGGTCCCAGCCGAAGGGCACCAGGTCGATCCCGGGCACGGCCGGCACCTCCGGCCGGTCGGTCAGCGGCCGTTCCATGTCCCAGTACCGACGCTCGGGCTCGAACGCCGCCCGCCGCAGCAGCGCCTCCAGGGAGGCCATGGCCGGGTACACCGAGACGGTCAGCCGCGCCGGCGCCTCCGGCTGCACGGCGGCGTGCAGCTCCGCACCGCGGCCGCGCTGCCAGTCCAGCAGGGCGCGGCCGATGCCCTGGCCGCGCGCGTCCGGGTGCACCCGGCCCTCGAGCCACACCCGGAAGGCGTCGCGCCCGCTGCCCGGGGAGATGGCGGTCGCCCAGCCGACCAGCCGCCCGTCCGCCGTGCAGACGGCCCGCCCGTCCCGGGTCAGGTCGATGCGGTCGTCGCCCCAGAACTCGGCGAGGTCGTCGGCGTCCTCGTGCTCACCGGTCGCGTCCACGGCCTCCGCGGCGGCGAGCAGCTCGGCCGCGGCGGGGACGTCGTCCAGGGTCAGCGGGCGGGCGGACAGGCCCTCGGGCAGCGCGTGCACGGGGTCGCAGCGTAGGGACGCCGACGTCCGGTGGTCGACCCGGTTCCGGGGGCCCGACGGTCCGTCGTCGCCACGCTGCCACCGCCCCCCGCGTGGGGACGGGTGTTGCGGGCCGACCGGGCCGTCCGGACCATCGCACGGGCACGGGGGCCTGACACGGAGGTCGCGATGCCCCGGTTCCTGTTCATCGCCAAGTACGCGCCGCAGGGCGCCAAGGCCATCATGGCGGCCGGCGGGACCACCCGCCGCAACGCGATCGAGAAGATGGTCACCGACCTGGATGGCCGCCTGGAGACCTTCGACTTCGCCTTCGGCGAGGAGGACGTCTACACGATCGTCGACCTGCCGGACAACAAGACCGCGGCTGCGATGGCCCTCACCGTCAACGCCAGCGGGGTGGCCCACGTGCGCACGGTGCTCCTCATGAGCCCCGAGGAGGTCGACGCCGCACGTCAGGTGCACCCGGACTACCAGCCGCCTGGCGCCTGAACGCGGGTCGACGGGCCGGGCCGCCCGGTCGGGCGGCCCGGCCCGCGCCCGTCACCGCGCCGGGGCCCCTTCCCGCGCCGTGACCCGACACAGGAAGGGCAGGACGACCTGCTCGAGGCCGACCGGGTCGTCGAGCATGGGCCAGTGGCCGCTGTCGTCGAGCACCACGACCTGCGCCTGCGGGAAGGTCTCCCGCTGCCGCTCGGCGTACCCGACCGGCAGGTACGGGTCCCGGCGTCCCCACACGGCCAGCACCGGACGGTCGACGCCCTCCAGCCGCCGGTGCAGGTCCTCGGAGACCGCCGCCATGTCGGTGGCCCGGTACAGCCGCAGGACGGCGCGCTGCGTGCCCGGGTCCTTGAGGCTCCGGTACAGGCGGTCGACGGCGTCCCGGGGTAGGCCGCGCGGGTTGCCGCGGCGCAGCATCAGCCGCGACACCCGCGGGGTGCTGGTGCGCAGGAACGCCTCACCGAGCCCGGTGGTCCGCCAGATCCGGGCCAGCGAGTGCCAGCGGTAGCCGCGGAGCACCCCGATACCGACCAGCGTCGCGCCGGCGAAGCGGTCCGGGTGGTCGGCTGCCCACCACAGCCCCCACGGTCCGCCGAAGTCGTGCAGCACCAGGTGCGCCCGGCGGATCCCGAGCTCGTCGAGGACGCCGGCGAGGTGCCGGGCGTAGCCGTCGACCGTGTAGACGAACGCGTCCGGCTTGTCCGCGCCGCCGAAGCCGGGCATGTCCGGGGCCACCGCCCGGGCGAAGTCGCCGGTGCGGGACACCAGGCGCCGCCAGTCCTCCGCGGGACCGGGGTTGCCGTGCACGAAGACCACGGCCTCCTCGGTGTCGTCCGGTCCGGCGGTCAGGTACGGGGAGCGGACGCCGGCCACGGTGACGGCGCCCTCGGTCACCGGTGCCAGACCCGCCGCGGTCACGACCGCACCTCCTGCGTCGCCTCGACGGGGGTCCGGGGCGAAGGCAGGCCGGTGACCGGCGGGGCCTGGGGAGGGGCCGCGGCGGGTGGCGTGCCGGTCACGCGCACCGGCCGGGTCCGGAGCGCGGCGGCGAGGACGTACGGCCGGAACAGCGCCGTCGGCCCCTCCAGCATGCCGAGTGCCCGTGTGTAGACCTCGGTGATCGCGGGGTCGCGGGTCGCCGCCGTCTCCACGCGGTCCAGGTAGCGGTGCATGGCCCTGGTGGCGAGGCCGGCCTTCGCGCCCGTCGTCGTCGGGAACCGCAGGTCCTCCCCGGTGGAGAACATCCACGGGTCGGCGTTGGCCCGGGCGAGCTGCCGCTGGAACCGGCGGCCCAGGCCGTCGAGGTCGTCGTCCGGGCGCCGCTGCCGCTGGGCACGCAGGCACGCGTCGAGGGTCCGCGCGCCGACGGCAGCGGTGGTCATCCCCTGGCCGTAGATGGGGTTGAAGGCACTGACGGCGTCACCGACGACGAGGAAGCGCTCCGGCCAGCGCGGCATGCGCTCGAAGTGCCACATCCGGTTGGCCGTGCCGCGGTGGCCGCGGATCTGGGTCACCGGTTCGGCGCCCGCGATCGCGTCGGCGATGACCGGGTGGCGCAGGCTGCGGGCGAAGGCCGTGAAGCCGTCCTCGTCGGTGGGTGGGTGGTCACCGGCGGCCCCCATCAGCCCGATGATCCACTGCCGGTCCTCGATGGGGAACAGGAAGCCGGTGCGCGGCACGTCCGGTGGGCACGAGAAGAGGAGCACGACCTTCCAGTCCGCCGCGAACCCCGCGGGGATGCGGTAGACCCGGCTGCCGTAGGCGACGTCGGGGTCGACGCGCGTCTGCTCCGGTTCGGGGTAGCCGAGCTCGGCCAGCCACGACACCGCGCGGGACCCACGACCGGAGGCGTCGACGACGAGGTCGGCGTCCACGGAGAGCACCTCGGCCTCGCCGTCCACCCGGCGCAGGGCGACCCCGTGCACGACCCGGCCGTCGTCCGAGGCGCGCAGGGCAGTCGCCTCGGTGCCGTCGACCACGGTCACGCCCGGCAGCTCCAGCAGCCGCCGGCGGACCGTCGCCTCGATCAGCGGCCGGCTGGCCGACAGCACCGTCCACCCGTGAGCCCGCCGGTCGAGCCACCCGGACCGGCCGAGCGCGACCGTCTCGCCCGGGATGCGCACCGGTACCGCCCCGGCCGCCTCCAGGTCCCGGCTGAACCCGGGGAAGAGCGCGTCGAGGACGGTCAGCCCGCGCGCGAGCAGGGCGTGCACGAACCGGCCCTGGGGCACGCCCCTGCGGTTGGCGACGCCGTCCGGGAGCCGGTCCCGCTCGACCAGCGTCACGCGGTCCATGTGGCCGGCCAGCACTCGGGCGGCCACGAGGCCGGCCATGCTGGCGCCGATCACCACGGCCGAGCCGGCGGCCGTCTCGCTGCGAACTGCGGGTGTCGTGGTCATCGCTCGTCCTCCCCGGACGACGCACCCAACCGCCTACAAGCCCACACCGCCCGGTGGCGCCCCGGCCAGTGGCCAAGTGCCCTGACCGGGCCGGGGCTCACCAGCCGGGGAGGAACAGGCAGAACGGGTGACCGGCGGGGTCCAGGCACACCCGGACGCCGTCCTGCGGCTGGAACCCGGCCACGGTCGCGCCGGCCTCGACGGCGAGCGCCACGGCCGCGTCGAGGTCGTCGACCTCGATGTCGAGGTGCAGCTGCATGCGAGGGTCGCCGGGCCCGGCCGGCCACACCGGCGGCACGTGCTGCTCCTCGCGCTGGAACGACAGGCCCGGCCCGCCGTCCGCGGGGCGCAGGGTCGCCCACTGCGGGTCGTCGTCGCCCAGCGGCCAGCCCAGCAGCCGCTGGTAGAACCGCGCCAGCCCCTGCGGGTCGGGGGTGTCGAGGACCGTCGCGGTCAGCGAGAACGACGGCATCAGCCCTCCCGACCGGACGACGGCTGCCGGCCGCCCAGACGCACGAACAGGCAGAACGGGTGGCCGGCCGGGTCGGCGTAGATCCGGACGTCCTCGTGCGGCTCGGTGTAGTGCGACAGCAGGCGGGCGCCGACGGCCTCCGCGTGTGCGCTCGCCGCGGCCAGGTCCGCGACCTCGAAGTCGAGGTGCTGCTGCATCTGCTGGGTGCCCCGCTCGGGCGGCCACACCGGCGGCACGTGGTCGGCCTCGAGCTGGAAGGACAGCCCCGGGCCGCCGTCCTCGGGGCGGAGCGTGGCCCACTCCGGGTCGTCGTCGCGCAGCGGCCAGCCGAGCAGCCTGCCGTAGAAGCGGGCCAGTCCCCGGGGATCGGGCGTGCCGAGGACGGCGGCGGTCAGGCGGATGGCCGGGGTCACGACTCGATCGTGAACAGCCGCGCTCCGTTGTGCCACAGGACGGCGCGCAGCCACTCCTCCCCCAGCTCCAGCCGGTGCAGCGCGGCCAACTGGTGGGCGTACGGGTACGGGATCGAGGGGAAGTCGCTGCCCAGCAGGACCTTGTCCCGCAGCCCGGCCAGCCGCGGCCGGTCGGCGGGGTCGAAGGGCATCAGCCGCTCGGTGAAGTCGGTGGCGAACATCGTGGTGTCCAGGTGCACCCGCTCGAACCGCTCGGCGAGGTCGAGGAACTCCCGGTACTCCGGCATGCCGAGGTGCGCGATGACCAGCCGCAGCCGCGGGTGGCGCTCGAGCAGGCCGGTCATCGGCTCCGGCCCGGTGTGCTCGCCGGCCAGCGGGCCCGAGCCGCAGTGGATGACCACGGGCGTCCCGGTCTCCTCCAGCCGCGCCCACACCGGGTCCAGCAGCGGGTGCCGCGGGTCGAAGGCGCCCACCTGCACGTGCACCTTGAACACGCGGGCGCCGCCGGCCAGCGCCTCGGCGACGTAGTGCGGCGCCTCCGGCTCGGGGTAGAACGTCGCCGACTGCAGCACCTGCGGGTGCGCGGCGGCGAACTCCGCCGACCAGTCGTTGAGCCAGGCGGCCATGCCCGGCTTGTGCGGGTAGGGCAGCGTGGGGAACGCCCGGACGCCGAGAGCCTCGAGGCGCGCCAGCCGCTCGTCGTCGGGCAGCGCGTACCGGATCGGCCAGGCCGCGCCGTAGTGGGTCTCGGCCGCCTCGAAGTACTGCCAGACCTTGGCCTGCACCCGCTCGGGAAGGAAGTGCACGTGCACGTCGACCAGGCCCGGCAGGCCCAGCTCCCGCCAGTACCGCGGGACGTCGGCGTCGTCGACCGGCGGCTGCAGAGCGCTCACCGCAGCGTGACCACGACCTTGCCGCGCACGTGCCCCTCGGCGACCAGGGCCTGCGCGTCGGCCACCTGCTCCAGCGGGAACGCCCGGGCGATCGGCACCCGCAGCTGGCCGGCGTCGGCCATCCGGCCGAGCTCCTCGAGGTCGTGGGTGTCGGGGCGGACGAAGACGTAGCGCCCGCCCATCGCCTTCACCGAGGGGTCGACGACGCTGGCGACGCGGGCCCGGTCGCGGACCTGCGCGGGCGCGTCGGCCAGCGTGTCCCCGCCGACGAGGTCGAGGACGGCGTCCACCGGCTCGGCCAGCTGGGCGCTGATCGGTCCGGCCGAGTAGTCGAGCACCTCGGCCACGCCGGCGTCGCGGAGGAAGCCGTGGTTGCGCGGGCTCGCCGTGCCGACGACGTGCGCCCCGAGCGCGACGGCGATCTGGACGGCGTTGAAGCCGACCCCGCCCGCGGCGCGGTGCACCAGCACCCGATCGCCCTCGCCGACGCCGAGCACCTCGGTGAGCGCCTGGTAGGCGGTGAGCCCGGCCAGCGGCAGCGCCCCGGCCTCGGCGAAGGACAGCGACTGCGGCCGGTGCGCCAGGCACCGCTGCGGGGCCGGCACGAACTCGGCCATGGCGCCCCACTGGACGTCGTCCCGCCGGATGTAGCCGAACACCTCGTCGCCGGGCGCGAAGTCGACCACCGCCGGGCCGGCCGCCTCGACCACCCCGGCCAGCTCCCAGCCCGGGACGATCGGGAAGTGGTGCGGGAAGGCACCGGCGAGGAATCCCTGCCGGATCGCCAGGTCGACGGGGTTGACCCCGGCGGCGTGCACCCGCACCAGCACGGTGTCCGGGCCGACCGGCGGGTCGGGCAGGTCGTCGCGGACGCTCAGGACGTCGAGGCCGCCGAACCGGTCGTACGCGGCACCCCGCATCAACGGCGGCCCTTCACGTACCGGCCGAAGGCACGCTGGATCTCGCGGCGGGAGTCCCGCTCGGCCATGTCCTGCCGCTTGTCGTAGGACTTCTTGCCCTTCGCCAGCGCGAGGGTGGCCTTGACCTTGCCGTCCTTGAAGTACAGGTCCAGCGGCACGAGGGTGAGGCCACCCTCCTTGGTCTTGCCGATCAGCTTGTCGATCTCCGACCGGTGCATGAGCACCTTGCGCTTGCGGCGCGGCGCGTGGTTGGTCCAGGTGCCCTGCGTGTACTCGGGGATGTGCACGTGCTGCAGCCACACCTCGCCGTCGTCCACCGTGGCGAACCCGTCGACGAGCGAGGCACGGCCCTCACGCAGGCTCTTCACCTCGGTGCCGGTGAGGACCAGGCCCACCTCGTAGGTGTCGAGGATCGAGTAGTCGTGCCGCGCCTTCTTGTTCTGGGCGATCAGCTTCCGCCCCTGTTCTCGCGGCATGTCCCCAGGTTAGCGCCGCACCGGGACCTTCCACCGCGCGTGTACCGGGCCTAACCTGCTACGACGCACGACCGCTCCACGCCACGGACGACCGGCCGGTCACCCTGGAGGAGCCGATGGCCGCAGCCGCAGGAGCCGGCGCCCCCGCCGATCCCGGCTGCCCCGTGCACACCACGTCGGCGTCGCGACGGGCGGGCGGGCCGACCGCCCCGGCCGCCGCCTCCCCCGGCGCCGCGATCCCGGGAGCCCCGGGCCGGTGGGCTCCCACACCCCGAGGAGAGGACCGTGGCCGAGTCGCGCCCTGAGACCGTGGGTGGCGGGGACGTCGCCACCGAGATCCCCAGCAGGAACCTGGCGCCGCTGAGGTACGCCGACCTGCCGGAGCCACTGCCCATGCGGAAGGTGCTCGGGCCGAGCGTGCTCCTGCTGGCGGGCGCGATCGGCTCGGGCGAGTACGTGCTGTGGCCCTACATCACCTCGCAGGTCGGGCTGAGCCTGGTCTGGCTGGTCGTGATCGGCGTCGGCACCCAGTACTTCCTCAACATGGAGATCGAGCGGTACACGCTGGCGACCGGGGAGACCGCGGTCACCGGCTTCACCCGGCTGTGGAAGGCCTGGGGCCCGCTGTTCATCGTGATGACGATCGTGCCGTGGGCGTGGCCCGGCTGGGCCACGGGCGGGACGACGACGCTCAGCTTCGTGCTGGGGTACTCCGAGGCGGCGATCCCCTACATCACGATCGGCGTCCTGCTGCTGATCGGCGCCGTCCTCACGGTGTCGCCGGTCGTCTACCGGACCGTCGAGAAGATCCAGTTCTTCTTCGTCGGGCTGATCGTCCTGTTCATGCTGTACGCGCTCGTCGCGCTGCTCGGCGCCGACGGCTACGCCGCGCTGGGCCGCGGGTTCGTCGAGGTCGGCCGGATCCCCGACGGGGTCCAGGCGATCGGCGCCGCCACCCTGCTGGGCGCGATCGCGTTCGCCGGCGCGGGCGGCTCGCTCAACCTCGTCCAGTCCAACTGGGCCCGCGACAAGGGCCTCGGTATGGGCGCGCGGCTGCCGAAGATCGTCTCGCCGATCACGGGCGAGGAGGAGGCCGAACCCTCGATCGGCTACTTTTTCCGCCGCGACGAGGGCAACATGCGGCGGTGGCGCGGCTGGTGGCGGGTCGCCGACCGCGAGCAGTTCGTGACCTTCTTCGTCGTCGGCGCGGTCGCGCTGCTGACCTTCATGGCGCTGACGTACGTGACCGTCGGGGTCGGCGGCTCGGCCGAGAGCTTCGACTTCATCCGGGTCGAGGGCGAGGCGCTGCAGGCGCGCCAGGGCGACTGGCTGGGGGTGACGTTCTGGCTGATCGGCACCGTCGTCCTGTTCTCCACCAACCTCGCGGTGCTGGACATGGTGGGACGGGTGACGGCCGACGTGCTCAAGACCGGGCCGCTGGCGGCCAGCACGACGTGGACCGAGAGCCGGATCTACTTCGCCACCGTGTGGGCCGAGATCGTGTTCGGGTCGGTCATCCTGCTGTCGGGGGTGACCCAGCCGCTGGTCCTGCTCGTCATCGCCTCGGCCCTGAACGGGCTGGTGATGTTCGTGTACTCGTGCCTGCTGATCCAACTGAACCGGCGGACGCTGCCCCGCGAGATCGGGCTGCGCGGTGGCCGGCTGGTGGCGATCGGCTGGGCCGTGCTGTTCTACGGCTTCTTCTCGGCCATCCTGCTGTGGGACCAGGCGGGCCAGCTGTTCGGGTGAGCCACCCGTGACACGGCGAGGGCGCCGACCCCACCGGGATCGGCGCCCTCGCCGGGACCGGCCGCGGACTACAGCCGCACGTACAGCCGCAGCGTGACGTAGGCGGCGATGCCGGCCAGGCCCACCCCGGCGGCGGCGATGATGGGGCTGATCGTGGCGATGGCGCCCCAGTCGACCGGCGGGATGATCCCGGCCTTGATCGGCCCGGCGAGGGTCTTGTCGACGAACAGCACCTTGGTCAGCACCAGACCGCCGACGGCGAGCAGCGCGCCGATCAGCCCGGCCAGCGCCGCCTCGAGGATGAACGGCAGCTGCGTGTACCAACGGGAGGCGCCGACCAGCCGCATGATGTTGGTCTCGTTGCGCCGGTTGAACGCGGCCAGCTGGATCGTGTTGGAGATCAGCAGCAGGGCGGCCAGCGCCTGGACGACGGCCACCGCGATCGTCGCGTTGCGGGCGCCGTTGAGCAGGCTGAACAGCCGGTCGAGGAAGTCACCCTCGTCGCGGACCTGGTCGACGCCGTTCTCCCCGTTGGGGAACTCCGCGGCGATGACCTCGTAGCGCTCGGGGTTGACCAGCTCGACGCGGAAGCTCTCGGGCAGCGCGTCCTGCGGGGTGTTCTCCACGAGCTCGGGCTGCTGGCTGAACTGCTGCTGGAAGCGCTCGTACGCCTCCGCCTTGGACTCGTAGAGGTAGCTGGCCACCTCGGGTGAGTCCTCGAGCTGCTGCTCGATCGCCGACCGCTGGTCGTCGGTGACGTCGTCGGCCAGGAAGATGGAGACCTGCACCTTGTCGTAGTAGATCTCCTTCATGTCGGAGATCATCCCGGCGATGAGCAGGCCGGTGCCCATGAGTCCGAGCGAGATGGCCGTGGTCAGGATCATCGCGACCGTCATGGTCAGGTTGCGACGCAGCCCGGTGGCCACCTCGGAGAGCACGAAGTTGACGCGCATGGATTCCCTGTCGTGAGTTCAGGCAGGCGGGGAGGCTCGACCGGTCAGCGGCCGACGCCGTAGACGCCGCGCGACTGGTCGCGGGTGAGCACGCCCCCGTTGAGCTCGATGACGCGGCGGCGCATCGAGTCGACGATGTGGTAGTCGTGCGTCGCCATGACCACGGTCGTGCCGGTGCGGTTGATCCGCTCCAGCAGCAGCATGATCCCCTCGCTGGTCTCCGGGTCGAGGTTGCCGGTCGGCTCGTCGGCGAGCAGCACCAGCGGCCGGTTGACGAACGCCCGGGCGATGGCGACGCGCTGCTGCTCACCACCGGAGAGCTCGGAGGGCAGCCGCTCGGCCTTGCCCTCCAGGCCGACCATCTCCAGCACCTCGGGGACGACGCGCTTGATCGTGCGCTGGGGCTTGTTGATGACCTCCAGCGCGAAGGCCACGTTCTGGGCCACGGTGCGGTTGCGCAGCAGGCGGAAGTCCTGGAAGACGCAGCCGATCGTGCGGCGCAGCTTGGGCACCTGCCACTTGCTCATCGAGTTCAGCGTCTTGCCGTTGACCTTGACCGTGCCCTTGGTGGGGTCGTCCTCCTTCAACAGCAGTCGCAGGAAGGTCGACTTGCCCGAGCCGGAGGAACCGATGAGGAAGACGAACTCCCCCTTGTCGATCTCCGTGGACACGTCATCGAGAGCCGGCCGGGAGCTCGCCGGGTACAGCTTGGTGACGTGTTGCAGTTCGATCACGAGGGGCCACGGTACCTTCCGCGAGGGGCATCCTGGTCTGTTCGCCACGGAACCGCCTGGACTCGGTATCCGCGCAGCGTGACGGGGACCTGCGACGTCCCAGGTCCCCCGTCACCCAGCGTGGCGTATTCCGCTCCACGCCGCGGGACCCCTGTGACGAACGGGACGCCTGGTGCCGCTCTCGGCGCCTTCGTTCAGCCGGCGGTGACACTGGCCGGCTTCCGCGCCACGGTCCGCTCCTCGCTCGCTGGCGCTCGCTGCGATGCTCCCGCGGCCGTCAGCCGGCGGTGACGCTGTCCTGCTGACGGCGCCACCGGATGCCGGCCTCGATGAAGCCGTCGATGTCGCCGTCCAGGACAGCGGCGGTGTTGCCCGTCTCCTGCTCGGTGCGCAGGTCCTTGACCATCTGGTACGGGTGCAGGACGTAGGAGCGCATCTGGTTGCCCCAGCTGCTGCCGCCCTCCCCCTTCAGCGCGTCCATCTCGGCCCGCTGCTCGGCCTGCCGCACCGCCAGCAGCCGCGCCTGCAGCACGCGCAGCGCCGCAGCGCGGTTCTGGATCTGGCTCTTCTCGTTCTGGCAGGAGACGACGATGCCGGTCGGCAGATGCGTGATGCGGACGGCGGAGTCGGTGGTGTTCACGCTCTGCCCACCCGGGCCGGAGGACCGGAAGACGTCGATGCGGATCTCGTTCTCCGGGATGTCGACGTGGTCGGTCTGCTCCACGACGGGCAGCACCTCGACGCCGGCGAAGGAGGTCTGCCGGCGTCCCTGGTTGTCGAACGGCGAGATGCGCACCAGCCGGTGCGTGCCCTGCTCCACCGAGAGGGTGCCGTAGGCGTAGGGCTGCTTGACCGCGAACGTGGCCGACTTGATGCCGGCCTCCTCGGCGTAGCTGACGTCGTAGATCTCGACGGGGTACTTGTGCCGCTCGGCCCAGCGCAGGTACATGCGCATGAGCATCTCGGCGAAGTCGGCGGCGTCGACCCCGCCGGCCTCCGAGCGGATGGTCACCAGCGCCTCGCGCGAGTCGTACTCGCCCGACAGCAGGGTGCGGACCTCCAGCTCGTCGATCGCCTTGCGCAGGCTCTCCAGCTCGCGCTCGGCCTCGGCCAGCGTGGCGTCGTCGCCCTCCTCGGCGGCCATCTCGTGCAGCAGGCCCACGTCGTCGAGCCGGCTGCGCAGCTCCTCCACCCGGCGCAGGTCGCCCTGCAGGTAGGAGAGCTTCGAGGTGAGCGCCTGCGCGGCCTCGACGTCGTTCCACAGGTCGGGCGCGGCGGCCTGCTGCTCGAGGTCGGCGACCTCGCGGCGGAGGCGGTCGACGTCGAGGACCGCCTCGATCGACCTCAGGGTCGTGTCGAGCTCGTCCAGGACGACGGAGAAGTCAGCGGCCACGTCGACCCAGGGTAGTGCGCTCCCGCGGGGGTACGGAGTGCGGCATGACCGATCCCCGGCGGCGACCGCGGTCGCGGGAGGACTACGAGCGCGGCCTGCCCGACCACCACGACCCCACGGCCGGTCTCGCCGGCGCGCCACCGGCGCAGTCGGCCCTGACCCTGCGGCTGGTGCTGGCCGCCTTCGGCCTGGTCGTCTGCGTCGTCGGCGGCGTCCTGTGGCTGGCCGCCGGCCTGCCGGGATGGGCCGCCGCCGTGCTGTTCGTGCTCGCCGCCGTCGCGCTGGTCGACCTGGTGGTGGTGGTGCGGCGCAAGCGGCGCGGCGAGCCCGGCTGAGGCGCGCCGCCGGTCAGCCGGACGCGCTGCCGGCCGTCCTCCGCGCCGCCACCCACGGCGCGACCTCCTCGGCCGGCATCGGCCGGGCGATGTGGAAGCCCTGGGCGAGGGGGCACTCCAGCTGCGCGGCCAGCTCGAGCTGCTCGGCGGTCTCCACCCCCTCGACCAGGGTGCGCATGCCGCAGGCCCGGGCCAGGGCCACGACGGCGGCGATCGCGGCGGCCGCCGGACCGCGGCGCCCCTCGGGGAAGGTGGTCAGGCTGCGGTCGACCTTGAGGATCCCGGCGGGGATGGCGACCAGCTGGCTGAGCGACGAGTAGCCGCTGCCGAAGTCGTCGATGCACACCTCGACCCCCCGGCGGCGCAGCTGGGCGAACTGGGCGGCGGCCCGGTCGGCGTCCTCGGCCACCGAGCTCTCCGTCAGCTCCACGACCAGCTGCTCGGGTGGCAGCCCGGAGTCGGCCAGCGCGTCCTCGACGTCGCGGACCAGGGTGCCGGTGGAGAAGTGCCCGGCGCTGATGTTCACGCCGGTCACCAGCCGCAGGCCGGTGCGTCCCCACGCCGCGGCCTGCCGCGTCGCCGCGCGCAGCACCCAGCGGGCGACCGGCGTCATCAGGTCGTGCTGCGCGGCGATCGGGAGGAAGTCCGCGGGCGGGAGCAGCCCGCGCTGCGGGTGCTCCCAGCGGACCAGCGCCTCCACCCCCGTGATCCGCCCGGTCGGCAGGTGCAGGACCGGCTGGTAGTGCAGCACGAGCTGGTCGTCGAGGACCGCCTCCCGCAGCTCGTTGGCGACGGTGGCCCGCCGCTGCGCGGCGGTGCGCAGGTCGGCGGTGAACAGCCGGACCCGGTTGCGGCCGGCCGCCTTGGCCGCGTACATGGCGAGGTCGGCGTCGCGGACCAGGTCGGTGGAGCGCAGCGGTGGACCGGGGTCCGGGGCGGTGGCGATGCCGATGCTCACCCCCAGCCGGACCATCCGGCCGCCGAGGTCGAAGGGCCGGTCGATGCTGGCGCGGCAGCGGTCGGCCAGCGCCTCGGCGCCCGCGGTGTCGCACTCCCGGCACAGGACGACGAACTCGTCGCCGCCGAGCCGGCCCACGGTGTCGCCGGCGCGGGTGCTGCCGGTCAGCCGGCCGGCGATCTGGCGCAGGAGGTCGTCGCCGGCGTCGTGCCCGAGGGAGTCGTTGACGTCCTTGAACCCGTCGACGTCGAGGAAGAGCACCGACACCGGGCCGCGGTCGAGCCGCTGCAGCTCGGCGTCGATCAGCTCGTGCAGGTGCGCACGGTTGGGCAGCTCGGTGAGGGTGTCGTGGCGGGCCCGCCAGTCCGAGGCCCGCTCGGCCCGGACCCGCGAGGTGACGTCGGTGTGGGTGACGACGACCTGCCCGGCCTGGTCGACCCGGGACGCCTGCAGGTGGTACCAGCGGGTGCCGTCGGCGCGCTCCAGGGCGTAGTCGGCCTGCACCGAGGCGCACTCGCCGCGGGAGAGCGCCCGGAGCCGGTCGATGAGGGACTCCGAGCCCGAACCGGCGCTCAGCCGCCGGGCCATGGCGTAGTAGTCGTCGTCGAGGCCCAGCCGGACCCGGTCGTCGTCGAGCAGTGGCGCGGCGGTCTGCCAGGCGGTGTTGGCCAGCAGCACCCGGCCCTGGGCGTCGATCAGCAGCGTCGGCGAGGGCAGCGCGTCGAGGACCGCCTCGACCGCGACAGCCGAGCTGCTGGACCCGCCGACGCGGCGACGCACGTCCACCGGCAGCTGGTGTGGCACCGCTGGTCCTGGCACGCGTTCTCCTGCCGTCTGCCGGTCACCGCCACCGGTGACCACTCCGTCGCTTCCCCTCGGCCGGCGCGACCGCCGGGACAGCTCCGTCATACCCAGTCCCCCCGACCGGCTGACGACCGGGTCAGCGCTCCGGTTCCCGCGTCTCGGCGACCACCCACCGCAGGTAGTCCGGCGACCCGTCGACCAGCGGCAGCGCGATGACGCAGGGGACGTCGTACGGGTGCAGCTCGGCGGTGCGGGCCACCACGGCCGGCACCAGCGACCGGCGGGTGTGCAGCGCGACCCGGGCCTCCGGCTCGTCGTGCACCTCGCCCTCCCACCGGTACACCGAGCGGATCGCGGCCAGCTGGTGCCCGCAGGCGGCGAGCCGCTCCTCCACCAGCGTCCGGGTGTAGCCGGCCAGCCAGTCGGCGTCGGCACCGGTGACGACGACCTCGCAGCAGTCCTCCACGTGCCCATCCTCGCTCCCGGCGCGCGGGTGGACCGGTCGCCGCGCGGGGTAGTCCCCCGCCATGAGCGACGAGATGACCGTCCGGGTCGACAGCGAGGAGTACGTCCTGCGGTCCGAGGGCAGCAGGCTGCGTGTGGGCCGCCGGGTCGCCGGCGAGGTCAGCTGGCTCGACGACGTCGACCCCGCCGTCCTGCCCGAGGACGCGCGGGCGGCACTGGAGCGCGGCGAGACCGGGGACGAGGCGCTGCGCACGGCGCTGCGCGGGATCGTGCAGGCCGAGGTGCAGCGCGGCGGCTGACCGGCGTCGTCCGGATCAGCCGGCGACCAGCTCGGCGGCGCCCGCCGGCCACCACTGGCCGGCGGGCGGCGCGCCCCGGCAGGAACCGTCGGAGTCACCGGGCTGCTTGACCCAGAGCAGCGCGTCGACCCGCTCGTGGTCGACCGACGTGCTGGGCTGCGCACCCAGCCGCCGCCCGGGCGGGTTGCACCAGCGGTCCTCGTCCGACCCGGTCTCCGGCACCGGGCCGGCGCCGTTGCGGCTGGTGTCGATGACGAAGTGGATGGCGGGGGCCCCGGGCGCCGCGCCTCGCTCGAGCTCCCGGGACAGGGCCAGCCCGTACTCGGCGCTGACCTCGGTGGTCTCGAAGTTGGCGACGTTCAGGGCGAAGCCCTCCGCCTGGTCGATGCCGCTGCGCCGCAGGGCGTCGGCGAGCGCAGGCAGGTCGGGGATCCAGCTGGCGTTGCCGGCGTCGAGGTAGACGCGGGCCTGCGGCTGGCGGTCGAGGATCGCCACGGCCTGGGCCAGCGCCTCGAAGCGCGCCTCGGGGTCGACGCCCGCGCAGCCCACGACGGCGTGCGCGACGGCGTCCGGCTCCAGCACGACGAGAGCGGGCCGGTCGCCGAGGGCCGCGGCGAAGCTGCCGATCCAGCTCAGGTACTCGTCGACGCCGGCCGCGCCCCCGGCGGAGTACGAGCCGCAGTCGCGTCCCGGCACGTTGTAGGCCACCAGGACGGGCAGCTGCCCGGCGGCGGCAGCGGCCTGGGAGACCTCGAGCACCGCCTCGTAGGGGTTGGCCGGCGTGGCGATCCAGGTGGCGGCGGGCTGCTCGGCCAGCGGGGCGAGGGCGTCGGCGTCGGCGGTCCGGCCCTCCGCGAGCGCCTGTTCGACGGCGAGGGGGCCGTGCCCCTCCGGGTTGACCCACAGCTCGCCCGCCAGCCGGTCGGTGTCCTGGACGACGGCCGGTGCCGGTGGGCCCTGGTCGGGCCCGGCCGTCGAGGCGCCGGTGCAGGCGACGGTCGCGCCCGCCGCGGCGGCCAGGACCACCGTCCGCACGGATCGCCGCAGCGAGGTCCGCCGGCTCATGCCACGTGCACCCATCGCGCCGGGGAGGGGACACCCTCGCTGTCGAGCACGACGAGCATGTACCAGCCGGACGGCGTCAGACCCTCCTCGGCCGGGACGGCCAGGTCGAAGGTCCCCGACCCGCCGGACCCGCAGCAGCCGTCCGGGCAGTGCCCCTGCGGCTCCTGGGCGGTCGGGGCGTCCTCGCCCGCCGGGCAGCCGGCACCGGGGGTCACGTGGAGGGCGATGGAGCGCTGCTCGGGGTCGGTCTGGTGGGTCACGGCACTGGGCCGCAGCAGCCGGGCCCCGGCGACGTCCACGCCCGCGGTGGACACGCGGAAGGTGCTTCCGCGGGTGATCTCGGTCGGTGCGGAGGTGAGGGCCGGACGCTCCCCGGCGAACAGGTACGGCGGGGAGTAGATCTCGATCCGCGTCTCGAACCGCCCGGGGATGGTGTTCTCCTCGTCGGAGAACAGCGGGTCCGAGCCCATGGTCATGACCCGCCCGTCGGGCAGCAGCACCGCGGTCGCGTGGTAGTTGCGCCCCACCTCGTTCGGCGCCGCCGGCAGTGTCTCCCCCGTAGCCGGGTCGAACAGCCTCGTCAGGTGCAGGTCGCTCTGCGAGTTGCCGCGGTAGCCCACCGAGCCACCGGTGAGCAGGGTGCGGTCGTCGGGCAGCGTGACGGCGTTGATGTAGCGGGCGGGGCTCGGGTAGTCGCTCAGCGGGACGTACCGCGGCTCCGGGTCGGTGAGGTCGACGACGTCGAACCGGGCCGTCGACTCCTCGCTGTCGCCGACCCCGCCACCACCGACGATGGCCACCCGCTGGTCCTGCGCCGGCGCGAGCAGGAACGAGGTGGCGGTCTCGTTGAAGCCGGGGTCTGCGAGCCCCTCGACGTCGGTCCAGGAGTTGTCGCGGAGGTCCCAGATCCCCGGCTGGCGCCCCTCCAGGTGCGAGCCGTAGCCGGTGTTGGCGCCGCTGTAGAACAGCCGGTGGCCGTCGACGAGCCGGAAGAGGTGGGGGTAGGTCGGGAAGTAGCGCTCCAGGTCCGGCCGCTCCTCCCAGGTCCGGGTGGCCGGGTCGTAGACCTCGTTGGCCCCGTCGATGACGACACCGTGCTCGTCGAGGCCGGAGACGGCGAGCACCTCGCCACCCTCCAGCCCGACCAGCGTCGGGTACCAGCGCGACTCGGTCAGCCGGCCGGTCCGCCGGTAGGTCTCGGTGGCGACGTCGAACTCGTAGGAGGCGTCGAGGCCGCGGTAGTTCTGCTTGTCGAGGGTGAGGCTGTCGGCCTGGCCGTAGACGTCGTTGCGCCGGTCGGGCGCGACGTCCCGGATCTGGAACTGCCGGCTGCCGGTGACGACGTAGGCGTCGCCCTCCTCCTCGGCCTCGACCCACACCGTCTGCGCGCCGGCCATCCGGCTGCCGTCGGGCATGGTGTGCGCGGGCGGCACCGTGACGTCCTCGGTCGACCGGTAGGTGTTGCCGCCGGCGGTGAAACGGGTGCCGGCGGGCAGGGTGACCGGGCCGCCGTCGCGCTCGTTCTTCACGGTCATGACGCCGGCCGCCCGGCTCACGTCCGCGGCGAGGACCTCGTACTCCCGGGTGCCGCCGGCGATGAGCAGGTTGCCGTTGGGCAGGTACGCGTGCCCGGAGCAGAAGAGGTCCTCCGGGGTGGGGACCTCCTTCGACTCCCCGGTCACCGGGTCCCACACGATGGTCCGGAACGTGCCCGCCTCGAAGTCCCGGGCGTTGTTGCCCGACCCGGCGATCAGCAGCACCTTGCCGGTGTACAGCAACGCGGCGTGGATGGCCTGGACGCGGTACTCCTCGGGCAGCTCGATGGTCTCCCAGGAGCCGTACTGCGCCTTGTAGTCGGGACGGCTGCGCTGGAAGTCGGTGTAGGCGTCCTGCGCGACCGCGGTCACGACCGGGCCGTTCGCCGCCACCAGCCCGGCCGCCGTGGCGACGACGAGGGCGGCGTTGCGCAGCCGGCGCATCGGCCGTGGCTTGCGGCGGGTCATCGGGTGCTCTCCTGCGTCAGGGGGACGGGTGCGGCGTGGTTGCCGACGAACGTGACGGCCGGCGTGCGGTCACCGTCGACGAGGTCGAGGGCAGGGACGCCGGGCCCCGGCCGGGACGGCGTCGGGACGGGCCGGTGGAGGCGCTCGCGCACCCGGCCGGTGGCCCAGATCGCGACCGGCAGCAGGCAGGCCGCCAGGCTCAGCACCGCCCAGACGCGGATCTCGGGGTGGGTGTGCCCCCACAGCTCCGACAGCACGAGGGCCACGACGAGCAGGGCGGCCCACCGCAGGTGCTTGGCGAACGAGCTCACCCGGTCACCGCTGACCGTGCCCTTGCGGGTGACGGCGAAGTTGATGTCGCGGTTGCGGATCGCCGCCCACAGCGCGCTCACGTACACCGGCGTCGACAGGACCGACACGAGCATGCCGCTGATGCCCGAGGAACCCTCCTCCTCGTGCGGGCTGACGTTGTGCCGGCGGTTCCAGAAGTAGACGGCGACCTGGAGCACCGCGGCGTTGGCGTAGAGCATCACCCACAGCTGCGCGGAGACCAGCAGGCCGGCCACGCCGGTGAGCAGGTAGGCGACCAGGTTGGAGATGCCCAGCACCCAACTGATCGCGGTCGCCGGGTAGAAGGCCATGAGCAGCCTGTAGTGCGCCCGCCGCCAGGACGACATCCCGCGGGACGCCGTGCGGAACCGGCGCAGGACGACGTCGTCGGTGCCGCGGGCCCAGCGGCCCTGCTGGGTGAAGTAGTCGCGCCAGGTCGAGGGCCCCTCGCCGACCGCCAGGACGTCCGGGGTGTAGACCGACTTCCAGGGCGCCCCGGTCTCCGGGTTCACGCTGGCGTGCCAGACGACGCTGGTCGCGGCGTCCTCGGTGATCGAGTCCTGCAGCCCGCCGATGGCGCGCAGCGCCGACAGGCGGACGGCGTTGTTGGTGCCGACGAACATGGCCGTCGTGAACCGGTTGGCGGCCCGCTGCAGCACGCTGTGGAACAGGTACTGCTGAGACTCGGCGGCGCGGGTGACGAAGTTGTCGTAGTTGCCGTACACCTGCGGGCCCACGACGAAGGCGACGTCGGGATCGTGGAAGTAGCCCATGAGCCGCTCGGCGAAGTTGGGCAGCGGCACGTGGTCGGAGTCGACCGACACCCAGAAGTCGTAGTCGTCCCCGTGGGCGTCCAGCCAGGCGTTGTAGTTGCCGTGCTTGGTCTTGGTCTTGTGCCGTCCGGTGCTCTGGTTCCACTCCGGCACGCGGTGCCGGGTGAAGTGGCGGACGCCGAGCTCAGCGCACATGGCCCGCACGTCGGGGGCGTCGCCCTCGTCGAGCAGCCAGACGTCGAACGTGCCGTCGTACCGGACGGCGACGGCGGCCTCGAGGGTCCGGCGCACCATCTCCAGCGGTTCCTTGCTCGGCACGATGGTGGTGAGGAAGGCGACGCGCCGGCCGGTCACCGGCGTCATCGGGATCGGGTCGCGCGCGTTCAGGGTCGCCACCGCGAGGGTGAACACGTTGACCAGGCGCAGGACCTCGATCACCGCGATGCTGCCGATGAGCCCCACGGCCAGGACCGACTGCCAGTCGCCGGTGAACACCGGGTAGTGCACCGGGCGCAGCAGGAAGGACAGGAACACGAACTCGAAGACGAGGGCGGCGCTGACCAGCAGCCAGGCCCGGACGCGAGCCGTGCCCCGGGTCACCGGCCGGAACCGGACGCGGCGGTCCTCCGGCGGCTCCTGCACCGGACCGGCGAGCTCGCTGAAGTCGGCGTAGGGGTAGGTCGGCTGGGCGGCGGGCTCAGCCACGCCGGGACGTGACCACGGGGCTGCCTCCTTCCTGGGAACCGGTCAGCCGGAGGGCGGCCGGGGACTCCGCAGCACGGAGTTCGGGGGCGGACGAGGGCATGGGAGGACCTTCGGTACGGCGAGACGGCACGGGGTGCAGGCGGGCGTGCTCCGGAGCGGGACCGGTCAGCAGGGGCCGGCGGGAGCCGCGCGGCGCAGGGCTGCGGTCCGCGACGGGAGCGCGGACGGCGCCCCTCACGCCGGCGTGCTCAGCGCGTGGCGGCCACTCGCGTGGGTGGACGGGGGCGCGCGGCGCGGGTCATGGTTCTCCTGCTCAGGCGGGTCGGCCCTGACAGGACGGCGGTCTCGCCACTCGTTCCCCGGATGGTCTGGCGACCGTCTTCTCCCCCGAGCACCGATGCGGCGGCGGTGGGACCACCCGGATCTCAACGTCGTCCTGGCACGTGATCACGTGCCGTGACCGACGTTAGTCACGTGCGATCACGCAGAGCTACCCACTTCGAGTGGTTCACCCGGACGGGCTACATCGCAGCGCGTCGACTCGGCCGCGCACCGTCACCGGTACGCGGGGACGCATCGCCGGGGTGAGACGTTGACCAGCACAGCAGCCCACACATCCGTCGGTCACGTGCCTCGCAGCGCCCAGCAGTGCCAGCGGTCACGGCTACCGTCGGTGACGGACGCGAGGTGGCCCGGTGTCACGCAAGGTGACCTCCGGACGGGTGACCGGCTCAGGCCGCGCGGCGGGCCGTGGCGGGCGGGGTCGCGGTGACCTCCATCGGCGGGCGGCCGGGCGCCGTCAGCGTCGTCGTCCCCTCCGGGGCCGGCCCGCGCGCCGAGCCGCCGGCCGCCGGGCGCCGGAGGGCGTGGTCGCGACGACACCGTCCGGCGGCAGGAGCGCGTTCCCGGCGTCGAGGTCGTCGCCGTGGGTGTCGTGGGTGAGCCGGACGGTCCCCGCCGGGCGGGTGCTCACGGGGTGCCGGCGACCTCCGGGCGCCCCGGCCGCGCGTGCTCCACGGCCCACTCGAGCACGGAGTCGGCGATCTCCTCCCAGCCGGGCTGGGAGGGCAGCAGGTGCGCGTAGCCGGCGTACTCCCGGATCTCGGTGACGGTGTGCGGGGACCGGTAGTGCTTGGCGTTCGACCGCTGCACGCTCGGCGGCATGAGGCGGTCCTCGCCGCCGGAGACGAACATCAGCGGCGCCCGGTCGTCGTTGGCGTAGTCGACCGCGGCGTCCTGGGGACCCGGCATGAAGTTGGCCAGCACCGAGCTCCACAGGATCCGGCCGGACGCCGGGATCGCGTACCGCTCGTAGAGCCGGCGCGACTCCTCCTCGCTGAACGTGTTGGTGAACGCGTAGTGCCACTGCTCGTGGGTCAGCGGCACCGCCCGGTGCCGGTTGGCCGGGTTCTTGAACGCGACGAACGTCGAGCGCAGCTGCGACAGCGGCAGCACCCGCACCCCCTCGGTCGGGGCGGAGTTGAGCACGACGCCGACCGCACCGTGACCGCGGTCGAGCAGCAGCTGCACCAGCGTGCCCCCGGCGGAGTGGCCGATGAGGATCGGCGGCCGGTCCAGCTCGCCGATCACCGACTCCAGGTGCGCGACGATCTCCGGGAGGGTCAGCTCGGCGATCGGCGTGGGGTCGGCGTTGAGCGCCTCCACCTCGACCTCGAAGCCCGGGTAGGCCGGGGTGAGCACCCGGTAGCCGCGGGCCTCGTAGCGCGCCTTCCACTCCTCCCAGCTGCGCGGGGTCACCCAGAACCCGTGCACCAGGACGATGGTGTCGGGGGCGCCGTCGGCCGGGCGGCCCTCGGCGCGCGGGGTGGGGATCGCGTCGCTCACGTCGTCCTCCTGTCAGGCCCGCGCGAAGGCGAGCAGGTCGGCGGTGAACTCCTTCTCGTGGGCGCCGGTCAGGCCGTGCGGCTGGCCCGGGTAGACCTTGAGCTCGGCGCTCTTGAGCAGCTCCGCCGTCTTCGGCGCGGAGTCATGGAACGGCACGATCTGGTCGTCGTCGCCGTGCGCGACCAGCACCGGGACGTCGATGCGGGCCAGGTCCTGGGTGAAGTCGGTCTCGCTGAACTCGTGGATGCAGTCGTGGGCGCCCTTGAGGCCGGCCATCATGCTCATCCGCCAGAAGTCGTCGAGCTGGCCCTGGCTCACCTGGCTGCCGGGGCGGTTGGCGCCGTAGAACGGGATGGCGAGCTGCCGGTAGTACTCCGAGCGCCCGCCGAGGACGCCGGCACGGATCTCGTCGAAGGCCTCCAGCGGCGTGCCCTCGGGGTTGGCGTCGGTCTTGAGCATCAGCGGGGGGATCGCCCCGAGCAGCACGGCCTTCGCGACCCGCCCGGTGCCGTGGCGGCCCAGGTACCGGGTGACCTCGCCGCCACCGGTGGAGTGCCCGACCAGGATCACGTCGCGCAGGTCGAGCAGTTCGAGGAGCGCGGCGAGGTCGTCGGCGTAGGTGTCCATGTCGTTGCCGGTCCACGGCTGGCCCGACCGGCCGTGCCCGCGGCGGTCGTGCGCCACGGCGCGGAAGCCGTGGGAGGCCATCGCGAACAGCTGGCCGTCCCAGGCGTCGGCGCACAGGGGCCAGCCGTGGCTGAACACCACCGGCTGCCCCGATCCCCAGTCCTTGAAGAAGATGTCCGTGCCGTCGGAGGTCGTGAAGGTGCTCATCGCGCAGCTCCCGTCGGATGGTCTCGGGCTCCCTCCGCGCGGAGCCTGGCAGGACGCCGTCCGGGCTGCTGGCCCCTGGCTGCACACCTCCGGCCCCTGCGTGCACGGACGGACGTGGTCCGGCGGCCCTTCTCCGCGGGGGCCCGGCCCTGCCAGACTCGGCGGGCGTTTCGTCGGCTCCGCGCGCGTGCGCCCGAAGGGGACCCGATGCTCCTGCTCGACACCGCCCGGTTGCCGCCGGAGGACCGGCCCGCCGCCTTCCGCGCCGCCTTCGGCCAGGCCTCGGTCCCCTGCCGGATCGAGCACCTGGGCCCGAGCCGGGAGCTGCGCACCCGCATGCACCTGTGGCAGTACGGCACCACCAACCTGTTCACGACCGACTCGACCGGGTTCTCGCTGGTGCGCACCGAGCGGCACGTCCGCATGGCGAGCACCCCCGTGGTGGCGCTGGCCGTGCAGTCCAGCGGGGTGGGCCGGTTCAGCCAGTTCGGCACCGACCGGCTGGTGCGCCCCGGTGAGCTGATGGTCAACGACCTCGCCGAGCCCTACGCGTTCTCCTGGTCGGGCTCGGGCGGCTCGCGGGCCTTCCAGGTGTCGACCGAGCAGCTCGGGCTGCCCGTCGCCGTCGTCCGTGCGGCGGCTCCGCGGCTGCGCGCCAGCCCGCTGCACGACCTGGTGCGCGACCACCTCGTGCGCCTGACCCGGGACGCCGACCGCATCGCCGGGGACCCCGGCGCGGCCACCGTGGGGACGGCGACGACCGAGCTGGTGCGCGCGCTGCTGCTGTCGGCGGCGGCCCCCGACCGGCCGACACCGGCGGCGCCCGCCGAGACCACGGTGACCCGGGTGCTGGCCGACGTCCGCCGGCGGCTGACCGACCCCGGGCTCACCCCGGAGCGGATCGCCGCGGCGCACAACGTCTCGGTGCGGCAGCTGTACAAGGAGTTCGCCGAGGCGGGGCTGAGCCTGGAGCAGACGGTGATCGCCGAGCGGCTGGAGCTGGCGCGCTCGATGCTGGCGTCGCCGTCGGGACGGCGGCGGTCGATCGCGGCGACGGCCCGCTCCTGCGGCTTCACCGACCCCAGCCACTTCACCCGGCGGTTCCGGGCCGCGTTCGGGACGACCCCCCGGGAGTGGCAGCGGTCCACCCCCGGCTGAGGCCGGTCAGGTCCGCGGCAGCTCCGCGGCGCCGGTGCCGGAGCGCTGGCCGAGCAGCAGCAGCTCGGCGTCGGTGGCCTCCAGCGGGTGGGCGAACAGGTATCCCTGGCCGCGGCCGCACCGGCCGTCGAGCAGCATGGCCCGCTGCGCCTCCGACTCGATGCCCTCGGCGACGACCTCCAGGTCCAGGGCGCGGCCGAGGTCGACCAGGCCGCGGACGATCGGCGGCATCTCGCCGTCGCCGGTGATCGTGGCGACGAAGGACCGGTCGATCTTGAGCACGTCGACGGCGAACTGCTGCAGGTGGCCCAGCGACGAGTAGCCGGTGCCGAAGTCGTCGAGGGCGACCCGCACGCCCAGGGCCCGCAGCGCGGTGAGCGACGCGGCGGCGCGCTCGGGGTCGCCGACGAGCGCGGTCTCGGTGACCTCCAGGACCAGCGCCGACGCCGGCAGGCCGCTGGCGGTGAGCGCGCCGCTCACCTGGTCGAGCAGGTCCGGCGCGGTGAGCTGCACGGCCGAGACGTTCACCGACATGGTGGTGTCCGCGGCGGCGCGGTGCTCCCGGCGCCAGTCGGCGGCGGTCCGGCAGGCCTCGCGCAGCACCCAGCCGCCGATCTCCCCGATGAGGCCGAGGTCCTCGGCGACCGGGACGAAGCGAGCCGGCGGGACGGCGCCCAGGGTGGGCGACTGCCAGCGCAGCAGCGCCTCGAAGCCGAGCACCCGCTGGTCGGCCAGGTTGACGACGGGCTGGTAGACCAGCCGGAACTGCTCGGCGGCGAGCGCCCCGGACAGCTCCTGCTCCAGCCGGCGGCGCTCGACGGCGGCCGTGCGCATGCCCGGGTCGAAGACGACGGAGCGCCCGCGCCCGGACACCTTGGCCGCGTACATGGCGATGTCGGCGTCCCGGACCAGTGACTCCCCCGTCGCGTCCGCGGTGGCGACGGCGATGCCGACGCTGCCGCTGATCGTGACCCGCTGGCCGGCCAGCTCCATCGGCCGGGCCAGGGCGGCGAGCACCCGGTCGGCCGTGACGCCGGCCGGCGCCACGCCGTCGCCGGCGGATTCGACCAGGACGGCGAACTCGTCGCCACCGAGCCGGGCGACGGTGTCCCCGGCGCGGACCGTCGACCGCAGCCGGTCGGCCACCTCCCGCAGCAGCGCGTCGCCGGCCTGGTGGCCGAGGGTGTCGTTGACCGCCTTGAAGCCGTCGAGGTCGATGAAGACGACCGCCGCGGCGCCGTCCCCCCGGGCGCGGCGGTGCAGTGCCTGGCCGACCCGGTCGGCGAACAGCGCGCGGTTGGCCAGGCCGGTGAGGGCGTCGTGGAAGGCCTGGTGGGTCAGCGCCTCCTCGGCGCGCTTGCGGTCGGTGATGTCGGTCATGTGGACGACGACGCCGCCGACGTCCGGGTCGGTGCTGAGGTCGGCGAGCCGGACGCCCAGCCAGCGCTCCTCGCCGCCGCGGCGGCACCGCAGCTCGGCGTCGACGACGGCGCCGTCGGCGGCCACCGCCTGCGCGAACACGCGACGGGCCTCGTCGCCGTCGACGCCGGACAGCCGCACGATGTCGCCGGCGGTCGGCACGGCGGGCGCGTCCGCGCCCAGCACGCTGCGCAGGGCGGCGGGGTCGCCGAGCAGCCGGCCGTCGGCGGAGACGACCGCGACGGCGTCCGAGGAGTGCCGGGCCAGGGCCGCGCTGTACCGCTGCTGGGAGCCGACGAGGGCGCGGGCGGCGGCCGCGGCGCGCAGCAGCCGGGCCACCCGCACGAACACCAGGAGGGTCAGCACCGAGGTGCCGCCGAAGACGGTCACCGGCGCGTTCGTGGCGCCCGTGACGTCGCGGGACACCTCGAGGCCGGCGGGCACCAGCAGGGCGCCGAGGCTGACCGCGAGCCGGGCCAGCGACGGGACGGCCTCGACCGGCTCCGCGGCGCCCTCCGGGCCACCGCGGACACCGGCGGCGGCGGCCAGCAGCAGCGCGCCGAGCAGCCACCCGGTGTCGAACCACACGCTGGCGACCTCGGGGTCGGCCATCAGCAGGAACCCCAGGTCTGAGGCGAGCCAGCAGGCGGCGCCGGCCGCGACCGCCAGCGGTGCGCGCTCCCCGCGGGACCGGGTGCTGACCAGCCGGAACACCAGGCCGATGAAGGCGGCGTCCAGCGCCGGGTAGAGCGCCCAGACGACGCGGGTCAGCACCGGGAGGGAGCTGTCGGTCACCGTGCCGGCGACCGACAGCTGCCAGACGAGCATGAGCACCGCGATGAAGACGCCGGTCCCGTCGAGCCAGCCGTCGAGCTGCTGCCCCCGGGAGCGGCCGCGGGTGTTCGCCATCCGCCACAGGCCGAGGGCGAGCGCGAGGTAGCCGGCGAGGTAGGCGACGTCGGCGACGGAGATGTCGGGCACCGACCCGGTCCAGCTGTAGAGGAACCACACCGCGTCCCCCGCGGTGGTGAGGGTGACGCCGAGGGCGACGAGCACGGCGGCCGACCGCAACCCCTGCCGCAGCGCACCCCACCAGGCCGCGCCCGAGGCCACGGCCATCACGGCGAGGTAGACCGCGTCGGCCGCACTCGTCCCGTAGACCGCGGGGTAGACCGCCAGGACGGCGACGACCAGCAGCAGGCCACCGGCGGACGACGGCCGGCGCCGGCCGCCCCGCTGGAGCACTCGTGCACGCACTCGGCACCGCCTCTTCCTCGTCGGGTGCCGAGGGGATCGACGCGACCGGGGCCGCGCTGTACGGGCGGGCCGGGGTTCTCACCCCCCGGGGTGACCCACCCCACCGGGTGCCGACGGGTCCTCGTCCGCGGTCAGCAGCTGCTCCAGCGCCACGTCCCGCGGCCCGGTCCTCCGGCCGGGCCGCGACGACGCTGGTCAGCCGCCGGTGTCGGGACGGGCACCGTGCGTGCCCACCCGCCCGATGGTTGTGACGTACACCACAACTGTCGGTCGTCCCGGTGGTAGAACCGCGCCGCGGACCGACCGAGGGGAGCCAGGGCATGACCATGACCGAGGAGTCGCAGACGGCGACCGCGGAGCACGTGGAGCACGTCGACGTGCTCATCGTGGGCGCGGGGATCTCCGGCATCGGCGCCGGCTACCACCTGCTGACCCAGCGCCCGGGGACGAGCTTCGTCATCCTCGACGCCCTCGACGGCTCGGGCGGGACGTGGTGGACCCACCGCTTCCCCGGCGTCCGCTCCGACAGCGACCTGTTCACCTTCGGCTACCGGTTCAAGCCCTGGCGCGGCCCGTCGATCGCGACGTCGGAGGAGATCCTCGCCTACCTCGACGAGGTCGTCGCCGAGAACGGCCTGGACCGGCACATCCGCCACCGCCACGAGGTGACCGCGGCGACCTGGTCGACCGACGACCGCCGCTGGACTGTCGAGGTCACCCGCGGCGACACCGGCGAGCAGCTGCGCTTCACCACCGGCTTCCTGTGGATGTGCCACGGCTACTACAAGCACAGCGAGCCGCACCGCCCACAGTGGCCGGGCATGGACCGGTTCCAGGGGACCGTCGTCCACCCCCAGAAGTGGCCCGCGGACCTCGACCACGCCGGCAAGCGGGTCGTGGTGATCGGCTCCGGCGCGACCGCGGCGACGGTGGTGCCGGCGATGGCGGAGACCGCCGCGCACGTGACCATGCTGCAGCGGTCGCCGACGTACTTCATCGCCCGGCCGAAGACGCACGAGCTGGCGACGACGCTGCGGGCGCTGGACGTCCCCGAGGAGTGGACCCACGAGATCCTCCGGCGGCAGCACATCGCCGAGTTCAGCGAGCTGGCCCGGATGTCCTACGAGGCGCCCGAGGAGCTGCGGGCGTTCCTCATCGAGTCGATGCGCCCGCAGCTGCCCGAGGGCTACGACATCGAGAAGCACTTCACCCCGACCTACCGGCCGTGGCAGCAGCGGATCGGCGTCCTGCCCGACGGCGACCTGTTCACCGCGATCCGCGAGGGCCGGGTCTCGGTGGTCACCGACACCATCGACACGTTCACCGAGACCGGCATCCGGGTCTCCTCCGGCGAGGTGCTCGAGGCCGACATCGTGGTGTCGGCCACCGGCTTCGACCTCAGCGTCTTCGGCGGCATCGCGTTCACCGTGGACGGCGAGCCGGTCGACTTCTCCGGCACGGTGACCTACCGCGGGCTGATGTTCACCGGCGTCCCGAACCTGGCCTACGTCTTCGGCTACTTCCGGCACAGCTGGACGCTGCGGGCCGACCTGATCGCCGACTTCGTCTGCCGGCTGCTGGCGCACATGGAGGAGCAGGGGGCGACGATGGTCGTCCCGACGCTGCGGGACGACGAGGTCGACATGCCGCGCCGGCCGTGGGTGGACCCGGAGAACTTCAACCCCGGCTACCTGGCCCGATCGATGCACCTGATGCCCACGCAGGGCGACCGCGAGCCGTGGGTGCACCTGCACGAGTACTACGAGGAGCGCGACATCCTCCCCGCCGCCGACCTCGACGACGGCGCTCTCCTCTACAAGTGAGGTAGCCGGCCGCGAGCCCCGACCGGCACACCCTCCTGCCGGGTGCTCGTGCTCTGCCCACGGTGCTGGGCAGAGC